>JBLMZW010000188.1:0-170495 GCA_050259035.1 Chitinophagales bacterium | reverse complement strand
GTCCACTACTGTAGTAAATAAACTTGAACGTGAAACCGGGTAAGAAGTATTGGCGGGTACCAGAGTAACGAAGTCACCCTGGTCGTCTTCTATTCCTAAAGACTGACTTGTTACGTCGAGTAGTTCAATGCTGTCAATTTCCCCGGTTAACATACCTGCTTCAATTGCAGCTCCGAGGGCAACTACTTCATCAGGATTAATCTCTGATTTTACCCGGGCACTGCCAAACATATCATCAACCATGGCTCTAAAACCGGGCATTCTAGAAGCACCTCCGGCGAGGACTACTACATCCACCCACTCGGCGTCAACATTGCCCTTCTTTAAGGTTTTTTCAATAAGTAACCGAATATCAACGAAAAGATCGCGGCAAATATGACTAAGCTGATTGCGGCTTATGGATTGATTAAGGTGAATCGGTCCATTAGCGCCCATAGTAATATAAGGTATTAGAATTGAACATTCCTGCACGGTTGAGAGGTCTACTTTGGCTTTCTCAGCATTGATCTGTATCTGCTGAAGCGCTATCTTGTCTTCGGTTAAATCAATACCTTCTGTTTGTTTGAAGGAATCAATAATAAAATCAACCAGACGATTATCGAAGTCAATTCCGCCCAGTGAAGTTGATCCCCCGGTGCAGATTACCTGGAAAAGCCCATGTTCCTGTTCCATCAAAGTTATATCAAAAGTACCTCCACCGATATCGAGAACCAAGACATTTTCTGAATTGTCTGAATCGGCTCCATAAGCCAGAGCGGCAGCAGTTGGTTCATTGAGAAGCTGAATTATTTTAATGCCAGCCAGTTCACCGGCAACCAAGGTAGCCTGACGCTGATTGTCATTAAAATAAGCCGGAACAGTAACCACCGCTGACTCAATATTTTGTCCCAGAAACTTCTCAGCATACTGCACCAGTTTCCTTAGCACTAAGGCAGAGACTTCTGGCGGTGTATATCCTCTATCCTGGATTTTAGCCTCATAATTAAAGCCCATATGCCGTTTGATGCAACTGACAGTGCGATCAGGCTTTAAGATCATTTGTGATCGGGCTAATTCCCCAACCATGACCTCCTGATCGCTCTTAAAATGAACAACCGACGGGGTCAAGCGATCGCCTCGCTCATTAATGATTATTTCCGCCTTTCCCTCACGGTTGATGAAGGCAACCAGAGAATTGGTTGTACCCAGATCAATACCAACTAAACCTTCGGCTACATTTTGACTGCCTTTGACCCGGGATGTTTCCGGGCCCTGATCAATATAATCACCGGGAGATAACAAGTTCTCTGATTTAGTTGATTTCAGTGGTTTATCGTGCCCCATCAGATTACATCTCCTTGAAGAAGCCTTATTTATACTTTGTTATTCGGAAATAGCTTTGAAGTTCTCGCCAGCAGTCCGATTTTGGGGGTCAAGTTTTAACGCCAGTTCCAGCAGCTTAATGGCATCATTGGAATACCCATGTTCAAATAATATTACCCCCGCATTATTACAGGCTTGACTTACGGTTGAAAGTATTTCCGGACTGGTGTGCATCTCCTGATCTGGAACGCTATCAATTAGTTTTCGATAGTAATAGTAAGCTTCGAATGGACAACGACTATTATCAGCACTAAGGGCTTTATTCATTAGTTCCTTGCTTTGCTCTAAAAAATGAGTGTCATTTTGACTGTTAATCGCACCTGCGGAGGAAAGCAAAAGATCCAGTCCCATACCCAGATTCTTCTTACCTGCCATTAGATTCACCACTTAATATGTAAATTTTTTTGACCAAATTTGTATAATCTTGAGCTCCCCGACAGCTGGCTGCATATTCGAATATGGTCTTTCCGAAGCTTGGTGCTTCGGCTAATTTAACATCATTTCTAATTGCCGGCAGCAGCAAATCCGGGCCAAAATTCTTTTTTATCTCATCTACAACACTTCGGGCCAGGTTGGTCCTTAAATCGCATTTAATAGGCAAAATCCCCAGAAGACGAAGATCGGGATTTAAATCAGCATTTACCCGGTACAAAATACTCATCATCTGAGCCAGCCCATCCATCGACAAAAAACTTGGCTCCACTGGAATCAAAAGTTTATTGGCAGCCACCAGGCCGTTTATGGTAATTAGGCCCAATGAAGGAGGCAAATCGATAATAATGAAATCATACTCTCGATCCAGTCTTAACAGAATGTCCTTTAACAAGGATTCTCTACCCGGAAACTGCGCGGCTTCTATCTCAATAGCTGAAAGGTCCGGTCGAGATGGAATGAAATCAAAAGATTTAACCTTTCTCAGAATTGCACTTCCGATAGCTGATTTGCTATCAGATTCGTGCATGGCCACTTGCATTAATTGGTATAAAGTCATGTCCAGCGAATGCGGAAGCACCCCGCAACTAATGGTAGCCTGGGCTTGTGAATCTGCATCGACCAGGAGCACTCTTTGACCTTTGCGAGACAGCCCGTCTGCAATATTTACCGAAGTAGTAGTTTTACCACTTCCTCCTTTTCGGTTGGCAACTACAATATTTATTGCCAATACGATTCCTCCATTCCCGGAGTAAGATGCAACTGAATTAACTGGGCTGGATTTAAAATCAAAACCACACTTCCGTCGCCCAGAATCGTTGCGCCGGTATATATTTTCAAAGCTGCAAGCTCATCAATTAATGATTTAACGACAAATTCCTGTTCCTTCTGAAATCGATCAACTATTAATCCAAACCTAATATCCTCTACGTCCAGTATTACTACTGAAATCCGTTCATTACTCTTAGATGAGGATCCGGAAGAAAGTCGATTATTCATTTTATTAATGCCTAGCAGCAGCCCGAGGTCTAATAAGGGCAATATTTCTCCCCGTATATCTGTAACCATATTGTGTTTGTATCTTTTTATACTGGCTGGCGCTACTTTAACGGTTTCAACAATTGAATCCAGAGTTATTACAAAACTACTGTCGCCAATCTCCACAATAAGTCCTTTTACGATTGACATTGAAAGTGGAATTTTTAAGGTAATGGTTGTACCTTTACCGAGCACACTGGCTATACTAACCGTACCCCCTACTGCCTCTATGTTGCTTTTAACAACATCCATTCCTACTCCGCGTCCAGACAAATCAGTGACTTCTTCTTTGGTACTAAAGCCAGGTAAAAATATTAACTGAAATGCTTCATCTTCACGCAGGGCCTCAATCTGTTCCGCACTGATAAGCCCTTTTCGTAAAGCTTTAAGTTTGAGTTCTTCGGCATTTAAACCTTTTCCATCGTCTTTAATCTCAATTACCGCATTGTTGCCCAGGTAATAGGCCTTTAAAGAAACATTGCCCCGAATTGGTTTCCTGATTTCTCTGCGAACTTCGGACGTTTCAATACCATGATCAACTGAATTTCTTAACATATGTACCAGCGGATCGTTTATTGCTTCCATAACACTCTTATCCAATTCGGTATCCTCACCCTCAATTGTGAGTTCTACATCCTTACCTGCCCGCCGGGATATATCCCGAATTGTCCGGGGAAATCGCTGAAAGAGTGTCCTCAAAGGTACCATTCTGGCTGACATTATACCGTTATGTAACTCATCCGATATTCTTGAAATATCGGCGGCCGCATTCTTGAGGTCTCGAACCAACCCAGAAAAGTTGCCATCAATGCTGGACCTCGTAGCCAGGTGTGATATCCGGTTGCGCGCAATTAACAATTCACCAATCATATTGACGAGAAAATCGAGTTTCTCCTGGCTTACCCGAATTGACTGGGAGGCAATGTCGGCCCCAGCTCTTATATCTCCCTTTCCGGCTGGTGATATACTGCGCGCTTTAGTTTGATGCTCCAAAGCATTAGTCAGATCTGACTGTTTAATAAGACCCTCTTCAATAAGAATCTCACCCAGCATCTTTTGCTTCTTCAAAGCATGATCCAATTGCCCTGGTGTTATCTTCATCTCATCGACCAAGATTTCTCCCAGGAGTTTATTCTCAAATTCTTCAGGAATAGCGTTTAACATATCCTGTAAAGTTGAAATCTTTAACTGTAGCACTCCGTGAGCTTTCTCATAGCCTTTATTTAAGAAATTCTGAATTTCATTAGTAACAACTTGGTGTTCGGGAGACCAGGTCTTAATATATTCCAGTTGTTCTACAAACATATGCTCTAAATCTTCATAGCCCATATAACGAACAGCTGATATTACATTGTTTAATGCCCGAATAAACTGTTTTTGCTGTTTGACCTGAACCGGTTCTTCTATAGTGAAGCTGCTAATAATATGCCGGATAGATTCCAGCGCCTGGGATGAAATATTCTGCAAGGCTGCTAGTTGTTTAGTTTTGGTTGATTTTGATGATGATTGTTCAACTATAATTTGAGGTTGGTTTCCTTCCCTCCCAGTCAAAACATTCATCCGTTCAACAAGATCCTCAACCGGGAAGTAATTGTTGGTTCCTTCTTCAATCGACTTGACCAGTACTGCAACCCGGTCAACCGTTGAAAGTATGAGATCTACCATATCATGGGTAAGGGGTTTACTACTCTTTTGGCGGGTTTGCATTAACGATTCAGCGCTATGAGTAATTGCATGAATATTGTCTGCAATTTTATTCAAGTCGTTATTCTTGCTTACGCTGCTGACAACCCCAGCTCCACCTTTAATGCTATGAAAACTGCGCATAATGCCATTTAGGATTTCCGGATCACCAGGGCGTTTTTCCAGCTCAACACTCAATATTTCGATTAGTTCTAGATGTTCGGCGGTTTCTTCAATGAAGTCAGGAAGCACCTGATCCAGTAAAGCCGAGGAATCTAACGTCTGCTCGGTATTGTTTTTTTCAGGCTGGCTATTTTCGTGATTAATGTCTTCAGGATTTCCCGATTCCAAATCCGATCGTAACTGTTCCACCCGCACAACAAAATTCTCATAATCGTGCGGTTCAATATCCAACTCAAACTCGTCATTAGGTGGGTCATTATGTAGTAATTGCAAATGAGAGGCCAATTCTTTGATGAGAAGGTTTAAGATATCGACTCCCCGTAAGAGCACATCGGTAATATCTCCATTGGCACCATAAAGACCCTTTCGCATACCGGACATCAGGTTTTCGAGTGCGTGAGCGGTCTTTTCGATGGGAGAAAATTCTACAAAGCTGGCAACTCCTTTAACCGAATGCAAGGCACGAAAAACACTATCAACCAGTTCTGAATCAAACTCGCTTTCCAGCTTTAGTATTCCTTCTTCTATTCCATTAAGGTGTTCTGAAGACTCCTCTACAATCCCCTCAAGAATATCGATATCATCCGAGGAAAAGGCAAACTTCACGGTAGGTCAACCCACCTTTCTCCTACTCTCCCAGGAGCATATATATGTTTTCCAGTAAAACATCAGGATCAGTTGGTTTCACAATGTAGAGATTGGCGCCAACTTCAAACCCTTTATTCTTATCCTTAAGTTCATCTTCGGTTGATATGATAATTACAGGGGTGTTTTCATAATTCGGATCTTCTCTTAACCGCTCAATAAATACATAACCATCCATGTTAGGCATGTTAATGTCTGTTATGATCATATTCCAGGGTTCATCGCTGGTATAAATCTTCTCCAGCGCATCCGCCCCATCGATCGCAGTTGTAATCTTAAATCCGGCATTCTGCAATATGTAACTATGAAAATTACGAATCATATCCGAGTCATCTACGATTAAAACCCTGCTTTTCATTTTTCTAAACCCCCTCCATCCGGCTCTCTATGTCTGGTATAAAATATGGCCATTCATTTTACGTATCTTGAATGCCGTACTTATTCGACTTAATGATTCAGCATGTCCTAAGAATATATAGCCACCCTTATTCAGCATGGTATAAAATTTTTCTACCACCTGTTTACGAGATATGTCATCAAAATATATTAGAACGTTGCGGCAAAAAACAAAGTCATAATTGTCTTCGTACCGTAATGACCTTCGATCCATAAGGTTTACATGTTCAAAGGTAACCATATCTTTTATCTCTTCGGATATTTCGTATTCTTCACTGGATAATCGTTTGAAATATTTTTTTAGATAGACAGGGGGAACATCTTTAACCGAACGGCTATCGTAGATTCCACGCCGAGCATGAGCAAGTACGTTAAGATCTATATCGCCGCCTTTGACCAGCACATTCCAGTTATTATAATCTTCAAGCATTTCTTTTAAGATAATAGCCAGAGTATATGGCTCTTCTCCGGTAGAACAACCGGCGGAGAATGCTTTGATAAATTTTTCCCCTTTGGCCAGTTTTCTTTCGACTGTTTCCTCAAGACAGCCCTCGGCAAAAGCCTCCAACTGTGAAAATTCACGAAAGAAATAAGTCTCGTTAACAGTCAAAAGATTAATTAGTTCCTGAAATTCCTTATTATCTCGATCATAAAGCTTAAGGTATTTAACATAACTATCTACATCATCTATTCCCCGGGCTTCCATGCGTTTCATTAATCTTTTTTTTATGTAATAGACTTTGTTTTCAGCGTAAAATATTCCGGTTCGCTCATAAACAAGGTTTCGTATTTTAATGAAGTCTTCAATTACTAGCTCCACAGCTTCACCTCATGAACTCAAAAATCGAAGAGATTTTTCAATGGCATCTAACAACTCGGGATCATCAGCATTTTCTCTTAGTTCCTTTAGAGTTGATTCAAATTCTTTATTGCCATAATTACCCGCGCCCTCCACGGCTCCCAAGCATACCATACGATTGCCCGATGTTAGATGCTTTTTAATAATTGAAGATATCTCTTCGTTTTTATAATCAGATAATAGGATCAATAACTCGTATTTATTGATTTCATTAATATCGGAATCAATATAACCATCCAGAGCTTCCAACAATGAATTCGGCAGGTATTCCATTTCACTTCTTTGCAGTATTCCTTCCAAAGCATTAATGATTTCTTTAACCATGTGTTCTCCCTTTTCAACAATTAACTGGGTGACAATAGGAAGATGGAGCTCGCTGCCTTTTCGAGCTAAATACTTCATGAAGGAATACATTTCTAAGCCGCCTATTGCTTGATAGTCCGGATATTTCAGAGCAACGTAATCCATAGACTGCTTGTTGCCGATCTTGCTCATAGTCTCTAAACAGGTACAACGCAGAAGCATGTTGTCAGTCTTATTGAAAACATCATTTATGTAATTAATACTCGCGGATGCATCGAGTCGCCCAAGGTATTCAACGGCAGTGATAACATTGTTTATGTCAGAATCATTCAATGCTTCGGTTAATAGACTAACAGCATAAACCGTTCCTAATTGAACTAGAATATCCAATACAAATTTACGAACATCCTTTTCCGGATCATGTAAGAGCATACGTAAAGAATCCATATCAGACTCATCCTGGACTACCAGAATATCAATGGCTGAATTACGTAGGAAGGCGTCATCGCTGCGTAGTAAAGGAAGGACATTATCTACAATCTGTTTAGCTTTCAGAGCCTTTAAACTATTAACAATAACTTCTCGGACAAAACGTGAGTCTTCGACCTGGAGACGTTCTACCAGAGGGATAGCCCCATCCACCAGATTGTAATAGGCAATATCTTCTGCGGCAAAGGCTCTTTCCTTCTCTTCTTCCGACAATAGACCCGACATAAACTCTGCTAATTCGGGCAAATAGTTGTCACCTCCGGTTATTTCCTTAGTCTTCGTGTTTTTTCGACATCATCGTCATTAATAGAAATTCTACCCTCCAACGGTTTTTCCTTCTAAGCAAACCCAGATATTTCAGAATTTTTTACATTATTATTGACCTAAGGAATATCTTAAATTGCAGGCGAATTACTTGGATGATCCTAAGACCATTTCGAAATGTAATTAATAATAGAGTGCGGCACCATACAACTATGTGAGCATAAAAATACCCCTGAAATAGAATAAAGTCTATCTCAGGGGCTTGTTGTTTTAACTAAAGTTTATTCCTTCTCCTTTTTGGCCTTTTCAACAACTTCCTCAGCTACCTTAGGAGGAGCTTCCTCGTAATGACTGAATCCCATGGTAAAATGGCCGCGTCCCTGAGTTATCGATTTCAAGTCGATGCTGTAACGAGCCATTTCCTTAAGAGGTACCTGGGCCTTAATGACTTGTTTTCTTCCTTGAGGCTCCATTCCTAGAACACGGCCCCTCTTACTGTTAAGATCGCCAATGATATCACCCATAAACTGCTCTGGTACTTCAACCTCAACATTGTAAATAGGCTCCAGGAGTGCTGGCCGAGATTGTTCCATTCCCTTTCTGAATGCCATAATGGACGCCAGTTTGAAGGCCATTTCAGACGAATCCACCGTATGGTATGATCCATCGTAGAGGACAATCTTTACGTTGGTAACCGGGTATCCTGCTATAACGCCTTCCGCCAGGGCTTCGCGGACACCTTTTTCAACCGCAGGCACATATTGCTTGGGAACCGATCCGCCAAACAGTTCTTCATCAAAAATAAAGTTCTCTTCAGAAGGTTCCATTCGCAGCCAGACATGACCATATTGTCCGTGCCCGCCAGTTTGTTTTTTATGTTTACCTTCCACCTGTACCTGTGCTCTTATAGTCTCGCGATAGGGTATGCGCATCTCAGCGGTTTTGACTTCTACTCCGAATTTCCTTTGCAGTCTTTCGACTATTATATCGGTATGAGACTCACCCATGGTTTTCAGGATCGTTTGCTTGGTTTCCGTATTCTTTTCTAGGTTAATCGTGGGATCTTCCTCTATTAAACGCTGCAGGGCATTGCCTAATTTATCTTCATCACCCTTACTCTTAGGCTCTATAGCCGTACCAAGAGTTGGTACCGGGAAGTCTATAGCGGCCAGTTCTTGTGGATTGCTTTTTACTGTTAAGGTATCTCCGGTTACGGTTTCTGCTAATTTGGCTATAGCAGCAATGTCGCCGGTCTTAACCTCTGGAACACCTTGTTGTTCTTTCCCCCGCATAATAAGAATCTGACTGACCTTTTCGTCTTTTTCCCGATTCGAGTTGTAGACAACCGAATCGGACTTCATGGCCCCTTGAAATACTCTAAAGAAGTTAAGACGCCCGATATAAGGGTCGGCGACGGTCTTAAACACCAGTGCCCCCAGAGGCTTCTGGTTAAGGTTTTCGCCATTCTCCATTTCCTTCGGGGCAGCCATGCAATCTACCAGGAAGTCCATCAGGGGTATAATTCCCAGGTTACTGGTTGCGGCACCACAAAAGACAAATACTACAGTGCCGTTGGAGGCCGCTTCGCGTATTCCCAGACGTATTTCTTCGTCGGTAAGTTCTTCACCTTCCAGGTATTTATTCAGAAGTTCATCGTCACCTTCAGCGGCTGCTTCAATTAACTGTTCCTTATACTTTTCAACTTCATCCTTCATATCTGCAGGGATATCTTCCTCGCGATATTTGCCAGTTCCAGCTTCAAATATCAAGGCTTTCATTTTTACTAAATCAACAACACCCTTAAAGTTAGATTCTGCTCCAATAGGTATTTGTATGGGAACGATTGTTCCGGAGAATTTATTTCTCATATCTTCAAGGGTCTTGTAAAAGTCGGCGTTTTCCCGATCCATTTTATTTATAAATGCCACTTTGGGCATGCCCTGAGATTCATCCCAATAAATTTCGGTCTGAACTTCAACCCCAGCTACCGCTGACAGGACAACAATAGTATTATCTACTACCCTCAAAGCTGCTTTAACTTCGCCCAGGAAATCGGCAAAACCTGGTGTATCTAGAACATTCAATTTACAATCCCGGTACTCGCACGGTATTAGAGTTGTGCTTATGCTCATGTTCCTTTTAATTTCTTCGGGCAGATAATCAGAAGCGGTATTTCCCTCATCAACCTTGCCTAACCTGGTGGTAACGCCAGTGTTATAAAGTATGGCCTCGGTCAGTGAGGTCTTACCTGAACCTCCATGTGCGATTACCGCAATGTTTCTAATGCTGGGGGTCGGGTAAACCTTCATCAATTTCCCTCCTTGTGTTAATTCAATATCAAAGAAGTATTGATTGATTTGTCAATACACAATCTTCATTATTATAACTGATTTATTTTTTTAGGAAAACAGTAAAACACCAATATATTAAACCTGCAATTAGCATGAATATTACAAGTTTCCATAAAAAAACTACCTGAAGTAACTTGTTAACCACAGTAATAGCAATACCCAGCGAGAGCGGCAAAATCACTAGTTGAGCCATAGATCGTGGTGGGACTTCTTTTTTAGTTAGGCGTTTTCGCAGCCAACCCAAGTTGATTATTAAGAAGAAAATTAAGCTATAAATTATTAGAGTAAGATACAATAAGTGTTCCCCACATTTCCTAAGATGCTGAGTTAATTAGATATCCGTGTTAGGTACATGATTAATGAAGTCATGATAACGATTACGGAATTCATTGATAATACGATAATCTGTCAAGTCAAAATGAATAGGTGTAACTGAAATATAACCTTCGGCTACTGCAGTCACATCACTATCTGGTTCCTGGTCTTCCTGGACCACATCGCCTCCCAGCCAGAAATAATGCCTGCCCCGTGGATCTTTTCTTTCTTCGAAGGTATTCTCGTAATTTCGTTTGCCTAACCGGGTTATTCGTAAAGCTTTAATCTGTTCGCGCGCGATGGCCGGAATATTAACATTTAACAAAATGTCTTTCTGTATTCCGTCATTAATTAATTGTCGGCATATAGCCCGGGTAAATCTGGCTGAAAACTCATAATCCTCATCTGGCTTATAAGATGCTAGGGATACAGCTAGGGACGGAACCCCCATGATTACTCCTTCCACCGCGGCTGACACGGTGCCGGAGTATAGCACATCAGTCCCCAAATTTGGTCCGTTGTTAATACCGGAAATGACCATATCGGGTTTTTCTTTTAGGAGGGTGCTAACCGCCATTTTTACACAGTCAACCGGAGTCCCGCTCACAGTATAAACCTCTGGGGCCAAGTCGGGACGGTCTATTTTCGCAACCATTAATGGTTTAAATACGGTAATACTGTGACCGGTTGCACTGCGTTCCCTATCTGGTGCTACTATGCTGATATCTGCAATCTCTTTTAAGGCTGCTGCTAAAACTTGAATGCCTTTAGAATGCCACCCGTCATCGTTAGTTAATAGAAACCTCACTTTGGCCTCCTATTTCAATAATCCAAAGTGTTTGGGCGGCCAATATATGATGAAAGCTTTACCTTTTAAATGGTCTCTTTTTAACCAGGTTCCCCAGGCATGACTATCGAAACTTTCGTTTCGGTTGTCGCCCATTACAAACAGCGAGTCTTTAGGAACAATCACCGGGCCGAAATCATAACTGGGAGCTTCCATGATATATGGCTCTTCGAGAGGTTCGTCGTTGATATATACTTTCTCATTCTTAACTTCTACCTTTTCTCCAGGTAGACCGATTACTCTTTTTATGTAGTCATCTTGTTGTCCCAGGCTTTCCGGTGGTTTAAAAACAACTATGTCGCCACGACTTGGTTCCTTAAACCAGTAAATGAATTTGCAGACCATAACCCGATCCTGCAGTTGAATGGTTGGAAGCATTGATCCGCTGGGAATTACTCTGCCTTCAACTACACATAATCTTAAAGCCATGGCGAGTACAAAGGCTATAATAATTATGCTAACTGTCTCTTTTAATAGGCCCTTAAAATCATCCATAATTAATACCCCAACTACCTTTAATATATACTCAGGGTCATATATCCTTTTTCTTTATTTTTATTTAACCCAAAAATAACCTTTTTTTCTTTTAAAGTCTTATTTAAAAAATCTACGACCCTAACCAGGTCTGGATTCTCGGCAAAGTTTTTCTGGGCGATTAATTCAAGTTTTCCCTTATCTTCCTCAGGCATTCAACCACCTCTAATTATTTTCCTTTTATCAGAGCAAGGGCTTCGGCCCGCGATGCCGCACTGGTCTCAAAGATGCCCCTTACTGCCGATGTTACTGTTAATGAACCTGGTTTCATTACTCCCCGCATCGTCATGCACATATGTTCGGCCTCAATTACCACTATGACTCCCCAGGGGTTTAGTTTTTCGTTAATGGAATTGGCAATTTGTGATGTTAATCGTTCTTGCAGCTGCGGACGTCGTGCATACCCTTCAACCACCCGGGCTAATTTACTAAGCCCAGTTATCCTACCCTTGCGTGGAATATAGGCTACATGTGCCTTACCATAAAACGGCAGAAAATGATGTTCACACAAGGAATACAGTGGAATGTCCTTAATAAGGACCATCTCATCATGGGACTCGGTAAAACAAACTTCCAGGTGTTCGCTGGGGTCCTCATCTATTCCCCGAAAAACTTCCTGGTACATCCGGGCAACTCTTTGCGGAGTGTTTTTTAACCCTTCCCGTTCCGGGTCTTCTCCAATAGCTTCTATAATCATGCGTATTGCTTCTTCAATCTTATTAATGTCCATTACATCCCTCATCCTAGTACAATCAATTTATTAACTGTGTTTCCTTGTGCCTGGCATTTACCGACATTGGCTATTACTCCAGACATACTAAATTCTATCACTAAATCCCGCTAGCGCAAGCCCGTGCCAAACAGGTTAATCGGTCAGGATGTAATTGCACAAAATATTAAGATAATTTAGGCGGTAAGTAGTATAATTAGATAGATTATATGTCCCATGCATCTTATATTCAGATTATCGTTTAATATAGTTAACAATGGCAATAAGTGGCATAGCTTGGAGGTGTATAACTTTGTCCGACGGTTTTTATTCACGTCAAATGAATTGTCCCATCTGTTCGCTTCCCTTTTCCAGTCTTGCAATTCGCAGTTCTGCCTTAAACGTTAAGGAACAGGAGAGCGATTTTCACTTAATATATAATGGCGTAAATCCTTTACATTATTCTGTCATTGTTTGTCCTGCTTGTAATTATGCGGCTCCCGCCGCTTCCTTTAAGGAACAAATAAAAAATGTCGAAGAGTTAGCCAGGGCTCTTAGCCAGATAACAACTAAACCGGTTCGTCTGACGGGCGAACGAAATATATCTGATGCTTTACAAAGCTGGCAACTGGCATTGCAATCCGCCCAATTGAAAAAACTACCTTCCGGTCAAATGGCCGGAATTTATTTGTCTGCTGCATGGATCGCACGCGAGATCGGCGACGGGGACTTGGAACATAGCTATTTACAACAGGCCTTGAACTCTTATTTAGCTGCTTATAACAATGAACCTATGCCACTTGGGAACCTGGACGGCAAATCAGTTGCATACCTAATTGGTGAGCTTTACCGCCGGCTTGATCAATACCAGGAGGCTGTTACCTGGTTTAACCATGTTATATCTGATAGAAGGGCGAAACCTAATCCAAGAATTGAAAAACTGGCCCGCCAACAATGGCAGGAAGCTCGTCTTAGAAGTTCCAACAGTACACCTGGTGAAACAGTTGTACAGCCAGCTGTTTCCGAGTCATTGGCTGTGAAAACTGAAGATAAAAATCATGAGAAACGTGAATCTTCTCGCAGCACTCAGGCTCCGAAACGTTCCCGAATGCAGATGCCGGTTCATCTTTATAATGATCAAATCGATTGGCTAAGTAAGGTGGTTAACAAAGGTTATGATTCCTCAAAGAGCCTTATTACCAAAGAAGAAGTTCTGCGAGCAGTGATAGATGTGTTCATGGGAATGATGCCCCTCGAGAATCTTCCGACGTTTTTCAGTAATGAAGAGGAATTGCGGGAAGCCTTGCGGGTAAAAATTAGTCAATAGAACTTCTACTCGGTTTTCTGATAGAGAGGGATTACCTGGCTTTCCCCTCCCTTCATCTCGATCTGATAAGCAGTAGATCCGGCGTCGGCAAGTTGTTGGTTATGAGTAACCATTAATATCTGGCGATTAAAAGAATGCGAAACGGTATTTAAGAACTCGGCAAGATTGCGTACATAATCATCCGAAACATGTTTCCCGGGTTCGTCCAATACTAAGGGACCATCTACCGGCGGTCTAGTAGTTTCAAGCATAGCTACTCGAAGAGCAAGAGATATAACATCGACTACCCCGCCCCCCCTGGCTTCCCCGGGATCGTTTTTTACCACCTGGGTTCCTCCGTAAGTAGAAGATACATAAAAGTCAGCTTCCGAGCGTTCACCGTGTTCAACCATCTCGATTATAAAGGTCAAGTCACTCTGGAAAACCATAGTAAGCGCATTGGTAACCAGCCTTTCCATGGTGATTTTGGATTCCTGGCGGGCGTATTCCCCTGCCAGAGAAAATAGCCTGGCTACTTGACGCAAAACGGTCTCGTCTTCAATCAGCTGTTCAATTGCTTGTTCCTTGGCCTCTTTTTCAGATAACAATATATCTCTGCGGCCTTTGCGCTGATTGAAATCGTCGCGATAGCGGTTAACGGTATTATACAAGTTGTGCATAATGCTTTACCAGCCTACCTTTTCCAGGTATTCAGAAGGAAGAAGATCCTGAACCCGTTTGATTAATGAATCAATCTCGGTTCGGATCTCTTTTATGCGAGCGTCTAATTCCTCGGGTTTACATCCTAATTCGGCTATACGATGGTTAATTTCCAGAAGATCTCTTTCTAATACTTCTTTTCGGGCTAAAGCCTGGGACCGGTCGTTTCGCGCGGCCTGTAATGCTTTTTCCAATTTCTTTATCCTGGCGTCATAGCTATCCTTCTCCACTATGGTACCTCCTCTTATGACTATTCAGCTAATTAATCAGTTCGCGATGAATTCTCGCCACCGTTTCCGAATTGATTTCTGACATACAGGTAGGACAGCGACCAATTTCAATCAATAATTTTCCATACTCTTCAGCCAGATGGGCTATAAGAATGTCGGTATCATGGATTTTCGTAGTATCTTGAGCTAATAAACCGGTTTTTTTGTCCCTTTCGGATTGTAGTTGGACAATAAAAGCCAGCTGACTAGTCTTATTGATTAGGTCCTGGTTAACCTGTTCCAATTCATCAAGACCAGAAAGAAGCTTCAAGATCTTATCACTTTCTTTGGATTCTAGTTTTTTACGTTCCTGGTCAGCCTGCATTTCTCTGATCCTTTTTCGCAACTCCTGTAGTTCGAATCCCTCTAAACGCAGTTTTTTCAATTTGTCTAGAATACGTTCTGTATTCTCTATTTCCATGGTAGAGTCGAGAATACTTTTTACTTCTGCCATTTCGCCAGTTATTGCCTGCAAACGCATTTTAATGGATGTGATTTCGCTGAGTATGCTATTAAGGCAAACGATTTCTTCGTAATGGTTCGTTGCCGAATCGATTCCATCCAGTAGAACCATCAGTTTAACTGCTTCATTCAGGTTTCCCTGGCACTCATCCCATCTATTTTTCTGGCCCTGTAAGGTCTCGGCCAGTTTTTCCAATCTGGTCCCTTCCTGCATCAGCTGTTCAATAACCGTAAGAGTTTCTTCTTCCTTCTTTAAGCCAGAATACTGTTCCAACCGTTCCTGCAGTTCCAGTACTTCCTTTTCGAGCCGACCAGTTTCCTGGCTTATCTGGTTTATATCTCGGATAACCTCTCGCTGAGCAGCATCAATAATATGAAGATTGGCTACTCGGCCCAGGGCTTTAGAACGCATACTTCCAGACTCCTCCAGTAAAAATGGAGCTTCCATTTGTCTGGCCAGATTTAACTCTAAAATTTTATCCCTGTCTACATTCAGTTTTCTGATTCCTAAAGCCTTTTTAACTTCCAAAGGCACGTCCTTACTGAACTTTTCGAATACTTGTGTTTTCTGGCCAGGAATCTCTAAAATATAACGGTTTACTTTTCCGGAATCATCGCGTATCCGTTCGATCACAATACCATTGTTGAGTTCAATCAAAACCCGGCATATGGATTCTCCCACCCTAATAAAACTGGACCCTCTCGGTTCGTTAAACGCCAACCAACGAAGGGCCCGAATGATTGATGTCTTTCCTTGATCAGAAGGGCCTAAAATGATATTTAAGCCGGGCAGGAATTCGAATTTACTGTCCCGATGGGACTGAAAATTTATCAAACGCAAGGACTTGATATGGTTTCTCACTCCCACCCCTCCCTGTCCTGATTTATTTCCATGACCGAGGTAATTCTTTTTATGGCTTCAGCACGGACCTTTTCATTAATGTTTTCAGCCCGGGCCAGCCCATCAACCAGGTCTACAACATTCCAGCGTTTAAGATCAGCCGCCTCTCGAACCTCTCGGGTAAATCTCTCCATGGTCTCCGAGCGATTCTTTATTTCATCAACTCGGCTCCGATCAAGTATCTCAGAACCCGGTACTGCTGCCTGTAGTTTATGGATTTGAATTTTTATACTTCCACCGCTCAAGTCTATCAAGACAACGCCAACCTGTCGTTCAATCTCCCGTCGATGATTGCTTAAACGAACCAGTGCTCCCGGATTAACGAAGTATTTGCCTTTCTTTTGAACGACACCGAATCCTAAGTGGTTATGTCCGGTCAGAGTAATATCAGCTTCAGTCTCAATTATTTCATCTATAAGAGTTCGATCGCCAGGAAAATCGTTTTGTCCTGACAGCATTCCATGCACTACATGCAAATGAATGTCGGCTTGATTGTATTTCTTGGTCAGATAGCCGGGGCGTCCATCCTCCCGGTCGATATCAATTTTATACGGACTGCCACTAAAAACGGCACGAATGCCGTTTTTATCTATTGTTAAGGGCTGGGCGGGATCAATCAGATTTAGAATTCCCAATCTCGCGGCAAACCCCAGTACTGTGCGCGGCAATGTTATACTATTGCCGGCAAAAATATCATGATTACCGTATACACCGTATATGGGAGCATTAAAGCCCCGCATAATTTCCAGAAATTCAGCCGCGATTGATAGTGCCGGTACAGGACTGTCAAAAAAATCGCCGCCATGAATAACAATGTCCACGTCATGATCATTGGCGATTTGAACAACTTCGTTCATCTTTGTCTTCAAAGTCAAAGCGAAGTTGTCCCGGCGATTAACCGGACTGTTTCCCCGGAAATGGGTATCAGTAAAAAAGAGTATTTTCATGAAACAACCTCTGGATTACTTATCTTATAAACAGTGATAAAGCCGTTGTCTTCTTTAATCAATTCACCGGCGGTGACAAGTTCCGCCAGTGTACTCTCAAGTTCAAGCCGGCTGATCCGTATTCCCTTTTTTTCAGTATCTTTTAGGATTTCATTGATATCGGTCTCATTGATAGGAAGATAACGATTAACTACTTCCATTAACTCACTTCTGCTGGTGTGAACCATTTCTTCCAGTTCATCAAAAGGATTGATTTGATGTGGGCTTCGTGTTTTTGCTGCTCTGATTCTAACTGCTACAGTTCTTCCGACCAGGGGTGTAGAAATAAAACATAAGCCGGAAGGCATATACGGAAGCCTTCTTATTTCTTCAGCACCCAAATCAGTCTCTTCACTTATAGTTTTTAAATCCGCAGATCTTACAGTGCGAAATATTATTTTGGTATTTAGTTGTGCATTGATGGTATCATCCAGAAGAGCTGGCCTCTGGGTGGCCAGGACCAGGAATACTCCGTATTTACGGCCCTCCTGCGATATTTCTCTGAATTCTCTGCGGGCAGGCGAAGGAATCTCACCTTTGGGTGCGAAGTTATGTGCTTCATCAGTAATAACAAAAAACGGGGGGAATTTTTCCGCGGATTCTCCTTTTTGGGTTGCATCACGGTAAGATCTCCTTTTGCCATAAAGGCTGCGAAGTACATATGATGCGTATACCCGAAGAATTCTGATCGATCCGCGAATAACTACGGTTTTCCGACAGCGTATCCCGGTATCAACCGGTCCCAGCCCGGATGGATGGAAAATACCTTCCCGTTCCAGTGCGGCCAATCTCCAACGGATGGCCTTAAGGCTGGCAACTTGTCCTATTTGAGGTTGCATAGCTTTCAGGCGATTCCATTCCCTTTCTTGATCTGTTTTTAGACCTCGTTTAACAAACTCTTCCCTAAATTCATTCTCTGGAGTATCCATCAGGCGGGTTAGGTCATCCAATCGGGTACGATAACTATTTAATGAATCATTTTTTAGAAGCAGTGCTCGAACTGCTGCCTCCATTGCCTCACTTAAGGGACTGATAGCACCTAACAGGTTGCACAAATCGTTTTCATTGATGTCCTCAAACCTGACTCCGATATCACGGCCTACAGTCAATATCACGGTTGATGATTCAAACGTTTCTTGAAAGTTACTGTCCATATCGCTGGTTAGAGGCTCGGCAAAACTCATTTCAAAATGAGGATCAAAGACCAGAACGGGTACTTGCTGATGCATCAGTTCTTCGATCAAGACCCGCAAGCCAAAGGATTTCCCTGATCCGGATCCGCCAAAAACACCGATATGAGGGTAATCCTGCATATTTCTATAATCCAGTAGGAATGGTACTCCGACCTGAGGTACTACCCTGCCCAATTCAAATAATGGCGCTAAACTTTGCAATTCGTCGGGAAGAGAGGGTTCGAGGCTTTCCGTTCCCAGAATTACACCTATGGCCAATGAACGAATTGGTGAAGTCTTAACCAGAAATCCTGATACTTCTGAAAAAAGAGGTGACCTTAATACTGAGCCGGTTTTGACTGGATAAAACAACTGATTAAGAACCCGAAGTTTAGCTATGTATATCGTGTCTTTCTCTAAATCGTAGCCAACAAGATTTAGGTTATTCATTACTTCTGTATCCATAATGAAAGGGGATCCCTCATCTACCAGAGGTATCATGGGGTTTAACGAATAGGTTTCAATTACTTCTCCTACCGCCCATTCGTTCATCAAACCCGGAACCACCATCAGTTCATTCAAGCGAAAAGGACGGTCGCTGCTGCCCACCCAGATTTCTCTTTCGTTGGTTTTGCCAACAACTTGCAAAGGTTCTCCCCCTTCCCCTGACAAACCCTTTATCAATAAGAATACAACTGAATTACCTAGAGCCCTCTTCTATTACGGTTAGGGTTAAGGTACTTCTCTCTTAGGCTGGGTTCAAGTGTATTGAATAAAAGGTTTGCTACATTCTTTCTGGAAAGACGCACCCGCCTGTCAACCATATCGAGCCAGGCAGGGATTCCCCTTCCCTGGCCCGGTGTGAGCGAGTAAGCAAAATCCATGGCCTTGTCGATAACCCCAGATTGACCGGCTAAAAAATCAAAAGCAATTACCTGGGGAACCGAGCCCATTCTAGTAAATACAGTCGTATAGTCTCTCTTTATTGCTTGATCATTTCCCATTACCAAACACTCGCCCTGGTTCAATACCCCAAAAAGGTATTCACGATCATATACCCGTTGGCTTGCCGTTTGAAATTCGCTGCGGGAGTAAAGTTCGGCCGTAGCCACTTCTTCTATTACCCCGGTCAGTATACAACCGGATTTTTGCGCCGAATCCACCAGGGCAGTCCACTCTGGGAATCTGTCAAATAAAAGAAATCCCCCATCCAACATAAGCAGGAAGGGACCGCATTTATGAATAATATCTATAGCCAGTTCCAGTTCCACACGAGCTAAACTTTCTCTCAAGTGACGCCGGTAAGCTTCCTGTTCCTCCATTCCTCGCTCATACATTATTTTTTGAATTGACTCATTGGTCTCCGCGGCCATTGGACTAATGATTCCGGCCCTGCTTAGTTCGATTCCATCCTGAGTAGAACAAGCCAAAGCCTGCATCAAGCAAATAGTATAAGGATATAATTCGCCATAATCAACCCTTGATCCGTCTACTGCGGCAAGAGGTCTGCCATTGGAAAAATCTTTGATTGCGGTATCACTTAGACGATTTAAGTCCATGAGTATCCCAGGAAGATTAGTACGGCGAGTCTCTATTGATGGAAGTACTCCGGAACGGTCCCGAAAGAGCTGGTTTATTCCGCGTGCCGAGTCGATGAGGTCGTAATGAATCATTATCCCCAAACCTCTAGTGGAATTACTACCTAATTATAGTATAACTACGTTAACTTTGAGATGATTTTTTTAAGTCATTCGTATTTGGGGATAAAATCTGTAATCCTATTGTTTTAGCAGAACTCTTGTTCCCGCAGCCATCAAAGCGATTCCTAACAGGTCGACCCACCGAAAGGGGTACCTATTGACACCCATTAGGCCAAACTTATCGATTAATACTGCGGTTAATATCTGAGCAAATACGATTCCCGTGGTCGCATTACCGACGCCGATCTGAGGCATGCTTTTTACCACTGTAAAAATAATAATAACATTTAGAAGCCCACCAAGATAAACGTACCATGGTGCCTGGCCTAACCTTTGAATTCCGCTAAAGCCTGTTCCCCCAACAAGCATGATTATTAATACCACTGCCAGACCAGTAACATGTACTGCCAATGTAGATTCCCAGATGCCAATTATTTTACCTAAAACCGAGTTCATTGTACCCTGAACAGCCATTGCCGCTCCGGCTACCATTGAAATTATCAAATACAACCAATTCATGCACTTTCATCTCCCAGAATTAGACTCCGTCTTATTGTTGCAGCTTATTCTGGTTTTATTCGGAACGCCATATTAGGCACACCCCGGTTGCTAAATAAATGTCGTTAGCAAAATTATCACTACACCTGTAATAGCACCCACTGAACCATATATAATTCCACTTTTACGGGCTTCAGGCCACAATTGTTTTACCACCAGATAAAGCATAACCCCTGCTGCTAAACCCATAAGTATTCCAAAACAACCGGGAACCATCTTCATTATCACATTTCCGGCTACAGTTCCTGCCGGCGTTACTAATCCTACTAATACAGCATTAATGGCTATTTTTTTTCTGCTTTTTCCCGCTCGCAGGAGAGGGGCAGCGAGGGCCATTCCTTCAGGAACATTATGGATAGCGATACCCATTGCGACGACCGCCGCTATCCGGTGGCTCACTTCAAAACCAAGAGCCACAGCAATGCCTTCTGGAATATCGTGTAAAGCAATCCCGAGCATAATTAAATATCCGATTCGCACCGTTCGCGATTGCTTTCTTTCTTGATCTAGTAATAGCGGTTGAATTAAAGCCAGTAGGACCCATCCCCAGAATAAACCGAAACAAAATCCAAACGGTTCACCCTGGACAATAGCGCCCGGAGCCAGATCAAAAGCGACTACTGCTAGCATTACGCCTGAAGCCAGTCCAAGATAGAATCCAAACTCCTGTCTCTTAATTCTCTTACGTGCCAGTACTATAACTGCTCCAATTAGAGTACAAAGGCCTGCCATAGTACTTAAAAACAAAGGGTTACTAGTCATAATAAAACCCGCTTCGGTTTTTTTATACTTTAGAAAAATAAGCTCCTTGCCATATATATGGCAAGGGCTAATGAATAAAGTACTGAAAGGCACGCACCAAGGGAAATGTTATGGCGCGCGCCTTTCCAGAAACCTATAGCGGACTTCACGATACAATTCTAAGATGTACCTAAAATATTTCCGGTTCCATTAGCATTTCGTCGTCGCAATACTTCTCCTTTTTTTCTTTCAATAGCTTAATATGATGTTCTTCATCTCTGATAATTCTGTTTAGTAATTGCTTAATGTAACTGTCATCAATCTTTTGAATGTGTTTCTTGTATTGCGCAATAGCATCATATTCCGATTTAATATCCATGTCGAGCATATCACATATTTTACACCCGTAATAAACGAAAGAGCCCTGCCACCATTTATTAAAGAAAAATTTCGGGGAGGAATATTTAGGCTTGCCGCCTAGTTTGACTATGGCAGTTCCTAATAATTCCATATGCGTCATTTCAACAACTGCGATGCACTCTAGAAGATCAGCTACATCTGGATACTTTGATTCCAAAAGATGATGGTGATATAAATATTGAGTTATAGCAGAAAGCTCACTTACCAGCCCTGCGTGATCTTCCATTAACAAACGTGCGTAATACGGTTGCAGCCTTTCTACTCTTACCTCGGGATAGGGTCCTTTGGCAGCACACCATTTTGGCTCATGCTGGTTATGTTTTTCACCATTACTGCCATTTTTCTTAACGTAACTATCACTAATAAGCTCCTCCGTAGACTTTTTTGTTATAACCATATACTACCTCCTTTCCCTATGTTCACTAATCAGTCTATGCATAAAGGATCATTCTGGTTCAGATTCCAATATGATAATTTATATTTCTGGACTGTGCTCATATATTGAGTTAGTCATGGAAACAATACCAGAGTGTAAAAAGTATTCATCGAAATATCTGGTTAGCGAAAGGAGCCATTATGATTAAATTGGCTAAAAATTTGGGTTCGGTTGACCGGGCGGTGAGAGTTCTGATAGGTATAGTGGCTGTAGCAATAGGTTTAACCCAACCAATCGCGCCGGTATTAGTTTATATTTTAATACTCTTTGGGGTTGTTGAAATAGCTACGTCGGCCCTGGCATATTGACCGGTCTATGATATTGCGGGTTGGTCAACCCGGAAAGACATAGAAAATCGCTGATCTGAAGCTGGCTTTAACTCTAATTACCCTTTAAATGATGTTATATTGTCTCATTTTACGGTAAACGGTGTTCCTTGAAACTCCAAGGGTTTTAGCCACCAAACTGACATTTCCTCCGTGGGTTCCCAATAAAGCAATCAGTTCTTCGCGCTCTTTTTTAGCCAGGTATTGCTTTCTTCGGGATCTTTCATCTTCCAGACTTGATCCCCATTCCGAGTCTATGTCCACGTAATCAGGTGAAGGATTTAAAATTTCCGTGGGAAGGTGTTCCACCTCAATTTTATTTCCACCGGTTATATTTATCAGTCTTTCGGCTACATTCTGTAGTTCCCGAACGTTTCCTGGCCAGGGGTACTGTTCGAGATAATATATCACATCTGGATCAACGCCTGGTACAGTCAAACCACTTTTACCGCCTACATATTGCAGAAAGTGCTGGAATAAAAGAGCTATATCTTCTCGCCGATTCCTGAGCGGCGGTAAAACTATGTCTATCACATTTAGCCGGTAATAAAGGTCTCGGCGAAAGTTCCCTTTCCGTACCTCATCCTGTAAGTTTCGGTTGCTGGCGCAAATTACCCGAACGTCAACCGGTATAACTTTATCTCCACCTATCCGGGTTACGGTTCTTTCCTGTAAAACCCTTAAAAGCGATACTTGTTTTCCCAGGGGCATTTCACCTATTTCATCTAAAAAAATCGTACCACCATGAGCCAATTCGAATTTTCCAGGTCTTCCGCCTTTTTTGGCACCCGTAAAAGCCCCCTCGACATACCCAAATAATTCGCTGCCTAAAAGTTCTCTGGGAATAGCGCCACAGTTTACTGCTATAAAGGGGTTATCTCTCCTTGAACTTGCATTATGAATAGCTTGAGCAAAAATTTCCTTTCCAGTTCCGCTTTCACCTTCTAACAATACATTACTCTCACTAGATGCTGCCAGCGAGGCAAGGCGGACAGCGCGTTTTAATTCATGACTGTCGCCAATAATATCTTCAAACTTTAGACTGGCCTGAGCACCGCTTAACCGGTTTACTAGGTTTTTGATACGGTTAAGGGGATTGATAAATATTACACCTCCATCTATATGCCCAAGATCATCCCTTACCGGCTGCCCCGAAGCCAGGCAATGAACAACAACGCCATCAGTATCCATTACAATTTCAATATCAGAAAAGCCTTTACCGGTAGATAAAAGCTCTTGTATAGCGGTTGTTCGCTCAAACAAATCAACTATTGATACCCCTTCTAAGTCTTTTCCGCTGCGCTGTAATATTTTCTCGATGGCCGGATTAACCTGAGTCACCCTGCCTTCATGATTAATAATCATTATTCCTTCTGTTACAGTATTATAGATATTTTGCAGGCGATTATTGAGAAGGGTTAATTCGCGATTGGTCTTGCGAATGTTTAATTGTTCCCTTATCGCCTCAGCTGCGGCAACTACCATTCCCAAAGTATGAAGATGAGCCTTTTCTACCGGTCCAGACATTTCAAGAATTCCAATCATATCATTGTTATCATCAAAAATGGGTGCTCCCGAACAAGTCCAGGGATGGTGTTTTTGGCAATAGTGCTCGGCCCCTGAAACCTGAACCGGTTTTTTTAATACAAGGGCTGTACCTACTCCGTTGTTGCCTATTTCCTCTTCACTCCAACAGGCGCCGGGAGAAATATTTAATTCACCGGCATTCTCCATAATTTCAATATCCCCGGTTACCGACAAAACGTAACCCCTTTCATCGGTAAGCAAGACAATGAAACCGGAACCGGCTACGAATTCGTGCAGTTTATCCATAAATGGACGAGCTACATCTATAAATTCAGTATGCCGATCCAGAGCAGACATTAAATCGTCAGAACTTAAAACATCATAACTGCGGCCTTCGTGTGGATTCACCCCATGTGCATGGCATCTTTGCCATGCTTCTGCTATCTCGGTCCTGGGTAAATCACAATCATCACTCTTCCCGGATACATATTGGCTCCACATGTTATGGATGGTTAATAACTCACCTTGATTGATAGAAGTCATTTCCTTCACCAACTTAAGTTAATTACTTATGCCATATATAAACTAAGCTTTTCGGCCAGATTGCTGCCCCGGCAGTTATCACATAATGTTTGTTTTGTGCCCAGTCGGTCTGACACCATATTCAACTGTTCTCTGGTCGCCCATGGTTCACCGCACTTCTCACAAGCCACCAACTCAAAGGTTTTGTTCCATATCTTTCGTTGATTCATTTGTTCCAGCAATTCTATGGCACCCGTTGGGCAAACCCGGGCACAGGAACCACATCCGATACAGGCATCGGAAGCCTCATCATAAGGTGTGCTGACCCGTTTCTCAGTTCCGCGAAGTACCGTAGTAATGGCATTATTCCCAATCTTTTGACAGGCCATTACACACAGACGACATAGTATGCAACGTTCACCGTCATTAACCGCCAGATTATTATCAGGTGCCCCGTACTCTTCGTACAATTTCTGAATTAATTCACTGGCCGGAGCTCTTTTATACAAAAGCATTATTATATTCCGTCGTAGTTTCACCAACTGCGGGGTTCTGGTTAAGACCTCCAAACCTTCGGTTACTGGATAAGTGCAGGAGGCAACCATACGACGGCGAGAATGCTCCACTATTTCTACTGTACAAAGGCGACAACTGCCCTGGCCCCCAAAGGCCTCATGATAACAAAGAGTGGGAATTGAAATGCCCTCTCTTCGGGCAACATCCAGGATGGTTTCTCCTGAAATGGTCTTTAGTATTTTACCATCGATACTTATATTCATAAAAACCGGATCCTCCCTTACTTTACCTTTATTGCCTGCAAAGGACATCCGTCCAAACATTCCCCACATCGAATACACTTATCGTAATTAATTGTATGAGTTTTCTTCTTTTCCCCTGTTATGGCGTCACAGGGGCATCTCTTGGAACAAATCCCACAACCATTGCACATCGCAGTGTCAACTATAAATTCTGTGATATCCCGGCATACCCCTGCCTGACATCGGTTATCCCGGATGTGTTCCAGGTATTCATTACGAAAATAGCGTATAGTAGAAAGGACTGGATTAGCCGCCGTTCGTCCCAGAGCACATAGTGATGCTGACTGCATTGTATCTGCGATCTCGGCCATTAGATCCATATCCTCGTTTTTTCCTTCTCCATGGCATATTCGAGTTAATATCTCCTGAAGGCGTCTAATACCCTCACGACATGGGACGCATTTTCCGCATGACTCGGCAGCCAGGAATGATATATAGTAACGAGCAACTTCGACCATACAGGTACGATCATCCATTACGATCATACCACCGGATCCCATCATTGACCCGGCCTGGTTTAACGAGTCAAAATCAACCTGCATGTCGAGTAAACCCTCTGGAATACATCCGCCCGATGGTCCTCCGGTTTGGACCGCTTTAAACTTTCGATGTCCGGGAACCCCTCCGCCAATGTCCAAGATAATTTCTCGCAAAGTGCTTCCCATAGGAACTTCAACTAAACCCGTATTAACCACTTTCCCTACCAGTGAAAATACCTTGGTCCCTTTACTGCCATCAGTGCCAATGGAACTGAACCAGGAAGCGCCACGATCGATTATTAGAGGAACATTGGCCCACGTTTCAACGTTGTTAATAATTGTGGGCTGTCCCCACAAACCGCTTACACTGGGAAACACATATTTGTCCCGGGGCTCTCCGACATTACCTTCTAGAGAGGCAATAAGGGCTGTTTCTTCACCGCATACAAAAGCGCCGCCGCCGCGGACAATTTCTATATCGAAAGATAGGCTGCTGCCAAGAATATTATTCCCTATAAAGCCACTTTTCCTGGCATCACTAATAGCTTTCGAGAGACTGTCTACTGCCTGGGCATACTCGTCTCTGACATAGATAAATCCTTTCGCAGCTCCCACGGCGTACGCACAAATAATCATTCCCTCGAGTACTGAATGAGGATCACCTTCCATAATACTTTCGTCCATAAAAGCTCCAGGGTCGCCTTCATCACCGTTGCAAATAATATAGCGGGGAGGGTTCTCAGTATTGGCACAGGAGCTCCATTTGGTTCCGGCTGGAAACCCGCCACCACCGCGGCCCCTTAACCCGGACTGAGTAATTTCGTTAATAACCTGATCTGGTGTCATTTCTTTCAGTACCTTTTCGAGTGCCAGGTAGCCATCCCTACTACGGTAGTCGGTAATCGAAGAAGGATCAATCAATCCTACATTTCGCAATGCCAACTTCAATTGCTTCTGGTAAAAGGGGTAGTCCTTACAGGCTTCAATATATTGTTTGCTCCCGGAATCACGATATAGCAATCGTTTGACAACCTCGCCTTTTACTACTGTTTTTTGAACGATTTCTGGCACATCTTCAACCTTAACCCAACAATAGGTTATATCTTCAGGCAAAAACCTGATAAAGGGCCCCTGAGAGCATAACCCGTGACACCCTGTCGCGGTACTTGAGTATGAAGCGTTTACCTTCCAATCGCTTTTACCGGAAAGAGTTTCATTCAGGGCCTGATAAACCTGACCACCACCATTGGCCATGCATCCGGTGCCGCAACATACCAAAATGAGGTGTTCCCCGTTTTCAATCGCATTTGGGATCATTGTTCACACCTCCTGTATTCACTTATGATTTTGCGCAGCCGGTCAGCGTTTACCCTGGAATAGACTCTGTTATTGGCCAGTAATGCCGGTGCCAGCGCACAGGCACCGATACAGTTTACGGTTTCCAGAGAGAATTCACGATCTTCAGTAGTTTCCCCGGGCTTAATGCCTAGGTTTTTGTATACTTCTTCGACCAGAATAGTAGAACCCTTAATATGGCATGTTGTTCCATCGCATACCTTTAGAATTACCCTTCCTTTTGGCACCAAGCTAAAGGCCTTGTAAAACGTAGCCATGCCATAAACCTGACTGAATGGCACCCCGGTATGCTTAGCGGTCATTTCCAACGCTGTTTTGGGCAGGTAATTGTAGCGTTTACGCAATTCATGCATTATTGGCATAATATATCTTTTATCAGCGGGGTATTTGCTGATGATTTCCTGATATATTTCCGGACGTTCCTCGTTAAAATCTCTCATAAACGTTGAAACCTCCTACTGCGCGATTAGGCGCCCGGTTCTATAAACCGGGCGCCTCTATAATCGCTAGTTTAGTCCTAATTCTTGAAGTTTTACTTCCGTGGGAACACCATTCACATCCCATCCCCGATCGGAATAATACTCGGGGAGCATAATATCAAGACGATTGACTCGGCCCTTATGAGGTCCATCCTTCATAGGATCGTTCAATAAGCGCGGAGGCAGGGTGTCATCTTTTTTACTTATGCCGGCTTTGAGATTAAAGATCCGTTCTAGATTCCAGATTCGTTCACCGATTCTTAAATACTCTTCATCGGTCAATTCCAGTCCCGTAGCCTTACGCAGTTGTTCAGCAATTTCCGGTAAGCCTTGGGCAAAGGTGGTAAAAAGGCATATTCCCGCCGAATCAACCAGGGCGGTTAAGTCCTGGAAGGTTATAAGCAATTCGCTCTTTCCTTCAGTGGCATCGGGATCAACTTTTACTGGCAGACCCAGAACCTCCGGTGAAGTCATATATCCTCTTACGTGACAGCCGCCCCGATTCGAGGTGGCATACTCCAGGCCTATGCCCTGTTGCCCGCGCGGATCATACGCCGGCAACTCCTGCTTCTTAACCGACATAGAGAATTCAGGATGGCCATATTTTTCAGCCAGACGATACGAACCCTCAGCCAATTCATCACCAAATCCCTCACGATAAGCTGTTTTACTGGTCATTTCAACCAGAATATCACCATCACCCCAGCGTAGATCTGCCTTTTCCGCCGGTATGTGCCCCTTCTCAACCAATTCTGTGGCACAGGCCAGGGTTCCAGCCATGGTTATTGGATCCATACCCAGTTTATTACACAGGAAGTTAGCTTCGGAAATCGCTTCGAAATCATCTATTGCAAGGTTGGATCCAAAACCCCAGGTTGCTTCATATTCCGGTCCTTCTCCAAGGTCCTTATACTTACCTTTATTTCTACTAACTCTGCCACATCCGATGGAACATCCGAAGCATCCTTTGTTCCGAACCAGATTGTGTTCTGCCTGGTATTCACCTGATATTTGCTCAGCCTTAGGATACACGGCCGCCTCACTGAAGTTTTTAACTGGCAGCCCACCATGTTCATTCAGGATGTTTACCAGTACATTGGTGCCATAAGCCGCCAGACCGGCACCAGTTACTGGGTGAGCCTTCATTTTGGCACGAGCGTCAAGAATAGCTGCCATGAATCCTTCGTTATCTGCTACCTTGATTCCACCGGTTCCCCTGACTGCTACAGCTTTCAGGTTCTTCGAACCCATAACAGCTCCTACACCGGAACGGCCTGCGGCCCGATTATACTCGTTCATAATACAAGCAAATTTAACTAGATTCTCACCAGCTGGACCAATACAGGCTACCTTTGCCTCCTGATCAGTAGCATCTTTTACAAGATCAGTGGTTTCCGGTACAGTTTTACCCCACAAATCATTAGCGTTCCTTAGTTCAACCGATTCATTATTTATCCATATATATACTGGCTCAACAGCTTTCCCTTCAACGATAAGCCCATCGTAACCAGCGAATTTCATTTCCGGACCAAAACTGCCGCCGGAATTTGATGCCGCGATAGTTCCATTCAAGGGTCCTTTGGTAATAACATTATAGCGACCGCCTGAAGCAGCAAGGGTACCAGTCAGTGGACCGGTCATAAAGATAATCTTGTTTTCCGGGCTTAATGGATCTACAGTGGGGTCAATCTCATCAAAGAGGATCTTGCTTCCCAGACCACGAGCTCCGATAAAGGCTTTTAGATCATCTCGATTGAGTTTTTCTTTGCTGACTTTCCCGGTACTAAGATTTACTCTTAACAATTTACCAACCCATCCGTTCATCTAGCTCACCTCCATTACGTCCTTGAAGCGTTCCGCGTAAGCCTTGCGTTTAGAAACAATAGTCAGGTTTGGTTCCTGATAGCTAATAGCTCCTGATGGACAGAGTTTTACACACTGAGGGTCGCCGCCACACAAATCACATTTTTGAATCCTATCGATTACCGGGTCGTAGAATGTAGCTCCGAACGGACAAGCAATTGTACACATCCTGCATACCAGGCAACGATCCTGGTCAACCAGCATAGCACCTGTTTCGATATCACGGCTGATAGCCTTCGATGGACATACCTGCAAACACGATGCTTCGCTGCACTGCTGACATACTACCGGCGAAGAAAACCCAACTTTTTCAAAACTAAAGACTGAAATCCTTGACCTGGTTGGGTTAAACTCAGAACAGTGCGTAAAAGAACACACCATTTCACAGGTTCTGCATCCTGTACACTTCTCTGGTTGAACAACTAGAATCCTGTCCATAACTTTCTGGCCCCCCGCCCGGGAGAACCAGAATTCACCTCCTTAACTTTGAATCATTCAGCTAAAATGGCGTTTGAATATTCTAGTTGCAAACTTCGTGCCACAATCCTGTGCTATTACTGTCACGGAAAAAAACGCCTATAACTCGGAATGTCCAGAAATGCTTGCAGGTGATAGATTGTTTAGAAATTATAAGTGTCACCCCGGTGTAATCCGCATGTACCACCAAAGTGACACTTATGTTACATTTGAAATGAGATTTGAGAACGATTCTCTACGAAAGCAAAGGAAAAGAGACTATAGATCAAAAATGTCCATTTCCATATCAAGCAGGTTGAGGACCAGGAGACGCTGTCGTAGTGATGAGCCGCGCCCCAGTATTATTTTAATAACCTCGGCAACCTGAAGACTGGCAATTGCGGAAGCTGAAAAAGCCAGGGTCCCCTGTGAAAGTTCCATTCCTTTATCACTCTTAGCGTCGGCATAGATTTTTTCCAGAGTACCATCTCCGGGATACTGAGTTGAAACCTGTCCCCACCAACCGCCGACCGCCCCATGGACAACTGGCAGATTAGATCGTCGACCTAAATCAGATATCACCATTCTGCTCTTAATATTATCAACCGCATCGACTAATACTTTATGGTTAGTAAGAAATTCCTCGGGAGTACTTTTATCTATCTTCTGCTGATATCCGTGGAATAATATAGAAGGATTGATGGCCTTTACTCTGCATTTGGCTGCTTCGATTTTGCTTTCACCTATCAGGTTGGTGTCTGAGAGTATCTGACGGTTTAAATTGTGTTCCTCGAAAACATCTCCATCCCATACACTGATTTTACCAATTCCCAGTCTGGCTAAGTTTTCGATTACATATCCGCCTAGACCCCCGCAGCCAATTACTCCCACTGCAGAATTATTTAAAACCAGTTGTTCTTCGATGGTGATGGCAACCATATTGCGCTGATAACGACTAGGGGTGATTCCCAGAGCCAGGGCTTTTCGTTCAACTTCAATAAAAGACAAAGCAAATTCCTGGGCTAATTCTTGCTCATCAGCCCAGGAAAGTGTTTTAGATTTCGCTTTTAGAAGCAGGAGTTCGGAAATATTCATATCATCCACCTCCGACTAGGGGGAAAATTGATATGGTATCCCCTTCCCGCAATTCAGTATCTAACCCGGTGTGGTGGCCATTAATAAACATAATGCCTAAATCGTTTTCTGAAATTCCAAGTAACTTTACCAATTGGCCAACTGTAATACTTTCATCGTATTCCATTTCTTTAATCTTAAACCGGCCTACCCGCAGGGTGGCAAAAAGTTTAACGGTAATTTTCATTTCGCCTTTAACATCCTCTCTCATAACGGGATGTTTCCTGTAAAGACAATAGTACTACAGTTAGGCCGATGTTTTCAAAATATCAAGAAATTTCATGCGATCCAGTGTCTCTTCTTCCAGGAGACGGGCAGCCGCAATTTCCAACAGATCCTTTTTATCCTGCAGCATTTTTCGAGTTTCGGTTTCCATATCTGAGATTATAGCGCTGCATTCATTAAATATCAGATCATTGGGGATGTCCTCACCTGATATTGCCCCAAGTTTGGACAAACCGCATTTGACAATTTCGCGTGCCACATCCCATGCCTGTTCAAAATCATTCCGAGCCCCGGTGCTGCGTTCGCCCAAACAAAGTTCTTCTGCCACCGCTCCAGCAAGGGCCACCATTATTTGCCCCTTCATTTCTTTATTGGTGTATAAATACTGGTCGTGCTCGGGCGTATTTTTACGCATAAATCCTAATGCTTGTCCCCTGGGTACAATTGTTAAACTGGAAACGGAGCCGGGCTTGGTTAACTCACTGACCAGAGCATGACCGAACTCGTGTATACTAACCCTTTTCGTTTCGTTCTCACTGGGTTTTCGATCCAATTTTTCCCCCAGTATAACCTTATCAATAGCTTCCATAAAGTACCTATTATCAATATCTTCTTTATTATCCCGCAGGGCCAGGATAGCCGCTTCGTTGGCCAGACTTTCCAGCTGAGCTCCCGAAAAACCAAATGTTGCTTTGGCCAAAGACTCTATGGAAACATCCGTGGCCATTGGTTTATTACGAGTATGAATTGTTAAGATACTGGCACGGCCACGTTTATCCGGAAGACTAACAATTACCTGACGGTCAAACCTACCCGGCCGAGTCAATGCAGAATCCAGCATATCGGCACGGTTGGTAGCACCCACTACCAGGAGTCTGGTTTCCTCATCACCCGATAAACCATCCATCTCAACCAGCAACTGGTTTAAGGTTTGATCATATTCCATATGGCTCTGATGACTTCCCCTCTTGGCGCCGAGTATTTCTAATTCATCGATAAAAATTATGGCACTATTGTTGCCTTCTTTTTTTGCTTTCTTTCTGGCATCGCTGAATAGCTGGCGCACCCTGCGCGCCCCTACCCCGGCGTAAACCTCTATAAATTCCGAACCCGAGGCCGAAATAAAAGATGACCGGGTATAACTCGCCGCAGCCCGGGCCAGTAATGTTTTGCCCGTTCCGGGTGGGCCGGATAAAAGGATACCCTTTAGTGGTCTTATACCCATCTTCACTATAGCAGCGGGTTTTAAAAGGAACTCCAATGCTTCCTTAATCTCATTAATGGCGGTATCCTGTCCGCCAATATCATCGAAGGTTATTCCTGTTTTAACCCGATTGCTTAAAGGAGTGTTTCCTTTGAAATCACCCCCCAGCTGGCTTCTAAACATGGCGTATAATGCCCCTACCAATAGACCGATGAATACGACAGGAAATACATCAACACCCAGAATTATTAGAAATATCATTAGACCAATGCCTGAACCTATTATTATTTCTTTAATCAACTTGCAGCTACCCCCTGACTTACCGGGATTGAGTCACTTTTTCTGGGTACAACGCGGCACAAATAATGGCCACCCTTCTTCATCGTAATATAGAGATTATCTTCATCTACCTGCAAGCGGTATTTATATTCATGAGTCTGGCTGCTTCTGTCAATGATACCGTCCAACCAGATGAACGAATTATTTGCTATACCCTGATATACTGCCAATTCCAAATCCTGGTATTCATTTTCCATTTCGGTTGTGCTATTACCCTTAATTTCTAGCACATAAGGCTTGCTTTTAAGTTGTTTTTTTACCAGACTTTCAGCTTTAAAATAGGTGTCCTTTAGATCATCCGTACGAGTTAAAGTCAACTGAATCGTCAAGGGATCCTGCTGGTTGTCAATCTTGACCCCTTCTACACCCGGAAGTTGGCCCAAAGTCTCAATCAGTGGCTCATTTATGACATGTTGTTTATACAAATGAAATCCGCCCAAAGCAAGAGCTAGTGTGAGCGCAAAGGAGGCCAACGCCATACCAATTTTGAATTCTTTGCTTTTTTCCATTCTGATCCCCCCTCCTTCTCCCTGGAATTATAACACAGCCAGGGATGAAGGCCTGCAGGTAATCAATGGATAGAAAAGGGGATGTTTAGAAATGATAGAATCGATGATTTGGTGATATTTGGATTGTTCCGGATTGATACTAATCAGGTTTAAGGAACCGTGCGAAATAATCCAGTCCAGATATAACGGTTATGACCATGGCAAAGTACATAACCCATTCCCCCACTGGCCACCTAACCCAACTTTGATAGATATTGCTAAATATAACCACTAGTATAGCAATTATCTGGGTTACAGTTTTCGCTTTACCCCATTTACTGGCAGGGATGACTACGCCTTCCTCGGCTTTGACAGCCCTTAGTCCGGTTACAGCAAATTCCCGTGCCAATATAATAAAGGCTATCCAGGCGGGCACCTGATGCAGCTCTACTAAGCTAACTAATGCTGCCGTCATGAGCAACTTATCCGCCAGGGGATCAAGAAAAATACCAAGTTTACTTACTTGTCGGTTACGCCGTGCGATATAACCATCCAGACTATCAGTCAATGCAGCCAAAGTAAATACCGCCGCAGCCAGATATCCTCCATAAGGAATTCTAACCAACAAAAAGAGCATAAATACTGGAATCAGTACTATCCGTCCTAAGGTAATAATATTAGGTAAGCCTAGTTTCGATAGCTTCAACTGCTAACTCCCCTGTGAGGTCGTATTCATCTGTTTCAGTTATCCTCACGTTAAATATTTGGCCGGATTTCAAAACGACTTGACTCCTAACGTATACTACCCCGTCTACTTCTGGAGCTTGAAACCAAGCCCTTCCTTTATATGCCTTCTCACCGCTCTGTGCCTCAATTAAAACGGGAACCAGCAGCCCAATTCTATGTTTATTTTTTCGAAACGTTATCTCTTGTTGCACGGCCATTAATTCCTGGCATCTATCTGACTTTAATCTGGCCGATACATTATCGTTTTGTTCCGCTGCCATTGTACCGTCTTCCTCACTATATTGGAAAAATCCAACCCAGTCAAACTCTAGATCACGCAGCATCAAAACAGTCTGCTTATGATCATCAATGGTTTCGCCGGGATAACCGGTCATAAAAGTAGTCCGAAGAATTATCTTAGGTACTGTTTCCCTCAATTGTGCTACCAAATCATAAACATCCTTACTCTGGTATTTACGTCTCATATTATTCAGAATCCGGTTGCTGCCATGCTGGATGGGGAGGTCGAGGTATGGAACCACGCGAGGGAATTGGAATAGTCTAAGAAAAGAGTCGTTGATTCCTCTGGGATGTGCGTACATTAGGCGAATCCACTCTATGCCAGGAATACGGTTCAATTCGGAGACCAGAGTTTCAAGTCCTTCTCTATATCTTAGATCATTTCCATAGCTGGTAAGATCCTGGGCTACAAGCACCAGTTCGCGAATACCGTCATTAGCTAGACGATAAGCTTCTTCAACCAGTTCATCGAGAGGTCGTGATCTTACTGGACCGCGTATAAGCGGAATAGCACAATAACTGCATCGATTATTACATCCTTCGGAAATTTTTAAATAGGCTATTCCAGGATCGGTAGAAATGAGGCGAGGACTGGAGACTGAGTATTCTTTAGGCCAGGGAGCTACTTTAAGAACCCTCTCGCCTTTAGCGCATTTATCCAAAATCTGAGGTAACGAAGACCATTCTGATACACCGATAACAGCATCCAATTCAGGCAATTCACGAATAAGATCATCCGGGTATCGTTGGGCAAGGCACCCAGTGGCAACTAGTATTCTAATCTTGCCTCTTTTTTTTAATAAGCCCATTTCAATAATGGTGTCAATAGCTTCCTTTTTCGCATCACCGATGAAGCCACAGGTATTAACGATTATCGCATCAGCCATACCTCTTTTATTCACTATACTGTGTCCCGCTTCTAGTAGCAGACCCATCATATGCTCGGTATCAACTCGGTTTTTGCTGCACCCTAGACTAACAAACCCTACTCGCAATGTTCCTCCCAACTTCCTTTCCCGGCATTAAATCTACTTTTGGGAATCAAAAATAAAGCCCCCTTAAGGGGCCCTTGCCTGTTGACTATCAGTTGAAGGTGGGAATTGGGTTCGGACTACATCTGCCTTATCTCCCAGGTAACCAATATCTTGTCCGTTATAAATAGCTCTGACACCCTGGGCGTTCCCTACAATTAGTTCAATTTTAGTTTTTCCTTTAAAATCCATTTTTTGACCTGAATTAAGAAAACCTTGGTAAACGTCATTCCCGTCTACTGTAACTCCGATCCAACTACGGTCTTCGCCTTCCAGTGTCAGCTGAATTCCTTTTATTACTTTAGGTTTAGGTTTAGGCTTTACATTCTGATGCTGGTAAGTTTTTGATTCCTGGGTAACCCGATTACGTCTTTCCTGGACAAATTTATTGGCCATGTAATCAGCGAGATAGCCAAATATCAAAATGACTGCCATGAGAAAGGCCAATCCGGTTAAAACATTTTTGACATTGAAATCAAACCTTTCTCGGCGGGAAGTGGAGAAAGGTTGTTCTTCCTTTTCATTATGATAAGCCTGGCTTTTAAATTCCTCAACCATAAGTGTTTCATCTAGTCCAAGAATTCCGGCATAACGTTTAACCAGCCCCAAGGCATAGACTTTAGCGGGAAGTAATTCAAATTGGTTTTCCTCTAAAGCGGCAATAAAATACTTCCTGGTTTTAATTTCATCTTGTATGTCATCCAGGCTAAGGCCTAATTGCTCACGACGACAACGGAATTCTGAACCTATATCTATCAAGCTACGCTGCCTCCTCTCATCTTATTTTGCAACCAATTAGCAAGTATTTTCGAGGCTTCATGCGTACTGCTTCCGTTCAGGGATAATTCGAAATCAGAATCAGGGCCACTTGCGTAACCGTATAATGGATCATAATATTCCAATAACAATGAACGTATTAATCCCTGATAGTTTTCATTATCCATCATGTCGAAATATTCCTGCAATCTCTTTTTTCCAATAAACTTAACTAGTGTTTTCATGATTTCCTTGAGATCTTGAGACGAAATCTTGGAATCTCCAAGGTATTCCGAAAGTATTCTATTAACTCGGTTTTCGATACTGTCATATACCAGTACGTGCACCCCTGATTGCATCATAGAATATAAGCGATCAGGCAAAAACAAACGGCCTATCTTGCGGCTCTCACTTTCGACTATCAGGTATCCATGGCGATGTGTTTCCAGTATCTCATCCAGGAGAATACTTTCAAATTGTTTTTGCCTCGGTTGGTCACTCAGTCCGATGCCGCCAAATACTGATCCCCTGTGGTTGGCTAAGCCTTCCAAATCTATAGCGGGCATTCCCAATCGGTTTAGCTCCTTTAATATATTGGTCTTACCTGTTCCGGTTAGTCCGTGAAGCACAACCACAGAGCCATTCGGCACTGATTCAAGCTTATTTACTACATACCTTCTGTAGGCTTTAAAGCCCCCCTGAAGCCGATAGCCGTTTATATCCATGATATCTAGCACTCGGGCTAATGACTGACTTCTATTTCCGCCTCTCCAACAATACAAAACAACATTGTAATCACAGGCTAATATTTGTACTTCTTTGATAAGGGCTGCTAATCGAGGTCCAACGAATTCGAGTCCTTTTGACCTAGCTTGAACTGGGCCAAAATGCCGATAGATAGTTCCAACCTCTACCCGCTCATCGTCGTCAAGCAAAGGTAGATTGATGGCTCCTGGTATACTGGCTTCGCAGAATTCTACTGGCGACCGTAAGTCAACAAATTGAATTTTATCTAAATTAAGAGCGGTTTCAAAATCTATGTCATGTATCATATCTTCTCACCGTTTCGTGTAACCAATCCTAAACCAATCCTTATGGCCTGTCGCAAAGGGTAGCCCCCGGTTAAACCATATATAATTCCACACCCGAAATCAATTAGATTATCTTCCGGCTTAAATTCTTGGCCTGGAGATATTGGCAATTCATAGAATTTCGCACCCTCACCTGCCCAGATCATATTGTGACCATCAGTAGCTACCACAATTCCAGTTCCCTGATCCAAATACAGTTTTAAAATGTCAGTTTTCGATTTATCGCGGGAATCAATCTCCATCACCAGCAGTTTTACGCCAGAAATAATTTCTAAATTGGACTCTATTTCATTCTCAAAAATGCAAGTAAAAATCCCACTTGAATCATCCGTATCAGTATTATTCAAATTAACGAGGCTTAATAGATCAGGCTGAACCAATAACCATTCACAATTATTAAGGAGCCATTCTCCCTTTTCGAGAAGAATCCGGTACTCGTCTAAACTGCAGTTCTGCCAATAACAGTTGTTATAGTTATTATCAGATATATTGACTAAAGCAGGGACTCCTTTACTCCATCTTTGGATATACGATATATCAACCCCGGATGAAACTAGTTCGTCTATTGCCCGATTTCCATTTGCATCGTTGCTGCAATAACTTAGTAGCTTAACGTCCATTCCCAATTTCGCGAGGCTAAGGCTGGACCAGTACCCAAAACCACCCATCCGCAAATTAATACTTGTATTTGAGTTAGGTCGGTTCTTAACATCTATTAACCATAGAACATCCCCCAGTACCACACAACTGGCGCGATCATTAAAAACATAACCTTTTCCCAGTATTATTCCCTTTTTCATTAGATTTGATATGTGAACAGCAACCGAGGACCTGGTTATGCCCAGTCTGGCAGCCAGGTCCTCTTGTGGCAACAATGGTTCTTTACGTAAAATATCGAGTATTTGTCTTTCGCGTGAAGTTAACCTCACAGAATGCACCCACTCAACCAAGTTTCTATTATATAAACGTTTAAAATATAAGCAGTTGTTTAGAGCAATTTTATCATATCACCGTTCTTGAAGATAGCTTTTTCAGCTGTTCCTCATCAATCAATATTTCCCTTTTTCGATTGTTGTCAGGTTCCGATACTATTCCCCGGTCCTCCATAATATCTACAAGTCTTGCTGCCCTTGAATATCCTATTCTTAATTTTCTTTGTAATAATGATACGGAAGCTTTCTGTGACTCAACCACAACCCTGACCGCATCCCAGAATAATTCGTCTTCATAGTCTGCTTCACTGGCATCGACGAAACTAGTCTCCCATTCCCTGTTCTCAAATGGGCTTGGGTTATTATTCAATTTGAGAAATTCAACAACTCGTTCCAACTCGGCGTCCGAAATATATGCTCCTTGTACCCGTAAAGGTTTAGCTGATCCAACCGGGAAAAATAGCATATCACCACGGCCAAGCAGTTTTTCAGCTCCACCGGTATCAATAATCGTCCGTGAGTCGCTTTGTGATGATACTGCAAAGGCTACCCGTGATGGAATATTAGCCTTAATAATACCTGTTACCACATCCACTGATGGTCTTTGGGTAGCTACTACTAGATGAATTCCTGCAGCCCTGGCCATTTGTGCCAGTCTACAAATTGAGTCTTCAACTTCAACCGGAGATACCATCATTAAGTCAGCTAATTCGTCAATAATAATAACGATAAATGGTAAACGATCCGAAGAAACCTCATTGTATCTATAAATATCCCTGACGCCTTCCTGTGAAAATCTTTGATATCGTTTCTCCATCTCGGTGTTCATCCAGCGCAAGACGAGAGATGCTTTCTTAGCATCGGTTACCACAGGGGTTAATATATGTGGTATATGGTTAAATGCCGTTAGTTCCACCATTTTAGGGTCAATTAAAACCAAACGTAATTCTTCAGGGGAGCTTTTGTATAAAAGGCTGATAATTAAACTATTCAGACAAACACTTTTGCCGGATCCCGTGGCTCCTGCAATAAGCAAATGTGGCATATCCGCTAGATTAGTTATTACCGGGCTTCCCGAGATGTCCAGCCCTAATGCTACTGTTAAAGGATGAGTGGAATCCTGGAATAGACTTGATGCTAGAATAGTTCGCAAACCAACCCGGGCAATTTTGTCATTAGGGACTTCAATTCCAACGGCCGACTTTCCAGGTATAGGCGCTTCAATTCGGATAGCCGAGGCCGCTAGACTTAGCTGTAAATCGTCAGTAAGACTTAAAATCTTGCTTACTTTTACTCCCGGTGCAGGTTGGAGTTCATATCTAGTCACTGTGGGACCACAGCTAACCTGATTGACTTTAATCTTAATTCCAAAGTTGTTAAAGGTATCTTCAAGGGTTTTTATGCTTTCTTTAATGTCGCTTTTACTGAAGCCACGATCGGAATCAGATAGATTAAGCAACTCTAAGCCCGGTGGATGATACCCATTAAATGAATCAAATCGCCGCTGAACCTTGACCTGACGCTTTGGAACCTCTTCAATCAAAGGCTCCGATGGTACCGGTTCAGATGATACTGGGTCAGCCTCCTTTTTGACTTGGCGATGAGTATTATCTACTATTTTGGGTTCAGTCGATATCTCCTCTTCATAAAAAACAAGCTGATTAATAAAACCCGTTAAATCGTTAAAACGAGTTTTAATTAGATTAATTAATTCCGGCAGAGGTTTATCAACTATGAGAACAAATCCAACAAGTAAAGACAATATAATAAGTAATTGTGCACCCAATCTACCCATTAATTTAATTAAAGCAGTGGTAATAGCCGCTCCGATGTATCCCCCACCCATCACGTTACCGAAACGCGCAGACTCCCATACATCGAGTCCCGGAGATATTTTATGGAAGGACCAATACACCAGGATGGCCAGGTAAAAAGCGACCACACCATACATTCGGGTTGACCAATAAGTGTGATTCTTAAACATATGTAACGCCCATATTGCCATTAAAATGGGAACCAAAAAGGCGCTTGGCCCAAACAAAATCTTCATGGCCCGGACAACTTGACTGCCAATGATTCCAATGGTTCGTTGGTCTACCACTTTGCCGCTATAACATAAAAAACCGATTAAAAGGAACACGGCAACGGCCATTATCAGAGCCGCATTAACCTCGATCCTTCCCTTTGGTTTTTCTTTTATATCTGGTTTTTTCTTTTTCACTACGCCTCCCCCTGCATTCCTCACCATTTTCCTAACCCAATTGAGAAAACAGGGTTAAAATTCTTAAAGCCCAATAACAGTAATCGAATATATATAAGTGTCCTTGCCTTAATAGTTTTAATACCAACCGAATTGCTATGCAACCATATACTACTGTTATTAAAGGTCCAATCAGGGAAGTGAACTATACCCAAAACAATAGCCTGAATAATGCTCAGATCTTTTCTCTCCTACGATTAGTATCATAATAAAATTAACCTATTAAACCTTTAACCGCAAGTCCATAGCCCGTACCGAGGTTTAAAGAAAGGAACTTGTCCCTAAGATTATAACTATACAATATCTTAATGATATAGAACTGTTTAAGATAGAATAATGGAAAATCAGGGTTTCAATAGCGAATGACGAGTTGAATTGACCCATTTGGGGGGATTTTTTAAGGTTTAAGAAGCGATTCTTTGGGAATTTCTTTGTTATCAAGCTTCTTTTAATTGAGGGTTGATGGTTAAGCCTAGAACGTGAGTAAGTTCATCGACTCGATAAGGTTTAGTTATAACTCCGGCAAAACCATAATTCGAATACTCTGTAACAACCGGATCGTCACTATATCCGCTGCTAATTATGACTTTAATATTCGGGTCAATAGAATTCAAAAGCTTAAAAGCCTCTTTACCGCCCATACCCCCTGGCACAGTTAAATCCATGATTACTGCATCAAAAGGAGTCTCGCTTTGTTTTGCTTCCCAGTATTTTTCTACGGCTTCTTGTCCATCTCGGGCACTTTGGACTCGATATCCTGCCTTCTCCAGCATCTGGGTTAACATCACTCTAATCCTGACATCGTCATCCATGATTAGAATATTGCCATTACCCCGAGAAAGCTTGCTTTCTATCACCTCTTCTTTAATTAATCCAACTGAAGCTGGCAGGTAAATATAAAAAGTTGTGCCTATACCGAGAACAGAATCCAAATCAATATGACCACCGTGGTTTTTTAAAATTGAGTAACAACTTGATAGACCTAATCCACTCCCAGTGGTCTTGGTGGTAAAATACGGATCAAAGACTTTTTCCTTTATTGACTCGGCTATACCACCGCCATTATCTGTTACTGACAATTTTACATATCTACCAGCCCGTAAATATGGAATATGCCCGTCTTCCAAGACTACATTCTCACCCTTGATTTTAATGGTTCCCCCATCAGGCATTGCCTGAATCGAATTAATAATCAAGTTGCTTAGAACCTGGTCAATTTGACCCTCATCCACATCAACAGGGAATAAATCCGGTGGCATTATCAGTTCGGCCTGAACCCACGATCCACATAATGCGAATCCTGTTGACTGCGTTACTAGGCGCGCTATAGATGCTGTCTTCTTCACCGGAGCATTTCCTCGTGCGATCGTCATCAATTGTTGGGTTATCTGTTTGGCTTGCTGAGCTGCTCTTTCGCCTTCGACTAAAATTTCTGCGATATCATCTTGACTAGTAACCATTCTCGCCAGGGATATGTTTCCACCAATCACCGTTAACAAGTTATTGAAATCATGAGCCAGACCGCCCGCCAGGACTCCCAGCGATTCCATCTTATTGGCCTTCAGCATTTCATTTTCCATTCTTTTCTTTTCAGTTACATCACGAAATACAATTACTACCCCTATGATCTTACCGGAAGTATCTCGGATCGGCGCTCCAGATCCTTCTACCCTATATTCATGTCCATACCGGTTAATTAGACGGTAATCGTTCATTTCCATAATTCCTTTACCGCGAACAATAAGGTGAACGGGATCATCAATCATATCCCCATCGGATGCGTTTAATACTTCCATTGCTTTACCAAGATATATACCGTAAACCTCTTCCATTTTAAAGCCGGTCATACGTTCGGCAAACTCATTCATCATGGTGATTCTACCCGATACATCGGTGGCAATAACTCCTTCACCTATACTTCTGAGGGTTACCGATAATAACTCTTTATCACGGGCAATTTCATTAGCATTGCGAGCGCGTTCGAGATTGTAATCTTCCTCCATGTCAGACATGTTCCCGCTAAACCAGCCTACAACACCCATCCCACTAACCAATATTAGGTTCTCGACTATGATTCCTCTTATACCAATATTGGTAAAAAGTAATTCTTGAGTAACAAGTATTACTGCACCAATAACTGTGACAAAGTAGGCGGGTCTTTTGCCAGCCAGGGATCCCGCTATAATTACCGGAAGAAATAGAATCGTGGCTACATAGGGAACTCTGTTTTCAGTAAGAAAAACAATTACCAGAGCTAATGCAAGCGGAAATCCGATGTAAAAACCTTTCAAATACAATGATCGTTTTCTCTGGCTTATGAAGTCAGAATTATGACTTTCAAAAACCGTTAGAATTCTAATTTCTAAATAGAATAAAAATAGTATTATGGAAAAGTAAATGAAATACGCCTTCATTACATCCTGCAGCCTCATGTTAAAATACTGTAAAATTGCCGCCATTACTACGATAATACAGGCTATATGGGTCCTTATTATACACTCCTTCATAAAGGAGTTTCTTTCCCTTTCATTATTCAAAGTTTTACCTCCTGTTAGGACGAAAGCGGCCCAGTACGTCTGGACCGCTTTCTAAATCCAACTGGACGTCTATTACTGTAATTCATTTTAAAAAGAAACCCTTTTCTTTAAAACATTGATTTCTCCGAATAACCAAGTTACTTCCTTAGAGATTGTGGCACTACTGGCTGATAATGAAAGATAAAACATGCTGATGCAGAAGCGACTCCGGCGAATAGAGTAAGAAGTGCAATAGTTGATCCCAAAATCCATGTTTTGGCTCTTCTCATCCTTGTCACCTCCTCTATTGTTCCTATATCAACCTCCCTTAAAGTGAGGGTGGTCAATAATCGAAAAAAGTTTAGCCCCTGCCGGACATAAAATAATAGCCATCCATCCCATACCAAATATAACAGCCATTATCCAGCTTGGATCAAAATACATTAGGAGTCTCATTATGACGACAAATATTGCGATTAGCACGACTATTGAGATGGAAATTATTCTTAACCGACTTCTGCGTAACGGTGAGATAATCGGAGCAGCTATATTTTCTACCGGGGCTAGCTTCCATACTAACAACAACAGGACTAGAAAAGTAAAAATGAATGAAATATATGTGATTTGGGGCGGAAGCCAGGATAGCATTTGGGCCAGAAAGCCCAGTCCGGGAAAAATGCTTACTGTAATGAAGGCGCATTTTAAAGCTGATTGACTATGAGCACCTCCAGCACAAATCCTTAAAGAGGCCGTTATAATAAGAATAATACTTGTTTCAGCAAGCACACCTAAAATCCACCCGATTAATATGACTGCTAAAAATTCTCCGGTTGTAAGTACTAAGAACTCGATTGCATAAGCCAGGATGTGTTGAACATCTTCATTGGAATCAGAATGTTGGGCCAGAAAAGCCGCTGTTTTCTTGCTCCAACTCAGATAACTCAGTTTTCATCGCATCCTTTCTACGCTTTTGCCAGTAAGAACCCGCTAGTGCCAGCAAGATCATTATTATTCCAAGCGGCATTCCTTCTACTACCCATTCCAAAGAACTAACAATTGGTTCGGGTCTACCGGTTACAAGAGTTATTCCAACGGTCAATGAAGTTTCGACTATACATAAGACCAAAGTAGCAACTGTTGTTGAAAGAAATGCTGAAATGGTGTTAAGATTAAAAACCCGTGATAATAGTACTACCATGACTATTATTCCGATTAAAGTATGAAGTCCAAAGAATAGGTGTAAAGACCTTACTCCTACTACGATTAAAGCCTGTACCGTGCCATAAAAAATAACTTGTTTCCAGTCAATAGCCAAACGCGCCAAAACCATAGCAAATGAAACCATACCAATTGATTCTAAGATCCCTTGAACAATTCCTAATAAAAAAATCATCTTATCGTATGCTCCTGGATTAATATTGTTATATATCCATGAATTGTTTTTAATAATATTCGACACTCAAATTGTAATTCCTTCCAATACAAAGATATAAAATACAAAAAAGTCAATAATAATTAATTGCTTATTCATTGAATTCAGCAACGACAAACGATATTTGGGATAGTCTCCGGTGTTTAATTTTTAATTAATTCGGAAGACTAAAACACAAAAGATGTCGTGGAGGTTTAATCATGCAAAATAGAATGGAAACAACTGAAAATTCTCCCAAGGCGCAAAACGCTACTCTTAAGGATTTTGGACAATTTGAATTGCCGGGTTTCAAAAGTGAAATTCATTGTCTTTCCATAATTGGACAAATTGAAGGTCATATGGTTCTACCACCGCAGAATAAAACCACAAAATACGAACACATTATTCCTCAGTTAGTAGCGGTAGAAGAAAACCCGGATATTAAGGGGTTACTAATAGTATTAAACACGGTAGGCGGAGATGTCGAAGCTGGTTTGGCCATTGCAGAGATGATATCCAGTATGTCTAAGCCCTCGGTTTCGATTGTGCTGGGTGGAGGACATAGTATAGGAGTGCCTATCGCAGTAAGCACCAATTATTCCTTTATTGCACATACCGCTACTATGACAATTCACCCCATAAGATTAACCGGTCTGGTAATTGGTGTCGTTCAAACCTACGAATATCTGGAGAAAATGCAGGATCGGGTTATCAGATTTGTAACTAGCCATTCTCGAATAACAGATACGCGTTTCCGAGAATTGATGTTTCGGACCGGCGAATTAGCTAGAGACATTGGGACATTATTGGTAGGCAAAGATGCAGTTGAATCCGGGTTAATTGATGAGGTAGGAGGAATTAAAGAAGCAACTGCCCATCTCCACACCATCATAAATTCGGGGAGGCATGTTAATTGATAATATTTACCGATGTTGATCAATACCTTAATTCCTGGCCTGAGGAATACAAAGAAATTGAAATAGAATTAGGGGAAGCTTCTAAACTTTTAGTCTTTCCCCGGGGGGAAAACCGGGCTACAATAGTAAGACTAATCTCGTCTAATCCCAATGATTACCTGCGTCCTGAATACCAACCAGGTACTGAAATTGAGATGATGATGATGATTAAACAATAAAAGGAGCCTGCCATAATTGACAGGCTCCTTTTATGCCCGACTATTACCCTGCCTGAGCGGTTAGATTAATTATTGCGGAATCAAAATGGGTTAAAGTTTTAAAACTCTTAAAACGGGTTTCGATTTCTTTATATGTCAGATTACGCATTCGATTTAAACTAAAGTCTTCTACATTAAATGAAGCCATGATGCTTCCGAATATTATTGCCTGTCTGATACAAGCCTCATTGTCATTACCGGTGTTGGCCAAATATCCCAAAAATCCTCCGGCAAAGGTATCTCCTGCTCCTGTCGGGTCTTTAACATCGGTTAACGGAAAGGCGGGAGCGGCAAACATGGAATCATGAGTAAACATTATGACGCCGTACTCCCCTCTTTTAATAACCAGAGTATTAACTCCCATGTTCAGTATTCGTATAGCGGCTTTTATCAGATTAGTTTCCTGGGCAAGCTGCCGGGCTTCTCCCTCATTAATTATAACTATATCAACTCGTTCCATTACTCTTTTAACTGCTTCGGGCTTGTTGCTTATCCAATAGTTCATAGTATCTAGAGCAACAACACGAGGATTCCTGACCTTATCAAGTATGTCCAACTGGAGTTCAGGATCGATATTGGCCAGGAAAACGTATTCCGAAGAGGTATACTCTTCAGGTATTAACGGACGGAATTTCTCAAAGACATTTAGGTGAGTTTCCAGCGTATGTGCCTCATTCATATCATAGCTGTAACTGCCCTTCCAACGAAAGGTGTTACCTTTTTCCCTAACCAACCCTTTAGTATCAATACTCTTTGTCTTAAGAAATTCTATATGTTCTTCTGGAAAATCGTCTCCAACAACAGCAACCAAATTTACATCAGTGAAAAAGCTTGCTGATGTGGAAAAATATGTTGCTGAACCACCTAGTATGTCATCTGCTTTACCAAAAGGGGTTTCAACTGAGTCCAAGGCAACAGATCCTACTACCAAGATACTCATAAACAATCCGCTCCTATAATTAAATTTGATCTCAAGCCTGTACTAAATAATACACAAGGAATGGCCCTACCATCAGGAATTATAGCATAATAACCTTTCCAAATGAAATAGTTGTAGCACCATTAATCCCCATTCGTGCATCAATTAGGTAAACTATTACTTGCCGGCTATATTGTATTCTCTTTCTTCTCGGCTATACGAAGGAAGGCATCTACTACGATGGGGTCAAATTGTTTGGACTTCTCTTTAATCAAAATATTCAGGGCTTCATCTCCTGACATGGCTTTTCGATATGGTCGATCCGATGTCATTGCATCGAAAGCATCTGCTACAGATATTACCCTAGAACCTAGTGGTATTTCTTCACCCATTAATCCCTCCGGATAACCAGTGCCGTCGAAACGTTCGTGGTGATAGTAAATAGAAGGTATTATATCCCATAAAGCTGACGAATTGGCAAGTATATCCCTACCGGCCTGGGAATGATTCTTAATCTCGCTATACTCTTGTTCAGTTAGCTTCCCACGCTTATTCAAAATAGACTCGCTGGTACCGATCTTACCCACATCATGTAGCTGTGCTGCAAGTACAATTTTTTCAGCCTTTTCTTGCGGTATCTCCAATTCTTCGACTATTGCCCTGGCATATTCAGCAACTTTGGCTGAATGACCGCTGGTATAATGATCTTTAGCTTCAACAGCGGCATTTATTGTGAATATCATTTGAATAAACATTTCTTCACTTTCAATGAGTTTTTCAACAATTTCCTGATTGATGTTTTGATAATACTGTTGGAAATCGTTTAATGCGGAAGCAAGTTCCTTTATGGTTTGTTCTCCCTGTTCATGGAACACAAAGGGTTGAGGCTCTGACATTATTAAACAAGCAGTTTTTTTAATTCCTTGGATAGGTTTAAAGACCTGGTTTAGTAACCACAAAGCTGTGAAGGTAAGTGAACCGATGCAAACGATGCATATACATGCCAGGCTAATATAGCGTGACTGGACGTGAAAAAGAGAAATATAGACTACCAGCGTAATAAAAAGAAGCTGTATGAACAGATTTATAATAAGTTTGTTTTTGTTAGCCCCCCCCATATACTTACCCCCTTATATAATAAGTTTACCGTGATTGGTAAAATTCCTTCTTAAGGGGAAAAAAATAGGAGGATTATCGCATCCTCCTATTTTAGTTTAATTTTATTTATAACCTAAACTTCCATGATTATAGGCATTATCATAGGTCTTCTTCGCGTCTGCTCGTACAGATACTTGCTAAGCACATCACGTATCTGGGACTTAATTGTTGCCCATTCGGTAATCTTACGTTCTGCGCAAATGGCGAGAGCATCACGGACTTTCTCTTTAGATTCCTCAATTAACTGCTCGGATTCCCGTACATACACAAAGCCTCGTGATACTATATCCGGCCCGGCTATAACAGAACAGGAATCCTTGTTAATAGTAACGACTACAATAATTATTCCGTCCTGTGACAACTGTTTGCGGTCACGTAAAACAATATTGCCCACGTCGCCGACACCCAATCCGTCAACCAATACCCTGCCGGCAGTAACTTTTCCGGCTAGAGTAGCCTTCTTCTTGCCCAGTTCTATAACCTGCCCATTCTCAGCCACAAATATCCTTGAACGGATTATTCCAAGAGATTCCGCTATTTTGGCATGTCTCATTAAGTGACGATACTCACCATGAACCGGTATAAAATACCGGGGCCGAACTAGATTTAATAGTATTTTTAATTCTTCCTGGCTGGCATGTCCTGAGACATGAACTCCGGTTGTTCTTTCGTAAATTACCTCCGCTCCTTGTCGGAACAGCAGGTCAACCGTTCTGGCAACAAGTTTCTCGTTTCCGGGTATCGGTGTTGCTGAAATAACTACAGTATCCCCTTGTTGAATCTCTACCCAACGGTGATCAGACATAGCCATCCTGGTAAGCGCTGACATAGGCTCACCCTGACTACCAGTGGTAACTATAAGCAACTGGTTAGGTGGATATTTATTGATATCCTCAACCTCTATCCAGCAACCAGAAGGAATATTAATATAGCCCAATTCACGAGCTATCGTTACATTATTAACGATACTCCTTCCAACAATAGCTACCTTTCTGCCATATCGATTAGCAGTAGTGATAGCCTGTTGTATACGGTGAACATTTGAAGCAAACGTAGTTACGATTATACGCCCTTCACATCTACGAAACAGTTCCTCAAAGGTTTCACCGACTACTCTTTCTGACTGCGTATAACCCGGTCGGTCAGCGTTGGTACTATCAGACATCATAGCCAATACGCCTTTTTCCCCTAGCTCAGCAAACTTGCGAAAATCCACCAGTTCTCCGTCCACGGTGGTTTGGTCAAGTTTGATATCACCAGTATGCAGTATTACTCCAACCGGAGTGTATATAGCGATGGCAAGAGCATCGGGTATACTGTGGCTAACCCGAATAAACTCGACATCGAAAGGCCCAATATTGACTGTTTCTCTGGGTCTGACCGGTATAAGACGAGTTCTACCGAGCTGAAAATCCTTCAGTTTCGCTTCAACCAATCCTAATGTCAAGCGGCTTCCATAAACGGGCGCATCTATTTCCTTCAATAAATACGGTAAAGCTCCTACATGATCCTCGTGACCGTGTGTTAACAGGATAGCCTTTACCTTATCCTTGTTCTCCATGAGGTAGGTGATATCCGGTATAACAATGTCTATTCCAAGAAGTTCTTCTTCGGGGAACATAAGACCGGAATCAATTACAATAATGCTATCCTGATACCTGATGACCATCATATTTTTCCCGATTTCACCCTGGCCACCAAGCGGAATCACGAATACTCTGTTGTCTGTTTCTGCCATTAAGCACCTCCTAACTTTCGAAAGTCGTCCGCCCATGAAACCCAGTACCCTAGAATCCGAACAGTATAAGACTATTAAATTATATACAATGAACCATCTTCGTACAAGATGATCTCCAGAATATTCCTCATGTGAAAATAATAATAAAATAGCAGGGTTCCCGGTAATCTATACAGGAATCCTGCTGCACGAAGTTTTTAATATTTCATTATTTTATAAAAAATTGTATTCTTTCAAAACCTGTTCAATCTCGATTCTTTCTTTTGCACCCGGTTCGCAAAGAGGGAGTCGTAATATTCCACTGTCTTTTCCCAGTTGGCGCATTGCTTCCTTTAATGGAATTGGGTTGGTCAAAATAAACAAAGATCGATACAAATTGAATAAACTCGCATGAATCAATCGTGCTTCTTCCATCCTACCGGATATGTAGGATTCAATCATCTTGTTTATTCTAGGGCCAACTAAATGTGAGGCTATACTTACTACGCCATGTGCTCCTAAGGACATTAGAGGTAAAGTTAAAGAGTCGTCTCCACTATATATTATAAAATCATCAGGAACGATATTCTTCAAATGAGACATCTGGTCCATAATTCCGCTGGCTTCCTTTAGAGCTACAATATTATCAATGTTGGCCAATCGATTAACCGTTTCCGGGAGCATATTTACACCTGTACGACCAGGTATGTTATAAAGCATTATTGGAAGTTTAACCGCTTCGGCTATCGCCGCGAAATGCTGATATAGTCCTTCTTGGGTTGGTTTATTGTAATAAGGTGCTACCAGCATTAATCCATCAACCCCAAGGCCACTTGCTTGCCGGGCAAGTTCTATAGAGTGTTGAGTAGAATTGGAACCCACTCCGGCCCAAACCTGAGCTTTACCCCCAACTTCTTCTAAGACGGCAGTGAATAAATCTAACTTTTCTTTATTGTCCAAAGCCGGTGATTCTCCGGTGGTGCCACATACAACAATGCCTCCGCTGTCATTCTTAAATAGACTGGCAGCTAGTTCGCGAGCTTTCTTAAAGTCTATTTCTAGATTTTGTTGAAATGGTGTTATCATAGCAGTCATTAATCGCGGAAATTCCATCCCATCATCACCCTTCTTTTGGTATTTGCCCTACACTAATATAAGTGGTCTCTTACTAGAATTTCAGCAATTTGAATAGCATTGGTTGCCGCTCCTTTGCGGATTTGATCCGCTGCTACCCAAAGATTCAAACCATTTTCAAGGGAGATATCTTCCCTAATACGCCCTACGAAAACTTCATCTCGATTGGACGACAGCAGAGGCATAGGATAAATGTTATTTGCGGGTTCATCCATAACAACTACGCCCGGTGCAGCAGATAGAATATTCCTGGCTTCTTCAACTGATAATCCTCTTTCGGTCTCAAGATTAATAGATTCCGAATGGCTTCTGAATACAGGTACGCGAACAGTGGTCGGATTGATCCTCAGACCGTCAATGTGCATAATTTTACGGGTTTCCCATACCATTTTCATTTCTTCTTTGGTGTAACCATTATCTATCCATATATCAATATGCGGAATCAAATTGAATGCTATTTGATGTTGAAATACCCTGGTTGTTATTTCATTTCCTTTTACATATGCTTTTACCTGTTCATCCAATTCGTCGATAGCTACTTTTCCTGCTCCTGATACAGCTTGATAAGTCGATACTACTACTCGTTTTAATCCTGCCGCCTTGTATATCGGATTGATTGCCACTACCATAATAATTGTAGAACAATTGGGATTGGCAATAATTCCTTTATGGAGGGCGATATCATAGTCATTTACTTCGGGGACTACCAGTGGAACTTCTTTATTTAAGCGAAAAGCAAAACTATTATCAACTACTACCGCACCTCTGGAAGCAGCTTCTACTCCAAGAACTTCACTTATTTCGCTGGCTACAGCGAAAAGAGCTATGTCTATATTGCTAAATTTTGCAGCTTCTGCTGCTTCGACAATTACCTTTTCTCCCTTATATTCAACACAGGTCCCTGCTTCTCTCGGATCAGCCAGACAAAGTAAATTCCCGATTGGGAATTCCCTTTCTTCTAGAACTTTTAGCATTTCCCTGCCCACAGCACCGGTCGCTCCAACAATTGCCAAGTTTATTCCAGCCAACTAAATAACCTCCCGAAAATAAATCTAAAAAGTATTTTAGCATATTAAGTCAGCCTTACAAATGCATCATTGTCTCATTATACGTGAAAAGTATAAGACTTAGTTAATATGTTGGAACGATTAGGATGAAGGCAGGCCGGTTTTATGAAATTAGGATTACTTTTAGATGGTTTCCGAACCTAGTAAGACCGGCTGAACTTGCCGACCTTTCATAGCTTCAATAATCGTTACCAGAAGTAAATCCATTTTTGCGACCAGAGAATTGGCCTTTTCTTCCGGGTTATCCTGTCTGAAAGGAACGAAATAAATGTTCTTTGCATTTAATAAATAACCTAAATTCCTAGCATTAATCCCCAGACCATCATTAGTAGCAACGGCAATTACTACCGGACGTTGATTGCGTAAATGGGCCTTTACTGCCATTAACGCCGGAGTATCAGTTATACCGTTGGCCAGCTTAGCTAAAGTGTTTCCAGTGCAAGGAGCGACGATTAATATATCAAAAAGTTTTTTTGGTCCTATAGGTTCAGCGTCAGGTATGGTAGTAATAATTTCCTCCGACGTTATCTTGGTTATCTCTTCCCGTAAAAATTCTACATTATAAAACCGAGTATCAGTATAATTCACGGAATAGGAGAAGACAGGCGTTATTCTGGCACCCTCGTCTTTCAACCTGTTAATTTCCGGAATTACCTCCCTAATTGTACAGTGTGAACCGGTGAGAACCACTCCTATTGATATATTTTCTAACAACACTTTCTGTCCTCCCCTTTAAGCTAATAAAAGCTTATGGCCTGCATTTATCATCTCTTCAATAATTAATCTGGGGATCACTTCAGCCAGGACTTTACCCGCGGTCCGGGGTGCCACCTTTCCCGGTAATCCCGGAGCCAATATTGCCTTAATTCCATAATAATTAGCGGCTTCGAAGTCGGTGCCGCCAGGTGCCGAAGCCATGTCAATTATTAAGGTTTCCTGGGACATTCTGCGAAGAACTTCGTTTCCTAACACCAGCGCTGGAATGGTATTAAAGATTACTTCAATACTGTCGAGAGAATCACCCAGCGCATCTAGGGGTACTCTGCGACAGCCAATTTCGTAAGCTCGAGCCAGCTCAACCGCACTGGCAGATATTACGGTTACATCTGCCCCCAAGGATCGTAGCATTCTAGCTAAAGTCGTACCCGTTCTGCCAAGACCTAGGACTATTACTTTGGAACCGTGAATTGTAGTGTCTAGTTCTTCCATAGCAATTTGAATTGCTCCTTCTGCGGTGGGTATGGAGTTTAATATCGCGATCTCGTCCATTTCAGCAATTTCTAACAGTTTAATTCCCAATTTGTTAGTCCATTCTTTAAGAAAAGTTCGGCCGGTGCCTATAAATACCAATCCTTTTTCCGCCATGCCCATTAGGCTTTTTTCTGTTAACTGCAATTTTTCTTCAGTATACACTGCCCTAATATAACCGTTTTCGTCAATACCGGGCATTGGTAGAATTGCTACCTCGGTCCCACGTAAAGCCTCATCAATTGATCGGCTTATAAAAGCCCCTTGTTTAATTTTATCCCGGGGAAATCCCACAACGGTTACGGTAGCTCCAAGGGTTACTAATTCTGCTATAAGAATAAGATCTCTATTATCTCCTCCCAAAACCGTAATTTTGACTCCCGATAGAGCGGAACTCAAGGGTAAGCCTCCTTTGTCAACTACGAATACTAAACTAACAACAATATACGTAATCCTATTCGAAAAGGTGAACCCAACGAATTGGGTAGACAAAAAGTAAGGGATTAACCCCCAAATAGAGGATAATCCCAATAAGTTCTTTTTGCGAACCAAGTAAGGCATCCTTTGAAATCCTATGCCAACCTTAAGGAACCAATTATATCAGGTTTTCTAATCCATATATTAAACCTTGAATAGTAACAATCTTTCTTATGGTCAGAATCACTCCCGGCATAAAGCATTCACGGTTAAATGCGTCATGACGAATTGTCAGAGTTTGTCCTGTTCCTCCGAATAATACTTCCTGGTGAGCTACTAATCCTGGTAATCTTACACTATGCACTCTTATGTTATTAATTTTGCTGCCTCGAGCCCCAGGGTATTGTTCATATTCACTTTTGACACCAGGGTTAGTTTCTTCCCTAATCTGATGAATCATCTCTGCGGTTTTAATGGCTGTTCCTGACGGAGCATCTATTTTTCCATCGTGGTGGAGTTCTATAATCTCAACATCGCTCAAATAACGAGCTGCCTCCTGAGCCAATTTCATCATTACGACTGCCCCAATGGCAAAGTTGGGAATAACAGCAACTCCAACCTGGTTTTTTAAAGCAAGTTCTTCCAGAATACCCAGTTCCTTGTCTGATAGGCCGGTTGCCCCGATTACGCAGTGTAACCCATGACGCAAGGTTGTCCTGGCATTACTGAATACGGCTTGAGGATTTGTAAAATCTACAACTACATCGGGTTTTTTCGTTTCCAGGCTTGTATCTAGATTATCTTCTATTATTTGTTTATCGGAATCATCTCCAGTTATCGATGATAATAATTGTCCTTGAGAACGAACATCAACACCGCCAATAAGCATCATTCCGCTGCTATTTTTTATGGCCCGGGCCGTCTCAATTCCCATTTTACCAAGTATACCCGTTACCAAAACTCCGATTGTTTCCGCCATACCAAGTCCTCCAAGATCCTTTTTAAAATAGTCTCGTACATTTCTTCCTCTCCGTCAAGTAAACCCGGGTATACGGTCCTAAAATACATAAACCCCACCTTAATAGGTGGGGTCATAGAATGACTTCTTTAGTAACTATATCCCCTTAATCTCAGGTTGGTTTGATCCAGGTCAACTACAATTACCTCCCGGCCAACCTTCTTAATTGATCCCCATGGGACGACCATCTTCTGTCTTTCTACCCATACATTAATGAAATTTGATCGGCCAGGTAAAATAATCGATTCTATTTCTCCAGTTTCCTGATTAATAACTACATCGGAATCCCCTACCACTCCTAACTTCATCCCGTCATTAATATTAATAATTTCCTTACCTACAAGTTCGCTCAGGAACACCTTTCTTCCCCCTTTATCCGGTGTGTCCGAACCCGCCTGCCCCTCGCCTGGTTTCATCCAGGGCATTCTCTTCACTAAAAACCACTCGTTCTATTCTGGCAAATACCATCTGGGCAATACGTTCTCCTCGTTTAACAATATACTCTTTGTCCCCGAGATTTATCACCAGGACTTTTATTTCTCCTCGATAATCTGAATCTATGGTACCCGGTGTGTTAAGGAGTGTAAGGTTATGTTTCAATGCCAGGCCGCTTCGAGGTCTAATCTGGGCCTCGAAGCCCGGTGGTATAGATAATGCAAAACCGGTTGGGATAAGAACTGCTTTACCCGGGGCTATCACTATCGGATCCTGGTTAGCAGAATAAATATCTACTCCCGATGATCCAGTAGTCATATATGACGGTACCGGCAGGCCATCATGGTGCGGGAGCCTCTGGAGATTAATTCTTATAGAGTCCATCGATTAAACTCCTCCTCCACGATCTTCAGTGCATCAGCTTCGCCTATACTCGCCAGGCTGAAATTCCCCCCGGCTAATATTCTTTGAGCAAAATTCTGTACCATATCAGGGGTAAGTTTAAAGATTTTTTCTATGACCTCTTCCACATCAATAACCCGGCCATACATCAACTGTGATTTTCCCATTCTATTCATCCGGGTCATTATACTTTCCAATCCAAGGTAAATACTAGCCTTAATCTGTTTTTGGGTTCGGGATACTTCATCCATGCTGACACCATCATCAATGAATCGAGTCAACTCGTCTTTTAACGTAGCAAAAAATTCACGCACCCTGGTTGGACCGGTTCCTACGTATATAGTATAGGTGCCAACATCACGATAAGTGGATGGATACGAATATACTGAGTAGGCCAACCCCTTTTCTTCACGAATCTTTTGAAAAAGCCGAGAACTCATCCCACCGCCCAGTATACTGTTCATCACAGTCTGAACATGGCGGTTATCATCCAGGTAAGATATTCCTGGAACACCGAGACAGATTTGTACCTGCTCAGTCTTTTTATTTAACAACTTCAATCCCTGCCCCATGTTTGCAGAATCGTGAATTAAAGAAGTACAAGCATCAGGATCATAGCCTTTATACCCTTCAATCCTCTTTATTACTTCTTCTTCGTTTACATTGCCTGCCACCGCAATAATCATATTGGAAGGGTTATAATACTGACGATAGTAATTCATTATCGTTTCCCTATCCATCGATTCAATTATTTTACTGTATCCCAGGATAGGTCTCCCCAGCGGCTGGCTGGATAGTACCGTCTGAATAAACACATCATGCACTAATTCATCGGGACTGTCTTCGTACATATTGATTTCTTCGATAATGACACCCCGTTCAACGTCAAGGTCTTTTTCGTTCAACATTGAGTTAAATAACATGTCAAAAAGAATATCCATGGCTTGATAAATATTCTCATCCAGCACTCGGGCATAGAAACAAGTAGATTCTTTTGAGGTATAAGCATTCAACTGTCCGCCCATTTCCTCAAATACTTCGGCTATATCGCGAGCACTTCTGGTTCTTGTCCCCTTAAAAAGCATGTGTTCTATAAAGTGGGATATTCCATTGTTCTCAGCATCTTCCTGTCGAGAACCTACTTTGACAAATACCCCAACCGCTGCAGAATGTACGTATGGAATTTCTTCAACTAATACAGTCGCTCCGTTGGACAGTTGTCTGGTTATAACCATTACATTACCTCCAAATTAGCCTCCAGATGCCTTTTGATTCCCTGGCTATTTCATCTTTACTCTTTATTCCAGCTGTTTCTACGAGTTCACCATTATAATATACCTCTATATTTCCCAATTTGTCTCCCTTTTCTATGGGAGCTTCAGGGAAGTATTTTAATCTGACCTTTTTTTCCACTAAACATTCGTCATTCTTACCTACCCATAGCCATATATTGCGATCCGGATAGACAGAAACTTTCAGCCGTTCCCCTTCTTTTACCCTTAAAATTTTAAATACTTGGCTGTGACATACTACTCTCTTTCTGGACATATTGAAACCGTAGTTGAGCAAGGTTTCTGAGGCAGCATAACGATCTCCGGCTTTTAAGACCACACTTATAAGCGATTTCTTGCCACGTGAAGCCATAGCCACCAAACAATTACCGGCTGCGTTGGTAGTACCTGTTTTTACTCCACAAGCCCCATTATAGTATTGGAGCAGTCTATTGGTATTATTTATTACTAACCCCTGGGGATATGAAGGATGGCCTATTGTCTCAGTTTTTTTCCCGGTTATGCTGGCGAATGAATTATTACTCATTGCATATCGAGTAATAAGGTACATATCATAACACGTAGTATAATGGTTGCGTGATGTCAAGCCATTACTGTTTACAAATTGGGTCGAGTCAGCTCCTAAAATCAATGCTTTTTTGTTCATGAGATAAGAAAATACCTGTTCACTGCCGCCAACTTTTTCAGCTAAAACGACGCTGGCATCATTTGCTGATGACATTAAACAGGCATTAACGAGGTCTCTAACCCGAACCTCTTGCCCTTCCTTGAGCCCAATGGCTGTTCCCGGAGTGTGATCAGCCTTTCGACTCACTGTGGCTTTTAAATCAGGGTCAAGATACTCTAAAGCTAACAACCCTGTCATTATCTTGGTGGTGCTGGCCGGATACATTCTTTCTCTCGCATTACGGCAGGCCAAAACCTGACCGGTGTTGTTATCTACTAATACATAGGCTTTAGCCGCGACCTCTGGTTTCGCCCACGCCTGGCCTCCTCCATTGATAACGCCGGCCAACACCGTTAAAAATAGTATCATTTTTAATAAATACTTCTTCATTGCATACTCCCGACTAGCGAGCTGTCTTTTTGTTTATAGGAGACGGTTTTATTATCTTCGACACTGTAGAAAATTTATAACCCTCACTTTTTAGTTGTTTTATCATTTCAGGTAAAGCTTTAACGGTAGGATCGGTAGGATGCATCAGAATAATGGCGTCGTTATGGATACGGGGGACAACACGGCTTATAATAGTATTTACATCAGGATTTTGCCAATCAATAGTATCCAAACTCCACATAATAATGTCACAATCAGCACTGGCGGCAACTTCTCCGATAACTGAATTGTACTCACCGAAGGCGGGGGCAAATAGACGAGGCCGTTTTCCGGTTATCCCTTGCAGCACTTGCTCTCCCCCTTTTATTTCGTTTACTAATTGTTCCTGGGAGAGATCTTTTAGGTGTTGGTGTTTTAAGCCATGATTTCCTATTTCATTGCCATTTTGGGCAATGCTTTTGACCAGGTCGGGATGTTTCTCTGCCCAGCGCCCGGTAATAAAAAACGTTGCTTTTATGTTTTCATCTTTTAAAATCTCAAGCACTTTAGGAAGGTATTCTTCTCCCCAGTCAACATTAAAGGTAAACGCAATAATCTTTTGATCGGAACAGCCCTGATAATAAGGTGAACCCACTCGGGAGACTGTCCATGGCAGGTAGTTTCTTACGGCGATTATCGTAATAAAGGCCGTTATTAGTATTAGCGCTCCAATTCCTAGATTGATGAACGTTCGTTTTGGAAGATACACAATACGCAAAGCCAACACCTTCACTTTCCCATTATCTCTGCCGTTATTTTGCCTCGGTTTATCGAGCATGAAATAATAACTGGGAACCTATAATTGTTCTTGAATTTTAAATCTTGTGCCCCGTAAACGACGGCAGCGTCCTTACCGGCAGCAATATAAGGCACCCTGCTGCTGTGAGGACTACGTTCGGTAACTTCCAACCCAGCCTCTAGAGCAGCGTTATATATGGTTGTTGATACCTGACATATTCCTCCACCAAACCCCAGTCCGTCACCTCCCAGAACCGGGGCTAAACGATAGCCTCGTTCCGGCGTCCTAGGTCCTACCACTTGATTGAATGAGAATGTCTCATCGGGCCAGAGCACGTGATTGTTTATACTGCCAATGGCCATTACAATATTTTGGTGCCTTTCCCAGGAGCCATAAAACCAGGTATGAAAACTACCCATGGTTCTATGTAGACCCTGTAGTTCAGCCGCCCGGTGTTTTGCTGGTATACCAACTCTTACCAGTCGCAGTTTGGCTCCGGGATCGGCATTAAATAGGTTTTCAACAGTTTTTTCACTATCAATTTCTGTTCCGTATCTTTCTTTTACGATTATTCCGGTTTCCCGTTCGAGATAAGGATTAGCTGGTGTCTGGCGATACCTAATAACCATCTCATCTACGACCTGTTCCACCTCTTTGGGAAGATAACCGGCAAGTTGAACACCTTCCAGGGTAACTCCTGGCTTAACCCCGTGGAGTTTACGTTCTATGCGATCCAACCATGTGGCATAAAAGATAGATAATACAAAGAAGCATGTAATAAAGATGGTTTTCTTTTTCAAGGTAAGTTTAAATAATCGGTTCCTAAAACACTAAATCTCACCCCCGGCAATTTTGTTAAATTAGTATTCAGGGGTGAGACTCGGTATTCTACAAGGCATTAAAAAAACCGAGAGACTCGGTTTCTTTAAATTATTGAATTGTACTATTTAAGTTATAGTTAATCGAGATTTTTAACTTCTCCTGTCGCATTAGCAGATGGTTTTTGAACTTGCCTTAAAGCCTCTTTGCGTGATAGATTGATTCGGCCCTGAGCATCAATCTCAGTGACTTTTACCAAAATCTCGTCCCCAACGTCTACCACGTCCCTTACTTTGGCTGTACGGGTTTCAGCAAGCTGGGAAATATGAACTAAACCTTCTTTGCCCGACATTCCCAGTACACCCGGAATAAACTCAACAAAAGCTCCAAAGTCCATTATTCTGGTTACTTTACCAACGTAGGTCTTTCCGACCTCAACTTCCTTAACTATGCAATCAACCAAATGCCTTGCCTTTTCAGCTGAATCCTGATCAACCGCCATGATAAACAGCGAGCCATCGTCCTCAATATCAATTTTAGCCCCGGTTTCATCGACAATCTTGTGAATAATCTTGCCGCCCGGGCCGATTACATCCCTTATCTTGTCAGGGTTAATCATCATTTTGATCATGCGTGGTGCGAAAGGAGACATTTCACTACTAGGCTGGCTGATAGTTTGGAGCATTATGCCCCTTATGAACATTCGCCCTTCCCGGGCTTGAGCCAGAGCCTTCTCAAGAATCTCTCTAGTTACACCGGCAATCTTAATGTCCATTTGCAGAGCGGTAATTCCTTTTTCCGTTCCAGCCACCTTAAAATCCATATCTCCCAGAGCATCTTCAATACCTTGAATATCGCTTAATATAGCGAACTGTTCACCTTCTTTTACCAGACCCATAGCTATCCCTGATACCGGTGCCTTAATAGGAACACCCGCATTCATCAGTGATAAAGTACTGCCGCATACGCTTCCCATGGAAGTTGAACCATTGGACTCAAGTACCTCAGAGACAACTCTGATGGTATAGGGAAACTCTTCGTCAGATGGAATCATATATGCGAGAGCACGTTCTGCCAAAGCCCCATGCCCTATTTCCCTGCGGCCCGGTCCTCTCATTGGCCTGGTCTCGCCTACACTGTAAGGTGGGAAGTTATAGTGATGCAGATACCGTTTGGAAGAAACTGCACCCAAACCATCCAGGATCTGTTCCTCACTCATTGCACCCAATGTGGTGATGGAAAGTACCTGAGTCTGCCCCCGAGTAAACAGGCCCGAACCATGGGTTCTGGGCAAAACCCCAACTTCACAAGTTATGGGTCTAATTTCGTCTAATGCCCGGCCGTCAACCCGTTTGCCTTCTTCAAGAATCATCCTTCTAACGATAGCTTTTTCGATCTTCTCCAGGATAGCCGCTACCTCTTTACCTTTATCGGGGTATTCCTCCTCGAAATAAGCGCGGGCTTCGGCTGTAACCTGTTCCGTCTGGGCTTCCCTTACAAGCTTATCGGGACACTGTAGTGCCTCTTCGTATTTTGCCTTGGCATAATCGGTTATTAAGGCTAGCATCTCCGGATTGGGCTCAAAGAGTTTAACTTCCTTCTTTTCTACACCTATCTCGGCGATTATTTTCTCCTGAAAATCAACAATCCTTTTAATCTCTTCATGGGCAAAGAAAATAGCATCAAGCATTTGCTTTTCAGGGATTTCTTTGGACCCTGCTTCCACCATCATAATCGCGTCTTTGGTTCCAGCTACAGCCAGGTGCATATCACTCTTTTGGGCCTGTTCAACATTGGGATTGATAATGAATTGACCATCAACTAATCCCACTATTACGGCTGCCAAAGGATTTCGGAACGGAATGTTCGAAATCCCAAGAGCAATAGAAGCTCCGATTATTGCAGTTGTTTCCGGTGGGTTATTCTGATCAACGGACATGACCGTAGCTACTATGTGTACATCGTTGCGATAGCCCTTGGGAAACAACGGTCTAATCGGACGGTCAATCAGCCGGGAAGAAAGAATTGCAGCTTCTGTCGGTCTGCCTTCGCGTTTGATAAAACCTCCAGGGATTCTGCCAACAGCATATAACCGTTCTTCATAATCCACTGTAAGTGGGAAAAAATCTATCCCTTCACGCGGCTCTTTTGAGGTGGTTGCTGTTACCAGAACAACGGTATCTCCATAAAAAAGCATCGCTGCGCCGTTAGCCTGCTTGGCTACTTTGCCTATTTCTACCTTTAAAGGTCGTCCACCCAGTTCAGTCTCGAATACATGCGTCATTCACATACCTCCTTTTCTAAAGGATATAAGATAGGCGCGCCATAATTAGTCCCCTAGGCGCAAACCTGGCAGTACTTCATACCTCTGGTGTTGCCATAAAAATAATAACGGATATACTGTCCTGAAGTATAAAGTAAAGAGCGGTTTAGCCGCTCTTTTACCTGCGCAAGCCTAATCGAGTTACGATGGTCCGATAGCGTTCGAAGTCCTTGTCCTTCAAGTAGTCCAAAAGAGCCCGGCGCTGTCCTACCATCTTGAGCAGCCCTCTTCTCGAATGGTGATCCTTGGCGTGAATTTTAAGGTGCTCATTTAAGTAGTTGATTCTCTCAGTTAACAATGCTATTTGCACCTCGGGAGAACCGGTATCATTCTCGTGCACCTGAAAATCCTTAATAATGTTTTGTTTTTTTTCTTGATCGAGAGCCATGTATCTCACCTCCTTATTAATAAATCGCCTCTGGCCAAGCTTACCGATGGAGTTGCGGTATCCCTCGCCAGGGTTTCAGGGTTTACCGATAACGGTAATTACCAGTCTACCCTCTTCTATATCCTTTACCACGAGATCAAAAACCTTTCCCTTTTGCGCAACAAATCCGCGAAATCTCGTGGCTGTTGGGACCTGACCTGGTATCTTCAAACTGGACAGAATTAAATCTTCCACTTCTATCCCTGATTGCCTAAAGTCCTTGAGTCTTTTCTTACTGTGTTCAGTGACCAGGACCTTCAATCTAATCTCACCCTGTTTCGCCGGTATTTTCCCATTGAGCGTAGTAACTCTTACGCCGCTTCCTGGCAATGTACCGGTACGAACAACAAGGATTTCAGTATATTATCCTATTTATTATCTTTATAGTGGCTTATGATACCGCGATTGACCGGTTCTAGTAATATATGCTTCCCGTTAACCAGAGGTACCATCTTGCCGCATACGCAAGTAATTGTAGCACAGTGATATTTAAATGTAAACTTCGCCCAGTCGCTAAAATACGGTTATTCCCGGGCTTCTCTGGATAGAACTGCACGGGCTTGAAAACTATCTGTTTTAATTTGTTGTATCAAATCATCCAAAGCTGCAAATTTTATCTCCCCGCGAAGCTTTTCTATAAGAGTAACCATTATATCCTGGTTGTAAATATCATCATCGAAATCAAAAATATGGGCTTCGATAGCAATAGGATAATTATCATGGAAAGTCGGTTTATGTCCTATATTTACAACTGCACCGTAAGTATTGTTTAGAACCCGGACCGTAGCTGCGTACACGCCGCTTCCAGGGGTAATTAAATCAGAATCTATCGTCAAGTTAGCGGTAGGGTACCCCAGAGAACGTCCCCTCTTTTCTCCCTGGATGACCACTCCATCAAGTGCCGGAAAGCGCCCGGTGAGTATTTTTACCATCGGTATATCACCAGCCTCCATGAATTTCCTGACCAGGCTGCTTGAAACGACCTTGTTATCATACATAACGGGAGGAATAACCTTAACTGAAAACCCGTATTTATCTCCCAGTTCAACTAACATCTCAGCATCACCAGATGCCCGGCTGCCAAATGTATAATTATATCCCACATATACAGAACGAGCTTTTAGGGTTTCTATAAGTACTTTTTTCACGAAATGTTCCGGGCTCCAACCCGCTATTTCCATGTCAAATGGAGCCAGAATCAAATTGTCAAGCCCCATGTCAGCGAGAATGGCTGCTTTAGTCCTATTGGTGGTAAGCAATTTTGGCGCTTTGGCAGGTACCAGAACTTTCATCGGATGAGGATCAAAAACCATAACCAATGATGGAATACCTCTGTCCTTGGCATCAGCGATAGCTTCATTGATCAACTTCTGGTGTCCAATATGCACACCGTCGAAATTGCCCAGAGCAACCACTGTTTTATTACTAAATTCCTCAAGTCCATATACTACATTCATTCGATCTACTATCACTCCTAACAACTATGTCTAACCTGCGTTCCTTTAAAACCTATTTAAGTACCTTTTCTGGCTGTAGAACGGGTCTATCTTCATTAATCGTGCCACGAGCTATTGCCAACAGATTCCCTTCAGATCCCATAAGCAAATACGTTTGTCCAGGTTGGGCTTCGACATAATCTACCGCTCTGCCATGAACCACACAGTAGGTTTGATCATTGTTTAACTTCAAATGAGGTAAATCGCCTAAAGGGTATTCAGCCTTTAGCAAATCCTGACGTATCCTATCTTTATTTATATCATCAAGTGCAATTGCGTCCTTTAGAAGAAAGGGACCGGATCGAGTTCTAATAAGTCGGTTCAGGTATCCTCCGCATCCCAGTTTTTGTCCTATATCATGGCATAATGTCCGAACATAAGTCCCTGCAGAACATTCCACCTGGAAGGTAACTTTCATCAGCCCTTCCTGGCAGTCTAAATCCAGTAAATCTAATTTTTTTATGTTTATTTTTCTAGAAATAGGTGCTACCTCGATGCCCTTGCGAGCATATTCATAGAGACGTCGTCCCTGGTAATGCACTGCTGAATAAATTGGAGGCACCTGTTCAATCTCACCACGGAATAGATCCATGGTGTCTTTTATAGTATGGTGATCAAAGACACAACCTGAATAGGGCGTTATTTGCCCGGTTGCATCCTGGGTATCTGATGTCCCACCTAAGACCATCTCAGCGGTATATTCTTTAGTATCATCGGAAATATATTCGATTAATCTCGTAGCATACCCCAGAGCTAATGGCAAAACTCCTTCCGCCATAGGATCCAGGGTACCAAGATGCCCAATTTTAACTCCGGGGATAAGCGGTCGAATTCTACGAATAACATCGAATGAAGTGATTGATTGAGGTTTTGATACGTTTAAGAACCCATTCACAATAACTCGTCCTTGAACCTGCCAGTTACCTGCTCAATTACATCTTTAATCTCTCCGGTTAACATGGCACCTGCTGCTCTACGGTGTCCTCCGCCTCCCCATAAAGCTGCAGCCTGATTGGCATCAATAGTGCCTTTAGACCTAATTCCGATCTTAATTTTCCCTGGCTCTATTTCACGAAATAGAACGGCTACCTCGACGCCTTCTACGTTCCGGGCAAAGTCTATTATTCCCTCAAAATGTTTACCAATAGCGCCCAGCTTAGACAGTACCGAGTTTGATAGCCACATCCATGCTAATCGATTATCTTCGCTGAATGACAGAGTTTCGAGTGCCGCTGAAGTAACCGTCATTTCTAACTTTGATTTTGATTCAAATAACCTACCTCGCACCAGATCAAGGTTTACCCCACTCCTTAGGAGCTCCGCCGCAGTTTCAAGGGTTTCGGGACGGGTGGCGGAGTACTGAAAACGGCCACTGTCCATCACAATTCCACAGTACAAAGGAGTAGCTATTTCATGCCCAATACTTATATTTAATAATTTGATCAAGTTGAACAGGAGTTCGCAGGTTGATGATGCGTACTCATCAACAAGATTAATATTTCCAAATTTTTGATTGCTAACGTGATGATCAATATTTACTACAAATTCAGCAGATTCTAAAAGAGTGGTAAGTTTCTCTCCTACCCGCTGCCGGTCGCTGCAATCAACATAAATAATATTCTTATGAATCAACCCGGGATTTTGGAAAGTACTTATATGCTCCCATCCATCGAGGAATTGGTACATGGAGGGGACGCCTTCTTCAATAACTGAAGTAATATCTTTTCCCATTTGTTTCAGGGTGTTTTGTAACCCTATAACAGCCCCTATGCAATCACCATCAGGAATATTGTGTCCTACAACCGTCCACTGTGAATAAGTTTGCAGAACAGACGCCACCGGATTCAAATCAATCGTTGCCATTTTCTATTTTTCCCTTCAACTCCTCCAGGATAGCAGCAATTTTAATCCCGTGTTCTATAGATCGATCCAGACGAAAATGGATTTCTGGTGCATGTCTCATCCTGATTCGGTTGGACAATTCGGTCCTGACATAGCCCCGGGCCTTTTCTAAGGCTTCCATGCTTTCTTCTCTCTTGTCTTCTTCCCCCAACGCACTAATATAAACTACAGCATGACTCAAATCATTGGATACCTCTACTCTGGTTACAGAAATCATACCTAGTCGGGGATCCTTCATTTCTCCGGCCAATATACTAGATATCTCTCTTTTGATCTCCTCGGATAGTTTTTCAAGTCTGCGGCCTTTCACGAGTCACACCTCGCTTTTTAAAGCTCTCTTGCAACCTCTTCAATAATGTAGGCTTCAATCAGATCGCCTTCTTTAATATCGCCGAATCCTTCTATACCCATGCCACATTCATAGTTCTCTAAAACCTCTTTGGCATCGTCTTTAAACCTCTTAAGTGATGCTAATTTACCTTCAAAAACAACAACCCCGTCTCTCAACACCCTGATATTTGAGTTACGAGTAATCTTACCTTCTGAAACATAGCATCCAGCCACTGTTCCAATTTTTGGAACCTTAAAAATTGCCCTGACCTCGACCCTGCCCTGATATACTTCGACAAGCTCAGGCTCAAGCAGACCTGCCATCGCCTTTTTAACATCATCGATGGCTTCGTATATCACACGATATAACCTTACATCTATTTTCTCTTCTTCCCCATACTTTCTGGCCTTGGTGTCCGGTCTGACATTAAACCCTATAATTATGGCGTTTGACGCTGAAGCCAATGTTACATCATTTTCGGTTATGGCTCCAACACCTGAGTGTATGACGTTGACCTTAACCTCATCAGTTGTAAGCCTAAGTAAGGATTGAGTAACGGCTTCAACACTACCCTGAACATCGCCTTTGACAATAAGATTGAGTTCCTTGACTTCTCCCTCTTTTATTTGTTTAAAGAAGTCATCTAACGACACCCTTGTAGTCTTACTTTGTTCCTCCCGGCGTTTTTCGTCTATACGCAGTTGGCTTACCTGTCGGGCTACTTTCTCATCAACAACTCGCAAACGATCACCGGCCATTGGCACTTCGGTTAATCCTAGAACTTCGACCGGTGTCGACGGGCCTACCTCATTGACTCTTTCACCAATATCATTAATCATAGCCCGAACCTTACCAAAGGAGGTTCCGCAAATTATACTATCACCAACTTTTAAAGTGCCTTTTTGGACCAGAGCCGTGGCTAGTGGCCCCCTGGCCTTATCAAGTTGGCCTTCAATAATTACGCCTTCGGCAACTCGCTCCGGGTCAGCTGTAAGTTCCCTCATTTCCGCTACTAGAAGAATCATCTCCAGCAGATGTTCAATCCCCTGATGACTCTTAGCAGATACCAGGACACTAACCGTATCACCGCCCCATTCTTCAGCAACGAGACCGTACTCTGTTAATTGCTGTTTAACCCTATCCGGATTAGCGTTATCTTTGTCTATTTTATTTACCGCAACTATTATGGGTACCATAGCAGCTTTGGCGTGGTTTATGGCTTCAATTGTTTGAGGCATTACCCCATCGTCAGCAGCAACTACTAGAATGGCTATATCAGTAGCCTGAGCTCCACGGGCCCGCATAGCAGTAAAAGCTTCATGACCTGGTGTGTCAATGAATGTTATCTTCTGATTATTAATTTCTACTTGATAAGCCCCGATATGCTGAGTTATTCCCCCGGCTTCTTTCGATACGACATTTGTCTCTCGTATGGCATCCAAAAGCGAAGTTTTTCCATGGTCTACATGACCCATTACTGTTACCACGGGAGGTCTTGAAACCATATTTTCAGGGTTATCTACTATATCCTCTAAAATAAGTTCTTCGGCTGTCTTTTCCCGCTCTACTCTTACCTTGAAATCGATCGCTATCATTTCAGCAATATCATAATCAATATCATTATTCAACGATACTGTCATTCCCAAAAGCATTAGTTTTCTAATAATTTCCGCCGGGCTCTTATTCATCTTTTCAGCCAGGTCTCTTACGGTAATTTTTTCGCCAATAGTAATCATTTCTGGCACATCTTCTCGCCTGGTTTCAACCTTCTTAGATTTTTTCTTGCCATGCCTCCCTTTGAAGGGTTTGGGACCTTGAAAGGAATCAGGCCGGTCCCTGTGATTCGGCCCTGGCCTATTTGTTTGTTGTCCGGCTGGCTTGTTCTCACCGTATTCCTTTTTAGGCGCTACAGTAGTCTGAGGTCGATTGTCAACCCCCGGTCTATTTGCTGGTTGTCCGGCTGGCTTGTTCTCACCATATTCCCTTTTGGGCATGCCGGGTGCCTGGGGGCGATTATCGGGCCGAGGCTGTCTGCCAGGTTGCCCCGTTGGTCCTCTAAACTGATTTGTCGGCCTGTTATCTGGCCTAGATTGAGTTCCCGACGGACCGGAAGCCCCTCTAAATGGTGTGTGGGGGGGTGTAGTTCTGTTATCCTGCCTGGGTCCTGATGGACCAGCATCCTCACGGAAGGGCCTGTTTGGTACTTGAGTCCGATTACCTTGTCTGGGTTGTTGTTGTCCTGGCTGACCAAAAGAACTACGAACTGGCGCGGGACCCCGGTTATCCTGCCCGGCTTCCGGCTTAGATCTTGGTCTATCAGGTATGTCTTTGCGGTCTGCCTTTTGCGAAATATCACTTTTTGTTTGTGTATTTATCTGGTTATTCGTTTCTGGTTTCCCTTTAACCGGTTGTGAAGGTTTATTTGGGCTCGATGGTATATCACTGGCTTTTTCTGCCTTTCTAGGCTCTGGTTTAGCAACGGCAGCCTTTTTAGGAGTCTCTTGAGGCTCGTTCAGCCTGCGTTTTATCCATTCAGCCTGCTGATCTTCAAGTGTGCTCATGTGATTTTTGACATCAATGCCCAGACCAGTAATCATTTCGATAAGTTTTTTACTTGGTAAATTCAGTTCCCTTGCCAACTCGTGAACTCTTATTTTCGCCATTCAACCACCCCCGTCGAGATCGCTTCATCTGCCGACATCCCGTGTAAAACCTGTAAAATGCTATCGGCTAAATTATCATCATTTATAGTCAGGGCCACCCGGTATGCTTTTCCGACGTGGGCCCCAAGTTTGAACTTATCCCCCAGAACAACCCAGGGTAAACTACTTTTCTTCGCAATAGCAACTAAACCTTCTCTGGTTTTTTCCGATATATCCTGGCTAATTATCAATAACTTGGCTCTTCTTCTAATAATACTGGTTTTAGCCGCCATGCTGCCTGAAGAAACTTGACCCGCCTTACAGGCCAGTCCAATCAGCTGATAGATATTCTTTTTCAAATTCCCACCAATTCTTTCCTGATAGCTTCTATTATGTCATCCGGAAGACTTACTTCCAGAGCCTTTTCAATTCTTTTACTCTTAATTGCTACTTTATAACAGGATTCCACGGGACAAATATAAGCCCCTCGCCCAGATTTCTTTCCAGTTCGGTCAAGTTGAACCTCACCATCAGGTGTCCTGACCACCCTGATGAGATCCTTTTTATTTTTCATTTCGCGACATCCAACACACATACGTTGAGGAACTTTCTTAACTTTGGCCAATTTTATTCCTCCCCGGCCACCTGGCTTTCGCTCTTAATATCAATCTTCCACGCAGTTAATTTAGCTGCCAATCGAGCGTTTTGACCTTCTTTTCCGATAGCCAGAGAAAGCTGGTTGTCGGGAACAACAACTCTTGATGCTTTTTCGTTTTCTCTTGGTTCAACATCTATTACTCTAGCAGGGCTCAAGGCATTGGCGATATATATTCTCATATCGGTATCCCACTTGATAATATCGATCTTTTCTCCATTAAGTTCCCGTACTATGTTTTGTACTCTCATTCCTCGCGGACCTACACACGCTCCAACCGGGTCAATTCTTTCATCCCGGGAAAAAACCGCAATTTTAGAACGGAAGCCTGCTTCCCTGGCAATAGATTTAATCTCTACCAGTCCATCAAAGATTTCTGGGACCTCCATTTCAAAGAGTCTTTTCAGGAAGTTAGGATGAGACCTGGAAACATAAATTTGAGGACCTTTAGCAGTTCTTTTTACTTCATAAATGTAAACCTTAATCCTTTGACCGGGCGAATAACCTTCTGTAGGAATTTGATCCTGTGGCAACATAATGGCTTCGGTGGGACCCAGATTAATTACAATTACTTTCTGCTCATTTCGTTGAACGGTACCAGAGACTATCTCTCCTTCCCGGTTCGAATACTCCTCAAATATAAGGCTTCGTTCGGCCTCTCTTAAACGCTGTATTACTACCTGTTTTGCGGTCTGAGCGGCAATGCGCCCAAAGTTTGCCGGAGTAACCTCTATATCTACTTCGTCACCAATAACGACACCATTTTTGATAATATCGGCATCACTTAACAGAATTTGAGTTCTGTCGTCCGTAACCTGTTCAACTACTTCTTTCCTGGCAAATACCTTAACAGCACCTGTCAGGCTATCCATTTGTATTTCAACATTTTGTGCCGAACCGAAGTTTTTCTTATAGGCAGTCTTCAGCGCAGATTCTATCGCTTCAATTAAGACTTCCTTCGGGATTCCCCGCTCCTTCTCCAGTTCACCCAGAGCCTGAATTAATTCAGTGGACATCCCCATGCCTCCTTCATATTTCTACCACCAAACGAACCCTGGTGGTCATGTTTCTAGGGATTGCTACCGTCCCATCATCCTGTTCGATCAATATCGACTCATTTACCAGACCTCTCAGGATTCCCGTAAAGTTCTTCTGCCCTTCTATCGGTTCGTTAACACGCACGGTGATTCTGCGTCCTGAAAATCTAACGAAGTCTTTTTCTTTTTTTATTATCCGGTCTAATCCCGGTGACGAAACCTCAAGATTATAGGATTGATCAAATATGGTTTCGGAATCCAGCAAATCTCCTATCAATCTGCTCACTTCCTGGCACGTGTCGAGATTTACACCACTTTCCTTATCTATAAAAACCCGTAAAACCATAGAACCTCGTTCCTTGCGATATTCTAGATCTACTAGTTCAATTCCAATGGCAGATAACTCGCGTTCAAGTAAAGGTTCTAATTGTTGTATAACATCATTATTTTTCATATTCTAATACCTCCCGTGAGTTACAACAGAAAAAGTGGGTTTGAACCCACTCTTCTCCACAGGACGAATATATAGTACGAGTACAAATAAAGTATAACATACTATCAGGAATCTGCAAGCATGCTATCCTTATTATGATTATTACAATTTGCCCAGAGAATATACATCACTGCTTAACCGATGTCTGTTGGTCCGAAGACGTTATCCTGTCAATGCTTGAGACTTTTTGGAAACAATTATAGGCCGCATCGGTCATTCCCATGCTAGCAAGCAAGTTTCCCTTGTAATACCATGCCTGTTGATGCAAAGGATTTACATTAAGAGCCTGGGTGTAGCATTCTAAAGCACCTGAATAGTCATTTGTTTTTACTAGACAGCTTCCAAGGTTAACCCAGGCATATGAATCTTTGGGATCAATCTTTACTACCATTTCAAAGGAAACTAATGCTTCTTCCAGCTGGCTTAGTTGATCAAGGCATACTCCCCTGTTAAACCACGCTTCTCCGTCCAAATTATTTTTCAGGAGTAGCTCTTCAAAGCAAACCAAAGCGCCTTGCCAATTTTCCATCATTTTTAAGACTTGGCCCTTATTACTTAGAACATCCAGGTTTTCAGGGTTTCTACTCAAAACTTCATCAAAACAAGAAAGAGCCGTTTCAAAATCACCTAATTTACATAGGGTATTACCTTTGTTTATCCATGCATCCTCGTAAAAAGGGTCAATCTCTAATGCATGATCATAGCATTGGATTTCTTCGGTCAGCTTCCCATAACAATGCAATACAATTCCCTTGGCCAGCCATATTATCTCGTTGATATCATTGGTTGACAGTACCCGATCAAAACATTCCCTTGCCCCTTCTAATTCGCCATTCTCAGACATTAAGAGTCCTTGGTTTAACCAGCCCCATACTTTTATTTCGCTAGATTCCAAACAATCATATTCTTCATTAAGAAAATCGCTGAGCTTGGTGCTTGTACAACCTTCAGCATTCCTAGAGCCCATAAAACTTCCCCCTTTAGACTGCAAAATCGACCCCCACAATAAAAACAAAAATGGACCCAGGATCTTAACTTAAGACTTCTAATGTTATCCTCCTTTCCGATAGTTTTGATGGATATAGACTACCCCAAAGCCATATATCCGTATCCCAAATTGTACGTTACCTTTCTTTCTATTATAGTACTATCCTTCGTTTGAATTATATCATTATTTATGTCTCTACGGAATAACCTACACTCCAGTTTATCTTTATCCGTAATGTAAAAACTGGCATTGCCGTATATGAATAAATACCAACAGATAGGTAAAACCAATAATGGTGATAATGTGAGCATTTGGCGGCGAAAACCCATTGATTTCAGAGAACGCGATGAATCGAAGAATAACCTAACCAAGAGTCTTGGAGTTTTTGACTTAACAGCTCTCGGCATTGGGGCAATAATTGGAACCGGTATTTTCGTTCTTACCGGGATAGCTGCTGCCAAATATGCTGGCCCGGGTCTGGTTATTTCTTTTATTATCTCTGGTGTGGCCGCGGTTTTGGCTGCTATGATATACGCAGAAATGGCCACTGCCATTCCTTTGGCTGGTAGTGCCTACACCTACTCTTATGTAACATTAGGAGAATACACGGGCTGGCTGGTAGGGTGGAATTTGGTGTTAGAGTATGCCGTTGCGGCAGGAGCTGTATCTGCAGGGTGGTCTGCTTACCTTTCTACATTATTTAAATCTGCGGGATATACACTACCCAAGCTTTTTACCACCTCCCCATTGCAAGGAGGAATAATTAATCTCCCAGCCGTAGTGATAACGCTAGTCATAACTTTCTTGTTAATAAGCGGTTCCCGTCAGGGCTCGCTTTTTAACAGAATAATTGTAATTATTAAACTTTCAGTTATACTGGTTTTTCTATTTGTTGGTGCAACACGAGTTAACCCGGCTAATTGGCATCCCTTTCTTCCTTTCGGTTTTACCGGAGCTGTAAAAGGAGCTGCTATAATATTTTTTGCCTATATAGGGTTTGATGCTGTTGCAACCGCCGCCGAGGAAGTAAGAAATCCAGAAAAAAACCTACCAATGGGCATAATATCCTCTCTAGGTATATCAACGATCTTATATATACTGGTAGCACTGGTTTTAACCGGTCTGGTTTCTTATAGGATGCTAAATACTGCCGCACCCGTTGCTACCGCACTTCTGGCCACCGGTATAAGATGGGGCGGTTTCCTCGTATCTGTAGGAGCTATGGCCGGATTGAGCAGTGTTCTTTTTGCCACCATTTTTGCTCAAAGCCGAATATTTTTTGCCATGTCCAGAGATGGACTCATTCCTTCCTTTTTATCTCAAATACACCCTCGATATCAGAGTCCATATCTCATCACAATTATTACAGGTATATTCGTAGCTTTGATTGGTGGCTTTCTTCCAGTCTACGCCCTGGCTGAAATGGCTAACATCGGCACATTGACTGCATTTTTTGTTACATCTATTGGGGTTCTGGTATTAGAACGTATTGTACCTCCAGAGAATCTATCTTTTAGGGTTCCATTTGCCCCCTACTTACCTATATTATCCGCTGTATCTTCTGGTTACCTGGCCCTTAACCTACCTGCGGTAACCTGGATTCGGTTTGTTGTCTGGGTGATAATTGGGACAGCTATTTATTTAGCATATGGATATCGGCATAGTAAACTTGCTGTCTATTCCGGACCATCATCTATTTTACAACCCATTCCTCTTTTTAAAAGACGCAAATTAAAATAGAAGCAAAGTAAAGCCGCCTCATATATTATCAGAGGCGGTTCTACTTTAATGAAACTCGTCGGCGAATGCCAACGGGCCACACTTCTTCGGCACTTTATTCCCCGCTTTGCTCGGCTAAAACCCTCGTATCAATCACGAAGGGTGTTTTAACACGGCTGAGGTTCATGTTGTTTATGCATACATCCGTTTCTTATTAAAAGATTGTTAAACCACCTGCCGTGCTCAGCCTCATCCAGTAGTGCGTCATTATATGCTTTTTTCACTCGTCCTTCATTGCAAAACATGTTAATTTTGTAGAATTCATAGGCTTCCTGTTCGTCATTAAAAGCCTGCTGCAACCCATCGCAATAGCTGCGCGGAGGTTCAACATTAGGTTCCGGGTAATGATAAGTACATCCTGTACGACAGCAATAGGCTGCCTGGAAGTTCTTTAAATGCCTTATCTCGTCGTTTCTAATCTTAAGGATAGTCTCTCTTTGGTCCTGGTCAGGAGCCATCTCAGCCAGATAAGCATAAAATTTGATTGCGGCGGCTTCTCCCCGCATACTTGTTTCAAGCGCCTGATTGGTTTCGGGGCACACGTAGTCATCATAGGGAGGACATTTATCTTTTGATCTTCTGTTCATTTTGCGGCAATATCCCTCCTTTTCAACAAATAGTACATGATACATTATATGGCTTTGGAGAAATATTGTTCCCTTAGTTATACTCTGCTATAAATTATACCTTCATGAAAAAAAGAGGAGCTTATCTCCTCTTTAAAATACCTTTGCATTGTTCAATTGACTAATCTTTAATCTCGAAGGTGCAACTAACTACCCCGGTTATCTCTTTTTCCAGGGAACTGGTATCGTTCATTCCGTAATCAGATATCTCATTAGAATAAAGTGGAGTTATCTGAATTACACCCATTTTCGCATTGCGTAGACCACCAACACTACTGTTTGTATTTTTAGCTATTTCTTCAGCTCGTTTCATTGCGTCCTTGGTTGCCAGGGATAGCATTTTTACCTTTAAATCAGCGATTTTTGTGTAATAGTACTGTGGAGCGTTGGATTGAAATTCTACTCCATCATTGATTAGTTCAGTTGCTTCCCGGGATAACTGAGTGACCCCTTCCACGTCTTTGGTTCTAACCTCAACCTGCTGACTTAAGCAATAACCTTCGATCTTATTAGAATACTGGCCGTTTGGCAGCATTGCATAATTAGTAGTCGTTGTTATAGAAGAAAATACTATGTCCTCCTGGCTAATCCCTTTGCTAACCAAGTATGTATTGACTTTTCTCTGACTGTTCTGAAGTTCGGCGTATGCCGTTTTGAGATCCCCGGTCTGAACTGAAAAGGATCCATTCCAGACAATTTGATCTGATTTAATCTGTTGTTTAGCTGACCCGGTGACGGTTATTGTATTTTCACTGCTTTTAAACTTCACCAGGCCATTACTTATAAAACTGGAGGAGATAATGAGCCCCAAGGCTAGAATAAGTGCGATCAGTGCCCAAGCAATATTTTTGTTTCTTGTTTCATCCAATTTGCTTCCCTCCCCGGTAATTTATATAACATTTACTGTTACCTTTATTCATCTTTCGAATCATTCCCACCTCCCTGGTCAATTGAAGAGGCTAAACTGAGCGGTTTGAGCCAAGCCGGTCAGACAACCACTATGCTCTAAAATATCAATTATGTTTCGATTTAAATGAGCCCTTTCCTGAAGATCTTCTACTGACTGAAACTCACCATGGGAACGGGCGGCCGTGATATTCCGGGCTGCGTTTATCCCTACCCCCGATAAAGCAGAAAAGGGGAGCAATAGGCCGTTGGAACGAAGCTGAAATTCTTCTGAATCGGATTGATGCAAATCAACCGGATAGAAATCATATCCCCGGGCATACATTTCCAAAGCAAGCTCAAGGATTGGCACCAGGTTTTTGTCCTTTGGTGAAGCTCCTTGCCCCATTTTATCTATCTCTTTTAATCTGCGCTTGACCTCTTCATATCCTTGGACTATTACATCATCAAAGTCTGAGGCCCGAATGGAAAAGAAACTTGCGTAAAAAGCCAGTGGGTGATAGACCTTGTAATATGCTATTCGAAACGATAGCATTACATATGCTACGGCATGTGCTTTGGGGAATACATACCCTATCTTATGACAGGAATCTATGTACCATTCTGGTACACCTTTTTCTCTCATCTTATTAGTCTGTTCCGGTGAAAGAGCTTTCCCCCCACGAACCTTTTCCATGATGTTGAAAGCCTCATGTTTATCAAAGCCCAAATCAATAAGATATATCATAATGTCATCCCGTGTCGCTATTACCTGATTTAGACTAGCAACATTATCTTTAATAAGGTCATGAGCATTATTGGCCCAGACATTGGTTCCGTGGGCCAATCCGCATATGCGTATAAGTTCCGAAAGCGTTTTGGGCCTGGTAACTTCAAGCATTTGGCGTACAAACCTAGTCCCAAATTCCGGTATTCCATAGGTACCCACATCGGATTCGATATCTTTACTACTAACGCTTAATGGTTCAACGCCAGAGAATAATGCCATTGTCCGGGTTTCATTCAATGAGATAGTAGAGGCTGCTACGCCGGTTAAATCCTCTAAATTTTTAATAACCGTCGGGCCGTCATGGCCGAGTATGTCGAGTTTTTCTAACCTTCCTTTTAAGGCATCGTAATCGAAATGAGTTGTAATAACACCAGACTTAGCATCATCAGCAGGGTGTTGGACCGGGCAAAAATCGTAGATATCATATTCATTGGGTACAATTATCAAACCACCGGGATGTTGTCCAGTAGTTCTTCTAACCCCATTAATGCCCTTGACTAACCGTTCTCTTTCAACCTTTCTGAATCGGTTGCCAAACTGCTCTTCATATTTTAATACAAACCCATAAGCTGTCTTCTCTCCAATAGTTGATATGGTTCCAGATCGGAATACATGGTCTTTACCAAACAATTCCTCTACAAATCTATGAGCTTTTGGCTGGTAATCACTTGAAAAGTTAAGATCGATGTCAGGCACCTTGTCCCCTTCAAAGCCGAGAAATGTTTCAAATGGAATATCAAATCCGTCTCTTTTAAGCTCCAGCCCACATTCGGGGCAGTCCATCCGCGGCAAATCAGCTCCGCAGGAAGCTTCACTGTTGTCGATAAACCTTGTATAACCACATCGGCAAACATAATGAGGTATAAGTGGGTTAACCTCAGTAATACCTGCAAGGCAAGCCACCAGGGAAGATCCAACCGATCCACGCGAACCAACAATATACCCATCATCATTACTCTTCTTAACCAGTTCCACAGCTATTAAATACAATTCGCTGAATCCATTACCAGTTATCGAGTCCAATTCTTTCTTTAAGCGTTCTTCTACTATTTTTGGTAGAGGATCACTATATATTGCAACAGCCCGGGACCAGACCATATCTGTAAGTTTCTCTGCCGCGTTGTCAATCTGGGGTGAAAATCTACCGTCTGGAACCGGTTTGATTTTTTCACATTTATCAACTATAAGGCGTGGATTGTTCACTACCACATCCAACGCAGTTTTTTCGTCCAAATAAGAAAACTCTTGCATCATTTCCTCAGTTGTCCGGTAGTATAAAGGGGCCTGGCTCTCAGAATCCTCGAAACCTTTTCCCGCTTGCAGAATTCTGCGATATACTTCGTGATGTGGTTCAAGAAAATGTACATCACCAGTGGCAACTACTGGCTTGCCAATCTTTTTTCCCAACTCGATAATTTTTTGATTCATATTCATCAACTCTTCTCGGGAACTTAGAGTCTTGTCCCTGATTAAAAATTCATTGTTCCCTAGTGGCTGAATTTCAAGATAATCATAGAAATTTGCGATTCTTTCTAATTCAGAATCATCTGCCCCACCCAAGTATGCCCTTACTAATTCACCTCGTTCGCAGGCTGTGCCAAGCATGATTCCATCCCTTAACCTAATCAACTCTTCGCGGGAAATCCTTGGTGTACGATAAAAATTGTTTATGTATGATGAACTCACTAATTGGTATAGATTTTTTAAGCCTGACTGGGTAGCTGCCAGTAAGACAATATGATAGGAACGGTCCTGTTTTCGTCCATCAAACAGATATCCTTCCACACCGTAAATCACTTTGATCCCATACTGCTTTGACAGCTTATACGCGGTAGGAAATGCTTGAACTGTCCCGTGATCAGTAATGGCAACCGATTCGTGTCCCATATCTTTTGCGGTCGCCATCAGTTCTTCTAAATCGGTTACGGCATCCATCGTGCTCATCATAGTGTGGAGATGAAGTTCTACTCGTTTATTCGTTGCCTCATCCCGCCGGGTCTTAGATTCAACTGGTTCAATGTAATCGGCAAACAAAGCCAAATCCTTCTCAAAACTGTCATACCTGATTTCACCCCGAGCACTTATCCAACTATCCTTATCAAATCGTGGCGGTTCAAACATTTTTACAGTAATACTGTCGGAGTAGTCTGTTACATAATACGAAGTAACCTTGCGGCCATCTTTCATGTCACGTGCCACTATATTGAAGACTTTACCTTCAATACGAATATTTCTTTCCCCTTCTTGCAAGTCGGAAATGATGCTTAATTTAGCGGAATTTGCGGCTGGCTGTTTAGGATTGTTTTCATTCTTTTTACCTCTGCCTTTGGCCATGGGCTCGATTACTATCAACGGAGTCTCCACCGCAGGCACAAACTCACAGCAGGATTTTTCTATCAAGTCTTCCTGACAAGTGGTTTTGACTAGAACCTGAATTCGGTAAGATTCAAACAACCAGTTTTCTACAGCACTGCTAATTTCCTTATCTATCGCTTTATGCCAGCTTTCCCTATCAAGAAAACAAAAAACGAGGTCTTCGTCGTCAACCTCAGCCTTGTAGGTATCTGTAAAATCAATACCTACTCCATTTACAAGTCGGTAAATCTCTTCGCTTCTTTCAGTCAAGATCCAACTTATAAACTCCCTTTTATTGTTAGGTAATGCTACTATTTTTACAGTTATTACTTCTTCGAAAGAAGCAACAACTGCTTCCTCTACTATTGCCCACACCTGGCCTGAAACCAGTCGGTTAACTCTGACATTAATTAACCAGGTAGCGGATTGAGGCAACACATTTACATCATCGATCACGATTCCGGTGAGATCTTCATCGATGGTACACCCCAATTGATCAATCAGTAGCTTAATTTCCACTATGGCTCTCCCCATGATTAAGGTAATTCACGATAAAGTATTTGACTTCGCGAATACCGTACTCACCATGAGTAATCATATCCTGGTCCATGCAACCAATCAGGTATGTATAATCATGGTTAATTTATTCGCTCAATAGTATATACGCCTTCTACCTCAGACAACCTTTCAATGACCCGGGCAGGATCCATATTGGGGGGTATTTGTAGAAGAACCTCTATTTCCAGTCCACCTTCATCTTCAACCCTGGATAACTCTATGTTTTTTATAAGAACACCCATTTCCCCGAGAGCAGCGCCAACTTTCCCTACCTGTCCGGGCCGGTCAATAACCGTCATGACAAATGCTTTATACTCTCGTAATCCCGTAACCTGTCCTTCAAATTTGAAGAAATAGATTAGTACAAAAAGAATTAGCGCTGTTGCTACAATAGCTGGAAGGAACATTCCCGCACCGACTGCTAAGCCGATACAAGCTACAACCCATAATCCAGCCGCTGTAGTTAAACCTCTAACTATTGCGCCTTCACGCATTATGGTTCCTGCCCCCAGGAAGCCAATTCCACTTACCACCTGGGCAGCGATACGACCTGGATCAGCATTTACTGTAGATTGAAACTGGTAATACATTTGTAATGAAACGACCATTGCCAGGGCTGATCCCACACAGACGAGGGTATAGGTTCTCAGTCCTGCGGGTCGAGCCAGGCTTTCCCTTTCCAGTCCGATTACCCCCCCAAGCAGACAGGCCAGTGCTAATCTTAGAATAATTTCGTAGTCTGTCAAACCGCACCACCATCCTGACAGTTCATCTCACTAGAAATGATTCCAGCCACCGTGGCTACCACATCCCCCAATGGTACCTGATCCACATCTTTATTCTTGCCCCTTACTTTTAGTTCGACTTTTCCCTCCTTCAACGATCTCGGTCCCACCGTAATTCTTATTGGGATCCCAATAAGATCTGCGTCTTTAAATTTTACACCCGCGCGTTCGTCGCGGTCATCATAGAGAACATCAATTCCGGCCTTCTGAAGTGCGAAGTATATTTCCTCCGCCCGCTTAGCCTGCTCAGAATCATTGATATTTACCGGAACAACAATCACCTGGAAAGGAGCAATAGAAATCGGCCATATAATTCCGTTTTCGTCATACCTCTGTTCTACCGCAGCTGCCATTGTTCTAGATATACCGATTCCATAACAACCCATGATCATATTCATTTGGTTGCCATCCTCATCAAGAAACTGAGCATTCATTGATTCAGAGTACTTTTTACCCAGTTTAAAAATATGCCCTACCTCAATCCCACGAGTTTCCTTAAGTATGCCTTCACACCGAGGACATAAATCACCGGCCTGAGCGTTGCGTATATCAACAAATGCTGTCGGTTTGAAATCCCTGATCGGATTAACATTAATTATGTGATAGCCATCACGATTGGCTCCAGCAGTAGCATTACGCAGATTCTTAATATCGTTGTCAGCCCAAATATCAATATTCAAACCTACGGGCCCAATTGATCCAGTTTCTGATCCGGTAATATCACGTACTATTTCTTCTCTGGCCAATACAATTTCTCTAGCACCAATTACATGGCTCAGTTTAATCTCGTTAACCTCTCGATCACCTCGAACCAGGACGGCAACCGGTTTACCATCTGCCAGATAAATGAGAGTTTTAATTATTTTACTGCTATTTGTTCCCAGGAACTTTACAACGTCTTCAACAGTTTTAACCCCTGTGGTTTGGATTTCTTTCAGACTTCCCATGTCTTCCGGTACCATATTATCCGTGATTTTGCATTCGGCTTTTTCTATATTGGCAGCAAAATCGCATTTATCACAGAATACGATAACCGACTCTCCGCTTCCGGCAAGAACCATGTACTCATGGCTTGAATTGCCGCCAATGGCTCCACTATCAGCCTCTACTACTCGGTAATCTAACCCTATTCTTTGGAATATTCTATTATAAGCCGAATACATCTTCTGGTACGATATTTCTAATCCTGTCTCGTCAATATCGAATGAGTAAAGGTCCTTCATAATAAATTCCCTTGCTCGCATAAGGCCGAAACGTGGGCGTATCTCATCCCTGAACTTGTCCTGAATTTGATACAAAAGAACTGGAAGATCCCGATATGAATTAACAACATTCTTTACCAGGTAAGTTATAACCTCTTCATGAGTCGGACCCAGGCAAAACTCCCTTTGATGGCGGTCCCGAAGGCGAAACATCTCATCACCGTATACCTGCCATCTGCCTGATTGATCCCATAGTTCACGCGGTTGCACGATGGGTAAACCGACTTCCTGTCCGCCCGCCCGGTCCATCTCTTGACGTACTATATCAATTATTTTTTTTATAACCCGGTATGCCATTGGCAGGTAAACATATATCCCTCCTGCGGTCTTCCTGATCATTCCTGCTCTTACCAATAGCTTATGGCTAATTATTTCGGCATCACCGGGATCTTCTCGCAATGTGGGCATGATTAACTGGGAAGTCTTCAATGTGTCCCCTCCTCGTCACCCATTTTAATAATCATTTCCATTAATCTGTCTACCAACTCGTCTTCTTTTACTTTTCCAACTATTTCTCCCTTTTTAAACAGTAGACCATACCCTTTGCCACCCGCAATTCCTATATCTGCTTCCCGGGCTTCCCCGGGTCCATTTACCACGCACCCCATAACCGCTACTTTAAGAGGATTACTAACCTTCCTTAACGCTTTATCAAGTTTTCCTGCTGTCTCTATCAAGTCTATCTGACAACGTCCACAGGTTGGGCAAGATATCAGTTCAACCCCTCTATTCCTTAAACCCAGGGAGCGTAAAATCTCATATGCAGCCCATACCTCTTCTACCGGATCAGCTGTCAACGAAACTCTGAATGTATCTCCTATCCCCTCAGCCAGGAGCATACCTATGCCAAGTGCAGATTTAATAAGTCCGCGTTCTATAGTGCCGGCCTCAGTTATTCCTAAATGTAACGGATAATCGACACGATCGCTCAGCATTCGGTAAGCCTTTACGGTGTTTTGAACTGAGGATGATTTGAGGGATACTTTTATTGAATGAAAATCACAGTCCTCTAAGATTCTAATATGATCTAAAGCACTTTCTACCATAGCTTCGGGGCTAGGGCCTCCGTATTTAGTCAGAATATCTCGTTGTATAGAACCAGAGTTAACTCCTATCCTAATCGAAACATCCCGATTTCTGGCTTCTTTTACTACCGTTTCAACTTTCCAGTGAGCCCCGATGTTACCCGGATTAATTCGTAATCCACCAATACCTGCTTCCAGACTGGCTAATGCCAGGCGATAATCGAAATGAATATCTGCTATTACGGGAATCGGGCTCTGGTTACATATTATTTTGAGACTTTGAGCGGCTTCTATGTCCGGTACAGCCACCCTAACCAGTTCACATCCCGCTTCTATTAATCCATTTATCTGGGCTAAAGTACTTTGCGAATCTCGAGTATCAGTACAGGTCATTGATTGAACAACTATTGGATTACCAGCTCCAATTTTAACCTTGCCTACCCTGATTTCACGTGTTGTTTTTCTCATCCTATCCACCCCGGAAGATGTTCACAATATCATTATAGGTAACTAATACAATAAGGGATAAAAGCACTACAAAGCCCACAAGGTGAATCATATTTTCCTTTTCTGGTTCAACCGGCTTTCCTCTTACTGACTCTATGCCCGCAAATATTATACGGCTTCCATCCAGAGCGGGAAATGGAATCAAGTTAAATATACCTAAGTTGATACTCAAAATTGCAGTCAGATTCAGCAAATAGACTAATCCACCCTGAGCAGCATCTCCAATAAGCTTTACTATCCCTACCGGGCCCGATAATGAACGGGTAGAAACCTGTCCTGTAATCACCATTATAAATCCCTTTAATAGTTCCTTAGTTATTCTATAGGTATCAACAAAGCCATATTTTATCCCCTGCCATAATCCCTGTCTCTTATACTTAACATCCGAAGTTATACCCAGCATGTTTGTTTTTCTGGACTTATCATACTCAGGCATGACTGATGTAGTAAAAGTTTTTTTGCCCCGCTTAACTGTCAATTGAAGTTCATGCCCCCGAGGCGATTTCTTTAATTTTTGAACCATTTGGTCCCAAGTACTGATTTTAACACCGTCAATTTTTAATATTCTATCTCCTGCCATTAAACCGGCATGTGCAGCTGGCTTACCAGCTACCACTTGACCAACCGTCGGAGTAGGTACCTTTTGAGCAACCCCGATAAAAGTATATATCGTTATAAAAAGTACTACCGCCAGAACAAAGTTCATGACTGGTCCGGCACCGGATATTTTAATCTTTTGCCACGGAGTTTTGTAATTGTAGCCGTTAGGATTATCATCTCCAGGTTCCATTCCTGCTATTTGCACATATCCACCGATCGGAAACAGTCTCAATGAGTACTGGGTTTCAGAGTTCCTTTTTTCTTCGGTATCGTCTTCACCTTTTTCAGGTTTTTTGCCCCCCCAACGGGCAATTAAAGGTCCAAAGCCCAAACTGAATTCATAGACATCGCAACCAACACTCCGGGCCGCCCAGAAGTGACCGGCTTCGTGTATAACAATCAAAACTATCAGAACAATCAGTGCCACAATAATACTCAAAGTTCAACTTCACCTCAATTCATCTGCTATAGAACTTGTCACTTCCCGTGACCAATTATCTGCATTTATGATGTCAGATAAATCTGGGGCATACCGTATTTTGTGTTTGTCTAACACCATGGCAATTATATCAGGTATCCTGGTGAATTTGATTTCCCCGCGAAGGAATCTTTCAACCGCAACTTCATTGGCTGCATTCATTACCGCTGGTGCTGTTCCGCCCCTGCGTCCTGCCTCTATGGCAATTTCCAAGCATGGGAAATTGGCCATATCTGGTTTAATGAAGTCCAGGCTGCCAATTGCTAACGGATCCAATTGAGCAACGGGCGCCGCCCAGCGTTCCGGATAGCTAAATGCATACTGTATCGGAATTCTCATATCAGGAACCCCTAAATGTGCTAAAAACGATCCATCAATAAATTCAACCATAGAATGTACTATACTCTGTGGATGAATGACTACTTTAATATTATCATAGCTTGTTCTAAAAAGATGAAAGGCCTCAATTACCTCCAGTCCTTTATTCATTAGGCTGGCAGAATCAACAGTTATCTTCGGTCCCATCTGCCAGTTAGGGTGTTTTAGGGCCATTTCCGGTGTAACCAGTTTTAGCTCCTCTTCTTTCCAGCCACGGAAAGGACCGCCTGAAGCCGTTAGCCAAATATGTTGAGCAAATCTGATTTCATCACGCAGACATTGAAAAATGGCTGAATGCTCAGAATCTACGGGAATCAATTGAGCTCCAGTTTTGGCAATCAAGGGCATAATTACTTCTCCGGCCGCAACCAGACTTTCTTTGTTGGCCAAAGCAATCATCTTCCCTGCTTCTGCCGCTTTTAATGTGGGATTAATACCCGCTGCTCCGCTTACAGCTATTAAGACTTGGTCGGTTTCTGGAAGGGAGGCTATCTCGCCTATTGCTTCCGCGCCCTGTCCAGTCCAGCATTCGCATGAATCCACTAGCTCATTATAGCTGCGTTCATCTGCCACCACCGCATAACGTGCGCCGAATTCTCTCGCTTGTTCAGCTAAAAGTCGAGCATTTCCTCCAGCCGCTAAAGCAACTATTTCTAACGAGTCCGGGTTTTGCCTTACAACGTCAATTGCTTGTCTGCCGATAGAGCCTGTAGATCCTATTATAGATATTTTTTTCTTCAAAATTAATCTGCCTTCTTTAACGATATTCCCTCAAATACGCCTGCGCGGCGGCAAGCCAGGAATAGGATTAATGCTATCGGTCCTAATACAACTCCGATAGCTCCTGCCGCTTTCATCCCCACATACAGTGAAAACAGAGTAGCCAAGGGGTGCAAGCCTAGATTGTCTCCCAATATTCTTGGTTCTAAAATCTGCCGAACTACTGTTACGATAATGTATAAAATTAGGAGCCCAATCGCAAATCCGGTTCGCCCAATAAAGAACTCCCATATTATCCATGGCACCATTATCGCACCCGGACCCACTACGGGCATTATATCCAAAAGCCCGGTTAAAATCCCAATAGTCAAGGCGTATTCCACTCCCAGAATCTTAAGACCAATTATTGTTTGAATTCCGGTGATTGAAACTAGAATAGTTTCTGCCTTGATAAAACCTGTAAATGCGTTTATCAAATCAGATATTATATCACGAGTTTTTCCCTGCCAACTGTCCGGCAAAAAGTCCATAAATGCTTTGTATATTACTTGGCGTTCCTTGGCGATAAAATAAGTTGCCACCGTTGTGATCACAAGCAAAATAAACAATCCGGGAATTCCCGCAATAAACTTAGAGAGTGAATTGACCGCCCCCCCAATGTATTGTTCTAGTCCTCCCAATACGTTATACAAGTTAGATTGTAGGCTATCCTCAACATTCTGTGGAAGGTTTAAACGTATGTAGAATAAATGAACCCGGTTCATTCCCTCTGTCACAATATTAGCCAAATCGGTTGAGCGAATTGATACCAGTTTATATAGATTAACAAGCTCAGTTATTAACCGGGAAATCACAGCAGTAGCTAAAAAAGCAATTATACTTAGGCCCAATACCATACTTAAGAGCGTTGACAACCCGCGGCCTAATTTTAATTTCTTTTGAAAGAATCGAATAATTGGTTCCAGTAGAATTGCAAATAAAATGGCTATCAAGAACGGCATAATGTAATTTGGAATTGCTGTTAATATGTCCCCGATTATGGGGAACACGTATATAAATAGTAAGTAAACAGCGATCAGAGCAAGAACCGCTATTGTCATCCTAACCAGAGTTTTAACAAAACGTTGTAATTCAGGATCCATCTAAACACCTCTCGCCAGGTAATATATTAGTGGGGCTACCAATATGAAACTATCAAATCGATCCATTATTCCCCCGTGACCTGGTATTATATGTCCAAAATCTTTTATACCGAATCCTCGTTTTATTGCAGAAGCGAATAAATCCCCTGCTGCTCCAAGTAACCCTGCCCCTAATCCGATTATAGCGTATTCAGCCGCATTATAACCTGGAATTAAATAAACCCCAAATTGCGCGACAATCATGGTTAATATCATGCCTCCAGCTAAACCTTCCCATGTTTTTCCCGGGCTCAATTCAGGTGACAATTTATTTTTACCCCACCAGGTTCCAACGAAATAGGCCCCAGTATCTCCTGACCAGGTGAGTAAAAACGTCATCAATAAAACCCTAAAATGGTCGGGAAATGAACCCAGTAGTGATATATAGCCCATAAACAGACCCATAAATATGGCCCCGGTCCAAGTAATCGCTATATCAAGTATATGGTATCGAGGATAAGATAAAACCACAATAATTACGGTGATTACAATGATGACAGCCAAAGTGATCTCATCCAATTCCAATTTGTAAGGCAAAAGAAAGGCCCACAAAGTTAACAGCAAACCAGGAATCCACAGAGGCTTTTGACCCAAATTAGATGCACCACGATATATCTCAATTAAACCACCAAGTGCTAAAATGCCACTTAAAACAAGCCAGCAAGTACCACCAACCCAGGTCAAAAGTAACAGCAGTGGAATACCGATTATCGCCGATATTATTCTGGTCCTAAGCATAAAGCACCTCTTCCGGGTACGATTAATATTACACCGGTTCTAACTATCGTCTTTAGATAAAGCACCGAACCTGCGGTCTCTTTTTTGATAGTCTGATATGGCTTTTAAAAGTATTGACTTGTTAAAATCGGGCCAAAATACATCAGTAACCCATATCTCGGCATAAGCTATTTGCCAGAGTAAGAAGTTACTTAAACGCATTTCACCGGCGGTCCGAATAAGCAAATCTGGATCTGAAATTCCAACCGTGTATAGACGAGAATTAAATAACCCTTCATCTATTTGTTCAGGATCAAGTTTTCCATCACGTACATCTACTGCTATTTTACGAGTAGCCTGAAGTATTTCAGCCCTACCACCATAATTAATACAGATATTTAATATAAGTCCTTTATTATTAATAGTCAGTTCCGTGGCTTTTATCAATTTTTCCTGAATCAATGGAGCCAGTTGTGTAATGTTTCCGAGAAGATTTACCTTAACATTGTTTTTATGAAGGTCTCGCAACTCAGAATCAACAAATTCCAGAAGCAAGCTCATAAGATATTGAACCTCATCCAGAGGACGTTTCCAATTCTCGGTTGAAAAAGCAAATACGGTTAGAATGGGGATCCCTAGTTCATCTACCGCCTCAACTGTTCTTCGTAAGGCCTGAATTCCGGCGCGATGTCCTAGTTGACGAGGCAATAACCTTTTCTTGGCCCAGCGTCCGTTCCCATCTAAAATAATGGCTATATGCCGGGGCATCTTGTTTGGATCAAGTTCGGAAACTTTTTTGCTCTTTTTATCCAACCAATACCCTCCCTATAAACCAAAAAGCAGATAACCCCCTCCAAGGGGGTTATTAAACTCCGTACAACAAACCAGACTAAATGATATCCAAAATATGCAATCAACTAGACTTCAAGAATATCTTTTTCCTTACCCTGGACTATCTTGTCGATTTCCTTTATGTAGTTGTCAGTAATTTTCTGCACCTCGTCCAGCTTCTTTTTAGATTCGTCTTCCGAGATTTCCCCGCCTTTTTCCTTGGTTTTTAGGCCATCATTAGCCTCACGCCTAATATTTCTAACTGCTACCTTGGCTTCCTCAGCCCGTTTATGCACAACCTTAACCATCTCTTTTCTGCGTTCCTCGGTCAACGCAGGTATGGCTATTCTAATGACATTTCCATCGTTTGTAGGATTAACTCCTAGATCTGATTTCATAATAGCTCTTTCGATGTCAGCAATAGAACTCTTATCCCACGGCTGAATCACTAATAGGCGAGGTTCAGGAACGCCAATGTTGCCTAATTGATTAATTGGGGTAGGAGTACCGTAATAATCTACCAGCACCTTGTCCAACATACCAGGATTTGCACGGCCTGCCCTTAACGAGGCAAAATCTTTAATAAGGTGTTCAATTGCCTTTTTCATCCGATTTTCACTATCTTCAATCAGTTGCTTAGCCACTAAGACCTACCTCCCGATAAAGGTTCCAATCTTTTCACCTTTGACTGCTTTATAAATATTCCCATTTTCCATAAGACTGAAAACAATAATGGGGATTTTATTATCCATACAAAGTGAAGCTGCGGTTGAGTCCATGACGCCTAATCCTTTGTTGAGGATATCTATATAATCAAGAGTATCATACTTTTGGGCCTGTACATTTTTTTTCGGATCGGAATCATATACCCCATCCACTTTCTTAGCCATTAATATTACCTGAGCTTCAATTTCCGCAGCACGGAGAGCGGCGGTAGTATCAGTTGAAAAATAGGGGTTTCCTGTCCCGGCCGCAAAAATAGCAACCCTTCCTTTTTCCAAGTGTCTTATCGCTCTCCTGCGTATATACGGTTCTGCCACCTGTCTCATTTCAATCGCTGATAAAACACGGGTAGGAACCCCGTGGTTTTCCAATGCATCTTGTAATGCCAAAGCATTAATAACAGTAGCTAACATACCCATGTAATCAGCTGTGGCCCGATCCATTCCTCTTGCACTGCCAGCAACCCCACGCCATATATTGCCCCCGCCAACAACTATAGCTACCTGAACTTGAGCTTCTACAACATCTCTAATTTGATGGGCTATGGAACTAATAACTATAGGGTCAATTCCAAAACCATTATCACCGGCCAAGGCTTCTCCGCTCAGCTTTAAAACAACCCTGTTATAACTCACAGTTTCCATTGTTCTGCCCTCCACTCCCTGATCAGGTAGTTGTTATGACTATGGAAGTATTGCTATTCTTTCTCCATGCCTTCTCCTACTTCAAAGCGGGCAAATCTTCTGACAGCGATATTCTCGCCTAGCTTCATGATATTCTCGTTTACAACGTCCAAAACCGATTTATCTGTATCTTTAATGAATGCTTGTTCTAACAGACAGTTCTCCTTAAAGAATTTATCAATTCGCCCTTCGACCATCTTGTCAATAATCTTTTCAGGTTTGCCTTCGTTTAAGGCTTGTTGCCTTAAAATCTCTTTCTCCTTTTCCAATACGGATATGGGTACTTCATCGCGGTTCACATAGGCTGGACGAGATGCCGCAATCTGCATAGCTATATCCTTACAAAGAGTATGAAATTCGTTAGTCTTGCCAACGAAATCGGTTTCACAATTCACCTCAACCAGTACACCAATTCTCCCACCCATATGGATATATGATTCGACTACCCCTTCACTGGCAATTCGACCTGCTTTTTTAGCAGCCTTTGCCAATCCCTTTGTCCTAAGCACTTCTATAGCCTTTTCTACATCTCCATTAGCTTCTACCAAAGCTTGTTTGCAATCCATCATTCCAACTCCGGTTCTTTCACGGAGTTCCTTTACCATGGTAGCTGTAACCACCTGCTTTAACCTCCTTATCTGTTGAAAAAGGTGACCAAGACTAACTCGCTCACCTTTCTTGCATTTACTCTACTACTTGTTCGCCTTGCCTGGACTCCAGAACCGCATCTGCGATTCTACTACATAAAAGCTTAACGGCTCTTATAGCATCGTCATTTCCGGGAATTACATAATCAATTTCATCAGGATCACAATTAGTATCTACTATACCTACCACAGGTATCCCTAACTTCCGGGCTTCAGCGACTGCTATTCTTTCCTTCCTTGGATCAACAACGAACATAGCACCTGGCAACTCATCCATATCCTTAATTCCACCAAGGAATCGCTCTAATCTTTCCTTTTCGCCTTTCAAGCGGGATACTTCTTTTTTAGGTAGGACATCCCATGCCCGATCCTGTTCCATCTTCTCAAGCTCTTTTAATCGAAGAGCACGCCTCCGAATAGTCTTATAGTTGGTAAGCATGCCGCCCAACCATCTCTGGTTCACAAAGTGCATGCTGCATCTTGAGGCTTCTTCCTTGACCGTTTCTTGAGCTTGCTTCTTTGTACCGACGAAAAGAATGCTCTTTCCTTCTTCAGCAACCTGTTTGATAAATGAGTAGGCTTCATCAAATCTTTTAACGGTTTGCTGCAAGTCTATAATATAGATACCGTTACGCTCCATATATATATACGGAGCCATTTTGGGATTCCACCGCCTGGTCTGATGTCCAAAGTGAACGCCAGCTTCAAGCAGTTGTTTCATAGTAACAACCGACATTCAATACACCTCCTGGTTTAATCCTCCGCCACCATCATTCCCTCAAAAGACTAAAAAGCACCCTCTTAAGGGTCAAATGACGTGTGTCGTTTTTTTGCCAATGGTAAGTATATCATAATAATAAAAGGGTTTGCAACCACTCTAGCCGCCAACCCTTCGTCTTGTTTCTATATCAAGTATCAGTCTTACTTCATTTTGACTTCGATCTAAAACCTCTGCTATTTCAGAAACCTGCCACCCTTCATTATATAGTCTGGGTATTATAATGTAGGGGTGTGCTCGTCGTAATTCCTCTAAATTAAGTGTTTTCTTTTTAGTTCTGAGGCCTTCTTTCTGATATCCTTTTCCGATTTTTATATTTTCCCAACCCTGATCGGACGTAAGTTCTTGTAATTTTTCCATACGTTGATCGAGTTTCTCAATCATAGAATCAGAAACCATAACCGCATTTTCTATAACTGCATCTAAATCTTTTCTGATTATCACAGCTTCATCCAGGAGTGTTCTCAACTCCTGTCCGAATTCTTTGTTAAAACGTTCGCGGCTAACAATACTGTAGATAGCAGTAAAAAGCAAAACAACAGCCATTACTATTAACAATAAATAGGCTGCCATAACTCACCTCATATTATTATATCAATGGAATTCCCTGATAAATGGCCCCGGGGTTCAGCTAATGGCTTACTTGTTTCATTATTCTCCTTAGATTCGCTACTTCCTTCTTTTTTTTCTTTATTATTTTGTCTTTTTTCACGTTCTTGTTTTTCACGAATCAAAACTGCTGCATCTTCTGCAGACCGATTAACCGTAGTCTCTATCTTTACTGCCTTCTGATTCATGTGAGAAGCGAATTCCTGCTGTCGAGCATTGTTTTCTTGTTGGTGGATCTGTTGAACCTTTGAAACATCGCTTACTTTAGGAATTAGAACCTGCATATCAACAGTTCTAATTGTCATTGGGCATCCCCCGTTCAGGTTCTGTATGTTCCCACCCTGATGTCTCCTTGATCCAGGACAAACATAGCAAACTTAATCGGATCATTAACAGTGTATATGGCTTGGCCTATAATTATTTGGACACCGGGATAGATTATATCAAAAACCTTTACACAACCGCGTTGCATACGGCTTAATTCGTTTTCAATCTCGTCTTTGCGTTGTTCTAAATGACGTAATTCATCTTTTATAACCTTGTAATCTTCAAGTAATTTTATAATAGCCAATTTCTTCTTTTCCGGTAAATCAGTGGATAAAGCTGATTTCTGATAAACCTGAATCTGTTGGCTTAAGGCCTCAAAACTTCTTCTTTTTTCCTGGTGAAGTTGAAATACGGTGCGGTATTCTTCCCTAAGTTGTGGATTTACTCCTACCTCGAGTACTGTTTGAGGTGAAAGATTAGAACCAATTACTTTGGCAGTAATCTCTTCGCTCGCCTGTAAAAACCCTCCTACTATAGTTCCCTTCTTACCTTCGACCTTAATATATTCTCCTGCCCGAATAGTTGATTGTACAATAGCGTCAGAAACTATAATACTGTTTATGGCTTCTATTAACGCATTTTCAATAAATCTGGCATAGATGCTGCCTCCGGCTCGAACAACGGCCTTATGTCCACCAGCAACACCGTTCTTAACCAGGACATCCCCAGCTGCCTCAAGTCGGGCCGCTTCGATAATGCCATCTACTTGAATATCCCCCCCAGCTTTTACCTCAAAGCCCGACGTTACATTTCCCCTTACGTGTACATTCCCCACAAAATCTATATTTCCTGATGAGTAATCAACATCACCTTTTATTTCGTATACCTGATCTACACTAACCTTACCGTCAATAATAGATACATGCCCACATGCTCTGGCATAAAGGTAATTACCGTCATCATCAGTCATGGTATTTTTGCCACGGGGTAAGGGAATATTCTTCCCCATCCTGGGTAACATTGGCTTCCCGGTAACAGAGACTCCGGGTGAACCGAGCTTAGGCAATATTCGAACCGCTAATAATTCTCCCTGTTGAACGTTGGTTATTAAATTAAGATTCCGGTAATCAACTCTTCCATCTTCCAGTTCTACTAATTTTGCTTTTTCCTGCGGAAGAGTAAAGCGGTAATCTATTCTACCGTCTTCCCCGTCTTTAGCCGAGATCCCAATGGCTACTCTAACCTGTTTCCCCCAGTTACTTTCAGCTGTAGCTTCAATTACGGCTTCGGACTTTATTCCCTCTACTACACCCGCTTCTCTTAAAATGCGCATCGCGTTATCAAAAGACATCGGATTTCCACCATTTCTAGGCGGATATACGATTAAGAAGGCTTCCATTCCGTTATTAGAAACCAATACCTTGGCAGTTCCGTCTATCGGCGTATTCTGTCCTTCGTACACCGATACTCCCCCCCTTATAGCATCATATTTTTTCTGCGACTCAATCTTCCTCTCATTCTGAGCACTGCCTTGGTGTGTAGTTGAGAAATCCTGGACTCAGAAAGTCCCATAACTTCGCCTATTTCCTTCAATGTCAGTTCTTCATAATAATAAAGGTAAATTACTTTGGTCTCCTTTTCTGGCAATTTGCTAATGGCCTCAGCTAAAATAGCTTTGGTCTCAGCTAATCCAACCAACTCTATAGCATTATCGGCATTATCATCTTTTAGAAGATCTACAACCCGTTTGTTTTTTTCTCCTTCTTCCTCACCGGGAATAAAATCCTCTAAATATACTATCGTAGTAATACTGACTTCATTTAATAGTATTCTGAATCGCTCTACACCCATGCCGAGAGCTTCAGCCATTTCTTCGTCAGTAGCCGCCCTCCCTAATTCCGATTCAACCAGGCTGTAGGCCTTCTCAAGATCCTTACTTTTTTGTCGAACTGACACTGGAACCCAATCCATAGCCCTAAGACCATCTATCATTGAACCTCTAATCCGCGCATTAGCATATGTTTCAAATTTAACCTTCCTAGTATGATCAAACCTTTCGACTGCATCAATTAGGCCCTCAATTCCACAAGAAATCAATTCGTCAAGTTCAACCATGGTAGAAAGATTGATTGCTAATCGATGCGCAACATATTTGACTAAATAAATATAGTGAACAATCAGTTCTTCCCTCGCGGCCTGGTCCATATCTTCTTTGTATTTTTGCCAGAGCGAAGCTAATTCCGCCGCCTTCTTCAAATGATTCTCTCCCCGTGTCCTATGGTCTTTACCAACAATTCGCCATTTTCCGGATCAAACACTATGGTTCTCCCATAGGTTCCACCAGTATCGTTAGCAATCAGTTTAATATTAAGCCGTTTTAAGGCTTCCTCAACAGCTCGAGCATTTCTCTCGCCAATTTTCATGATATCACTGTCACCAGAAAAATTGAACATCTGAGCTCCTCCGGCAATTTTTGCGGTTAACCTTGCTGACAATGATCCCAATTTCTCCATTTCGCTTATTAAGACATCCAAGGCTGTATCGGCAAATTTTGCCTTGTTTTGAGTCGAGCGCGCCTGCAGGCTGGAGGGAAGCATAATATGGGCAAGTCCCCCAATACGGTTTGCTTTATCATGGAGGCAGATCCCCACACAGGAACCTAACCCGGCTGTCATCAACTTGTCGGGAACTGACGCAACCTTTAAATCCGCCATTCCAACCTGTATAATTTTGGACATTAAAAGTTCACCCCAAGCGATGTTAAGATCATATCAAGTGCACCAGGTTCGGGTAATAAGAGGAAATGACCAACTACATCCTGTTGCTCTTTTTTAAACTGAGTCTCTAGAACCAGGACATAATCCCCGATTTCACCGAACTGTGCAAGAATGCTATCTATTAGAGCACCGGTCATGTCAACCGCCATCGCCGGAACCGATGGAATTAGTTTTAGTTGAGTGAACATAGCCAGGGCATTCAGATATGTACCAGATATAATATTACCAACTTCGGCCATGGCCGACATTTCTATTTCGCCTAATTCACCAGTGGACCCCGCGAGCCTTCCCATTAGCATATCAGCAAGGGCCATGGCTTTATCTAGCGGTAATAAAAACACTATTTTGGCATTTGCTGATCCAGTCACCTGCAAATATATACCTACAACCAATGTATCCGCACCGCCCAGCGTCGACGCAACTTCATCAAAAGGAAGGATACTAACCTGAGGCACAGTCATATCAATTTTGCTATTCACCATTACAGCTAAAGCTGTTGCTGCGTTGCCTGCACCAATGTTTCCTATCTCACGTAAAGCATCTAGCTGTAAACCTGATAATTCGCTAAAATCTAAAATCATTTTAAAACTCCTCAATCGCTAATCTATTCCCAGTAGTTTTTTTAGGTTGAGCAGAATTAATAATCTACCATTAATCTTTGCAACCCCGTTTATAAAATCTGAATCCAAAGAACCGTATACACTGCTTGTATCTTCTATACTACTGGAATTAATTCTTATAACTTCGGATACACCGTCTACTCTAATTCCACCTTTAATTTCATCGAATTCAAACACAATAATTCGTGCTTCGTCCGGTTTTCCGGTAGGTATCAGCTTAAACTTGTTATGTAAGCTGAAAACTGGAATCACATTTCCCCTTAAGTTAATAACGCCTTCTATAAACTGGCCTGCTCGAGGAACTCTGGTAATATTTAACACTTTAATGATTTCTTGTACTGCCAGAATATCTATTCCATATTCCTCGTTTCCGAGTTTAAACGCAACTACTTGTATTTCGTCTTCTAGCGTTTCAAAGGCTTTCATATGATTTCCTCCCTATCATAGCAATGTCCCCACGTCTAGAATAAGAGCTACCCCCCCATCCCCCAGAATCGTAGCTCCGGCAATACCATGTACGCCTAATAAAAGCTTTCCGAGACTTTTGATAACTATTTCCTGTTGTCCAATCAGGGCGTCAACTATCAACCCCAGTTGTTTTCCGCCCCTTCGAACCACTACCACATACATGGATTCATCATCTTGTGCCGACTCAAGTACTTCTAACAACGTCCTTGCTCTTGCCAGGGGTAACACATTGCCTCTCAGGAGGATAACTTCTTGCGACTGAACCATCTTTATGTCCTGCTTTTCTATCATGGTTGTTTCGTCAACTGACGTTAATGGAATTGCATATATTTCGGGACCGACCTTAACTAATAATGCCTGAATAATCGCCAACGTTAAGGGTAATCTGATTTTAAAAGTTGTCCCCTTCCCTTTAATACTATTAATAACAATATCACCATTCAGGCTTTCAATCTTGTTCTTAACCACATCCAAACCAACGCCACGACCTGAAATATCGGTGACGTTTTCGGCCGTGCTAAAACCCGATTCAAACAACAACTGGACAACTTCTTCGTCCGTCAAGTTTTGAGACTCTTTCCCAACCAAAATTCCTTTCTCCAAAGCTTTCTTATATACGATTTCGAGGTCGATTCCCATTCCATCGTCCTCAACCTCAATAAAAACATTGTTACCTTCGTGTCTAGCCAGTAATTTTACTAAACCAGTGGGATTTTTACCTTGTTGTATTCTAATCCCGGGCTCTTCTATTCCATGGTCCACCGCGTTTCTTAGCAAATGTACCAGTGGATCTCCGATTTCGTCGATAACGGTTCGGTCGAGCTCAGTGTCCTTTCCTTCAATTAGGAATTCTATTTCCTTGCCTAAATCTTTCGCCAAATCCCTAACCATGCGAGGAAAACGGTTAAATACCTGTTCAATAGGCACCATTCTAACCTTCATTACAACATTTTGAAGGTCATCGGTTATCCTTTCCATTTGTTCAATAGTTTCATTTAATTCTTGAACCTTACGAATAGAACCAATTTGTTCTAACCTGCCTTTATTAATAACCAGTTCCCCAACCAAATTCATAAGGTTATCAAGCTTCTCAATATCAACTCTGACTGTTTGTTTAACCCGATGGCCGCGTGTTGATTCGGTTGTAATTTCTGTTTTCGAACTTTGATTATTTACAGCTTGATCATTTCTGGCATCAGCAATCTGCTGGGCCATTTCAATTGCATTCTTCTCAAGATCCTGAACACTTAATCTTTGTATCAAGCCGGTCCTGATTTCTGATATTCCGTCTAGCTTCTTCCTTATTACATCTTCGTTTGAAGTTGTAATTAAAATCATATTAAAATCATTTTCAAACTTACCTTCATCCAGATCCTGTGCCGGGGGATCGGTTTTTATTATTTCACCGTCTTCTTCCATAGCCTTGAAGACCATAAAAACTCTTACAGCTTTCATTAGGCATCCAGGATCAACCATTACGTTTAAAAAATATACACCGAATCCCCGCTCAGTTGCTTCGCGGATAACAGTAAGATCATAGTCATTAAAAACCATTAGAGAGTCTATTCCACCAGCGACTCCAGTCTCCTCTATTTCAACGGTTTCAGGCAGGGATGAATCTAAGGACGCAGCTAAAGCAGTTTGTCCGCGATATTCTCCAGTTCTAATTTTCTCTAGCACCTGAATTATATCGTTGTTGTCCATATGTATAGATTCGCCTTTTTGAATACTATCAACCATGGCTTGTAATCTATCAAGACATTGAAAAAGAGTATCAACCACACTTGTATTTACAAGGATATTTCCTTCCTTAAGTTCGGCCAATACATTTTCCATATGGTGAGTAAAATCGGCCATACTCTCGAAACCCATGGTTGATGACATACCTTTAAGGGTATGAGCTGCCCGGAATATTTCATTCAAACTTGGAATGTCACCCGGTGATTTTTCTAATTCTAATAGCCTTTGATTTAGGTTGCCAAGATGCTCTTTGCTTTCCTCAAGGAAAACATCTAGATATTGTGACATATCCATACTCATAATAAATCACCCCCTGGCTTTAAGAAATATACTATCTCTTTGGCGATTTGTCCCAACCCAACTACCGCATCCGCATTACCCGCCTGGACAACCGCTTTAGGCATTCCATAAACTATACATGTCCCTTGATCTTGGGCAATAACCTTTCCTCCTTTTGATTTTATGCCCATCACCCCCCTGGCTCCATCCTGACCCATACCGGTCATAATAACACCAACCATATGTGACCAGAATTCACTGACTACAGACTCTATCATAACGTCCACCGAGGGTCTGTGTCCTGAAACAGCCTTTTCCTGAGTAAGGTTAATATTAAGATTATTGGTGGAAGCCACGACTGCACGCTTTACTTTCATATGATAATCACCCGGTGCAATATATACATAGCTCGGCTTTATTTGCTCTCCATTTTCGGCCTCTTTAACAGTCAGACTGGACACTGAATTCAATCTTTCGGCTAGGGACTTGGTAAAGCCGGGCGGCATATGTTGAACTACCAAAACAGCTGCAGCTAAATCTCCTGGTAATTGCGGTATCACTTCATATAATGCTCGAGGGCCACCGGTTGATGTTCCGATTAACACTATCCGTTCGAGTTTACTGCTTACTGCTGCTTTTTTTACAGGAGGTACTACCCTATCTTTCCTTTGCGGCCATGCAAGCATTTGCAGCTTCCTGCCTGTACCTGCAGCGGCCCTGATCTTACCGACGAGTTCAGTGGCCACCATGTTAATATCAAGAGAATTAGATCCGGAAGGCTTGGGTACAAAATCAAAAGCGCCTTCCTGCAAAGCTTTAAGAGTTGCATCGGCCCCGCTTTGAGTTAAACGACTTAACATAATTACGGGCAGAGGTTCTTCTTTCATTATCACCGGCAAAGCCTCAAGACCATTTAGAACTGGCATTTCTACATCCATGGTAACGACGTCTGGTTTGATCTCTTTTATGGCATCCAAGGCTTCCATTCCGTTACTGGCAGTACCAACTACTTCCATATCCAATTGGCGTGATATTATATCACTTATCACTTTTCTCATAAATGCCGAATCATCCACTACAAGTACTCTGATTCTGCTCATTTGGATCCTACCCTTCATGATTACAGTAACCCTTTTTTAATTAATTCACGTTGCTGATCAAAAATATATTTTATAATCATTTCTCTTTGGCTTTCTTTCAGGTCTATATATTGAACAGCGACTAATTGCCATACTTCGTTATTAATTGCTTTGGGAAACACCCTTACAACTTTAGCCTTATTAACGACAGTGACCTTATTTGATAAATTCAACCTAAGTTCTATAAATTCCTCTGGTGTAAGGTTAACTTTCGTTTGAAATTGGAGACCGCCCCCACTTAAATCTATAGTTCTGCCTTCGGTCATCATTGCTTCTTCATCAATAAAACGAACAAACTGTAAGTTCATACTTAACGGCAACCGAACATAATTTCGCCGTTGTATCTTGGTATATTCTAATGGACGTTTTATCTCCAGTATTGGTAAGGGTTCAATACTCCTGCCTAGTATATGCGTTGAAAATGTATAGGCGCATTGATTAGAAACAAAATAGATGTTTAATCCTTCACCTAGCCTAAGAGGAACTAAAGCCCCTGAATGAATAGGTACCGCAATCAAAAGCGTATTGAGTCGCAATTCTTCCACCCGGCTATTAAACCTTCCTCTGCGTGGGAAAGAACCGGGTGCTTCTAATTCAAGCAAGGTGTTTTCTTTCAATATTTCCATTAAAAATACCTCACTAAAACTTTTCGGTATTCGTAAAAATGACTTAAAAAATAAATTGCTTTAAATATGGTTCATTTCCACAAGTTTGTAACCAGATTCTTGAAAAATGACCTGAGCCCAGCCGGCCTTGCGCTTGTATCATTAAAAGTTATTTCGCAAATTCGTCTGGAAATAATTTTCAAGTCTTTGGTAGCGCCACTATTTGGAAAACGTAACACGAATGGTTCCTGGCGTCTCACTGATTCTTCCACTGATCGATCATCTATTATATGACCTAATACGTCAACATCTACATCCAGGAACTTGTTAGCTATTGATTTCAATTTCTGTCCCACCAAAACACCTTCGGCTTCGCTGGCCGCACGATTGACAATTACAAAAATTTTCCCCTTAGCCTCTCTTGCTGAAGCTGCTTTGATAATACCGTAAGCGTCTGTTAGCGCTGTAGGTTCGGGAGTTGTTACCACAATGATTTCATTTGCCTCCACCACAAAACTCATAACGTTATTGGAGAGGCCCGCACCGGTATCGATAATCAAATACTCACATTCCAAGTCAAGCTTACCTAATTCGGTTACCGCACTTTTAATGTCCTTTTCTGGAAGGTTGGCCAGTTCAACTATACCGGATCCTCCCGGGACTATTCGAACACCATTGGGACCGGATATTATAATATCTTTTATTTCCTTTTCTTTCTTTAAAACGTGATACAGGTTATGACGAGGTGATATTCCTAGAACAATATCTACGTTGGCCAGGCCCATGTCGGCATCCATCAATATCACTCTACATCCCATTTGTGACATAATTATTGAGAGGTTAATGGCAATATTTGTTTTGCCAACCCCTCCTTTGCCACTGGTAATAACGATAACCCGTGCATGCTTAAACCCGGTGGAAATGTCAGCCTCGATTTTATTTTTTAAGTTGTTAGCCATGTTTCGAAGTTTATCTGCTTGATCCTTCATAATACCCGGTCATCTCCTAGTATTTGTCTTGCCAGTTTAAATTGGTCGGGTATTTCAATATCATCCGGGACATTTTGTCCATTTGTAACATAGGATAATTGGCTCCTGGTCTTCTGAAGAACAGTTAGAATCTGGCCATAGGTTCCGGTTTCGTCCAATTTGGTAAATATTATTTTATCGATTCTTCCCGAGCTAAAACGCCGATAAGCTTCTAACAAATCTTCCGTTCGGGTAGCCGCGCTTAATACTAAAATTATTTCATCTGGATTCACGGTTTCCATGAACCTGTTAAGTTCAACAACTTGTTCATCATTTCTTGGATTTCTACCAGCAGTATCTACTAATATGAGATCGCTATTTTTAAGTTTCTTTACTCCGTTCTTAAAGTCATCCGGATTAAAAACGATTTCTAAAGGTATGCCAATTATCTCAGCGTAAGTTTTTAGTTGTTCAACGGCTGCAATGCGATATGTATCGATGGTGATCAAAGCAACCTTTTTCTTCTCCAATAAAGTAAAATTAGCAGCCAGTTTAGCAATAGTAGTAGTCTTGCCTACACCGGTTGGCCCAACTAAAACAACCACACGTGCCCGTTTACCTCTGATCTCTATTGGTTTTGGTTTCTTTATCAGGTCAGACACTACCTGTAGACCTACCTCACGAGCAAAGGTCATTTCCTTGCAGCTTTCTTTTTCCATTTCCTGCTCGACTATCTTGATTATACGCATGGCCAGTTTTTCATCCACCTGATTGGATTCCAAAACCTTTAGAAGAGTAAGGCCACTGCGGCTGGATACCTTATTTTTCTCTTTATCCCCCACTTTTTGCTGCAAGTCTTCCATCATATCTTTAACTGACCGTATCTCGTCCAGCAACGAGTCATGTATAGCTGAAGCCACTTCGGCATATTCAGTAGCCTCTTTCACTACTGCCGTTTCCGAAGGCACCCCTACCCCATTAACATTTTCCTTTTCAAAATTCTGACTGATAGATCGAACATCAAGTGTGGTACGAGCCTCTTCATCTACCGCAACAGTTATTTCAAAGCGCAACCGGCCAAACAGCCCCATAAAGCCGCCCTCTTTAAACTTTCGACTATAAAGAATGATGGCATCTTTTCCCATCTCTTGTTTTGCTTTAGCCATAGCTTCCTGAAAGGAATTGCCAACATACCTTTTAATCTTCATATAGTAACCATCCCCACTATATCGACGTCAACATCGGAATCGATCTCGTTGTAGGAGAGTACTATAATATTGGGTACGAACTTCTCCACCAATTTACGAAAATAAATCCTTAATACCGGTGCACATACCACTACTGGGTTTTGCCCCCGGTGTACCATATCTTCAGCCAATTTGCTAATCTTTCTCATTAGTCCTTGTGCTTTTTCCGGGTCTAAGGCCAGGTAAGACCCAAAATCGCTCTGCTGTACCGACTCACGTAGATATTCCTCCAAGCTTGGATCAAGAGAAATAACGGCTATTCTACCAGTCTCACCAGCATACATCCGAGCTATATGTCTTTTTAATCCCTGGCGAACATATTCCGTAAGTACATCGGTGTCTCTAGTTAGCCGGGCATAATCCGCGAGGGACTCCAGTATAGTAACCATATCCCTTATAGGAACTTGTTCCTTCAAAAGATTAATTAAGATTTTCTGCACGTCTCCCAGGGACATTAGATCTGGTACAAGCTCTTCCACCACGGCCGGACTTTGTTCCTTCACATAATTAATCATGTTTTGTACATCCTGCCGACCCAGCAGTTCATGGGCATGACTACGAATTACCTGTGTTAGATGCGTAGCCACAACTGAAGGTGGATCCACAACCGTGTATCCATTCAGTTCTGCCCTTTCACGTTCCTCGGTATCAATCCATCTGGCCGGTAAGTTGAACGCAGGCTCAACCGTATCGATGCCAGTTAATTCGTAATCTTCTTCAATTCCCGGCCCCATCGCCAGGTAGTTATCAAGGATCAATTCTCCCCGACTAACCTCTAATCCCTTTATCTTTATAGAATATGAATTTGGTTTGAGCTGCATATTATCTCGAATTCTAATAGGAGGTACTATAAAACCCAGGTCAACGGCACATTGCCTTCTTAGCATTACAATTCGATCCAGCAGATCCCCTCCCTGTTCATTATCCACTAGAGGGATCAAGCTATAACCTAATTCCATTTCCATTTTTTCAACATTTAGAAGCTCCATAACGTTTTCAGGTTTCTTGATCTCCTGAACCTCTTCCGCTTCTGGTGCCAAGGTCTCATCTGTTGTAGTAGAGCCTGACATTCTTCTTGAAATCAGGTAAAGGCCGCCGAATAGACCTGCCATCGTAAACATAGGCACGGGAGGCATACCGATTATTCCCAAAAGCACTAGTACTGCTGCTGCAATTGCCAAAACCTTGGGTTGAGCGGTTAATTGACTGGTAATCTCTTTACCCAGATTAGAATTAGAAGCTGACCGGGTCACCACTATGCCAACAGCCGTTGATATTAATAAAGCTGGTATCTGTGTAACGAGACCATCACCAACCGTAAGAATGGTATACCGTTGTGCCGCCTCAGTAAACGAAAATCCCTTTTGAACCATACCAATAATTAATCCACCAAGAATATTAATTATGATAATAATAATACCGGCTATGGCATCACCCTTAACAAACTTGCTGGCACCGTCCATAGCACCGTAAAAGTCAGCTTCTCGTTGAATATCAAGTCTTCTTTGCCTCGCATCAGCTTCGTCAATCAACCCTGAATTCAAATCGGCATCAATGGCCATCTGTTTACCAGGCATCGCATCCAGTGTAAAACGCGCCGCAACCTCCGATACCCTTTCCGCACCCTTGGTAATTACTATGAACTGAATTACTACCAGAATCAGAAAGATAACAAACCCAACTACCATATTACCTCCGGCAACAAAACTGCCAAAAGCATGAATAACTTCCCCGGCATTGGCCTCACCTAAAATCAGCTTGGTAGCGGAAATATTCATTGATAATCTTAATAAGGTGGTTACCAGCAACAACGAAGGAAAAACTGAAAATTCTAACGGGTTTAGGGTGAACATTGATACCAGAAGTATTATTAAGGCGAAACTAATATTAAACGTTAGACAAATATCCAGTAATTGTTTGGGTACGGGAACAATCATCATCAATACCACAGCTACAATTGCCACGGATATGACGATGTCTATATGACTCGCAATTTGATTCATCCTCTCTGTAAACGTACCCAAGTTTCTACCCCCAAAAACTCAGAAGATCATAACAGAAGATTCTATTCTATAAAGCCTTCTTTTTGCGGTAGACAAAAGCCAAAACCTCCGCAACCGCCTGGTACATGTCTTCTGGAATGAGATCTCCTATATCCAATAAGTAATACAAGGTTCGGGCAAGTTGTTTGTTCTCAACAACTGTAACCCCGTTTTCTTTAGCGATTTCTTTAATCCTCAGAGCAACAAAGTCTTGTCCTCTTGCAACTACCACCGGAGCCGACATCTTATTGGCATCATATTTTAATGCTACTGCGAAATGGGTAGGGTTGGTTATAACAACATCCGCCTTTGGAACCTCAGCCATCATTCTTCGCATAGCCATCTCTCGTTGCCTTTGCTTTTGTTTGGATTTTATTAGTGGGTCTCCCTCTATGTTCTTATACTCCTCTTTTACTTCCTGTTTGCTCATTTTTAGACCCTCTTCATATTCCCATCGTTGATACAGATAATCCAGTACTCCTAAAATTAATAACATGACCCCAGCCTTCATGGCTAATTCGAAAACAATAGCCATTACTGTCTTAACCATAAGCCACAGGTCCATATCCATAAACAAAGGAAGTACGTCTAAATACTTTATCGCTCCTTTATATAGTACATATCCGGTAATGATGACTTTTAGCAGGGTTTTTATTAATTCAACCAATGAACGTTTGGAGAATATTCTTTTGAACCCGTCAACCGGGTTAATGCGTTCCATTTTAACGCCTAATGCTTCTGGGGAAAAAATGAAACCTATTTGTATCAAATTCACAATAATACCTGATAGTGTCGCGGTTCCAACGATTGGTAATGACATTTTAGTCATTAGGATTATCGCATCAATTGTCATCGATTGTACCCATGCAATAGTAAAGTCGCCTGGGTTATTCAACAAATAACGAGCGGTGAAATCCCGAATTGACTCTAGCATGAAAGGGTAGGCAACGTTTAGTACAGCAAAACAGGTAAGTATGACAACAGCCGAACTAAGGTCCAAACTTCGAAAAACTTGTCCCTTTCTCCGGGCTTCTTCACGTCTTCGAGGTGTGGCTTTCTCAGTTTTCTCTCCAGCAAATAGCTGAAGGTCTATGAGAAACCAAGCTTCCAACTATTTCACTTCCCCAACACCATTATTAATATATCTAAATACCCAAAAAACCTGACCAGGACAACTTTAAACAGCCAAATAAAAACTGGTATTATTGCCATAATCACTCCCATACCAAGGACTATTTTTAGTGGCATTCCTACCATAAATATATTCATTTGTGGGACAATACGGGCCATAAAACCGAGTGTTACATCAGCAATGAATAGGGCTACCACTATCGGAGCAGCAATTTTGATCGCCACCAGAAACATGTAAGCACCAATCTGCATCATAAACTGAACAAATTGATTATCGAAATTAGCTCCGAGTACTGGTATTAACCGGTAACTTTCATGCAAGGCCTGTAATATCAGATGGTGCCCGTCTACTCCCAGAAATACTAATAAAGCCAGTATATACTGAAAATTGCCAATCAACGGCACCTGAATGCCTGACTGGGGGTCCATAACGTTCACTATTCCAAAACCTATTTGCGTGTCCATATACTGTCCAGCCAATTGTATGGAAGCAAATACAACGCTGACCACAAAACCAAGAGTATACCCCACTAGAAATTCGAAGACTACAGCACATAAAAAGTAGCCTGGAGTATTCAATGGAACGGCTATCTTAATCGGTGTAACCATGGTTATGATTCCGCTAATCATGATTGCCAGGAATATTTTTACCTGAATAGGCACCTGTCTGCTGTTAAAAATAGGTGCGCTTATGAACAACCCTGCTGTTCGGCCGAAAACCAATAAAAGTGTTTCAAAAGAAATACCCATCTGCTTCGCCCATTAATGAAAGGATATTAAAGACGGAATACTAGCAAATAGATTGTTAGTATAGGATGTCAATATGTTTAGCATCCACGGGCCAAAAACAACAACCACCACTAATACAACTATGATTTTAGGAATGAAGGTAAGCGTCTGCTCTTGAATCTGCGTAGTGGCCTGCAAAAGGCTAATTATCAACCCAACTATAAGACTCCCACCTAAAATCGGAGCAGATACAAGTAAAACAACATACATAGCTTCCTTAGCTATACCTACAACAGTATTTTCAAACACTGCATCATCCCCTCAAATCGGTCATGAAGTATTACACGTGGTTACTATTTAAAACTCATAATCAGGGATTGAATTAATAGACTCCAACCATCTACCAGCACAAAAAGCAATATTTTAAAAGGCAACGAGATCATCATCGGCGGAAGCATCATCATTCCCATCGACATCAAAACGCTTGATACTACCATATCTATAATTAAGAACGGTACGAATATAATAAATCCAATCTGAAATGCTGTTTTTAATTCACTGATAGCAAATGACGGTATTAAAACATAATTCGGAATATCCTGATATGTACGAGGCCTTTTAATATCCGCCATTTTTACAAACAATGCTAGGTCTTTTTCTCTTACCTGTTTAAACATAAAAATCCTCAAAGGCTGCATACCCTTGGCTAGTGCTTGTTCCTGCTTGATTTCACCCTTCAAGTAAGGTTGCAGTGCGTTGCTATTTATATTTTTAAAGGTTGGAGCCATAACAAAAAAAGTTAAAAATATGGCCAACCCTATTAATATCTGATTCGGAGGCATTTGCTGGGTAGCAAGTGCGCTTCTGAGAAACGATAAGACGACTATAATTCGCGTAAAAGATGTAAGTAGGATTAAAATAGCAGGAGCCAGTGACAGAATGGTAAGAAGAGCCAGTATTTGCAAGGTCTGCGAAGCACCGTCAGGAGATCCTGCTTGTCCTCCGCCGATGGAAAGATTAATGTCGGGGATCTCAAACGTCTCGGCCACAGCAGGTAAAGCAAAGCAATTCCACAGAACAATTAATCCCAGTGCAATTAGAAAAGCTTTCCTCCAACGATATGTACTATTCATCTTCACCTTTTTTCCCGCTTTCAGTATAGCTAAACCTACGTACCCCGTCTTCCATTCGCTGCAGAGTACGAATTTTATCATCCATTAAGAAATGAAAAGAATCAGCATTGTCGCGACGAAGTTGTGGTATCCGATCTCTAATCTTACTAATGATTTTATCCAGACCATCTGCAGAAGAATTCTCATTGTAACTTTCAGCCAGCATAGTCTCTATAATCTGACGATTTTCAATTTCCATTAATACATTAATATTATGGTCGGTCACTCCAAGTAAAAATGCCCGACCTTCCAGTTCGAGAATTACTACTCCCCGATTTTGACCAAGTACTACCTCGTCCAAGACCCTTATCCATTTACCCTGGAACTTGGGTCCCATCCGCTTCCCCAGGACTTGTATCACTACCCATGCTAGAAAAATTATCAGACCCAGAGCAAACAACATTTGTAGAGCCATCCAAAAGAAATTAGGGCTTTTGCTTGCCGCGGGTTCCTGGTATTTTAGGTCGACTTGTTGTTTTTCCGAGCTAATATTTACCGCTCTAACTGGAGCATTAGCTAGTACCACCGAAATTGTAATAAATAGCACGGACAGGGCAAGTATACGTTGCCATTTACCTAAATCCATAATCAGCCAACTACTTTTGATACCGCCTCAAGCACACGCTCGGGCTGAAATGGTTTAACAATAAAATCTTTCGCTCCAGCTTGGATAGCGTCAATTACCATGGCCTGTTGCCCCATAGCGCTACACATAATGATTCTGGCATTGGCATCAACGTTTTTTATAGCCTTGACTGCGCTTATACCATCCATTTCGGGCATAGTTATATCCATCGTAACCAAGTCGGGTTTTAATTCTTGATATTTTTCAATTGCGTTTACTCCGTTATCCGCCTCCCCTACCACAATATACCCGTTCTTTGTAAGGATGTCTTTGATCATCATCCTCATAAAAGCTGCGTCGTCAACAATCAAGATTCTCTTACTCATAGATACCTCCCAGACTACTGTAATTTAGTTAATCTATCTGCCGGGCTGACAATAGCTGTGATTCGTATTCCATAATTCTCATCAATTACTACCACTTCGCCTTTGGCAATTAACTTCCCGTTTACAAGAAGATCTACAGGTTCACCAGCCAATTTGTCCAGTTGAATAATCGAGCCAGGACCCAGTTCTAATATCTCGCGTATGTTCTTTTTGGTTTTACCCAGTTCCACACTTATGTCCAGAGGAACATCAAGGATCAAATCTATGTTGCGTGGTTCCTGATAGACATTCGGTGTAGCCAAGGGCATAAACTGAACCGGTTGGACTGTAACCTGCCCTTTTTTAACTCCACTTTGGTTTGCATAAAAGGAATCTGCGGGAGAATTGTCCCAAAGCGTAGTAGGATTATTGAATTCATAGGTTGAAATAGGTTCAGGTGGCATTATTGGAGCAGACGGTGGAGGAGCCATAACAGGCTCAGACATTGCCGGACCAGGCTCTTCATCGATTATCTGCGTATTTCCCATTAAACTTGACACCATTGTTTTGGCTGATTCTAATGGGATCAACTGCATAATTTCACTTACTAGAAGATTCTCAATCTCCATGCGGAATAAAATCTGTACGAATCCGGTAAACTGATCCCCGACTTTATCCGCCAATTGTTCCTTGCCAAAATCTACAACCATAAGACTGGGTGGGGCAATATCTATCTTCATGTCAAACATGGAAGACAGGCTAGTAGTAGCAGAACCCATCATCTGATTCATGGCTTCACTTAAAGCACTTAATGTTAATTCATCTAATTCTCTTCCCTTGTCCCCAACTCCTCCCATCATCAAGTCAGCTATTACCGAGGCATCCTCCATCTTAACAACCAGGATATTACGGCCTTGTAAGCCTTCACGATAACGCACCTCGATAATGACATATGGTAATGGATAATCACTCTGCAATTCTTCACGAGTAGTAACTTTCACCTGGGGTGTTGTGATACTGACTTTTTTGCCCAGTAAAGTAGATAAGGTAGTGGCGGATGTTCCCATGCTGATATTGCCGATCTCTCCCAAAGCGTCCTTTTCAATTTCGTTTAATCCTTGACTAATGGTAGAGACTTCAGTAGGCTCTGATATTGGTTTGGAATCCCCTCTTAGAAGCGCATCTATTTCTTCCTGGGAAAGGATACCATCATTCATCGTTCTCATCCTCCTCAACAACCCTGGTTATCTGCATCGCCACCCGGTTGCTAAAAATGCCTGGCTTTCCTAGATATTTGGTTTTTTGTCCAATAATTATTTCCAATTCGTTTTGTACATTTCTCTCCAACGGGATAACATCACCTAGATTTAACTCCATCAAATCACGCACGGTAATTACTGTTCTTCCCAAGACAACTTTTACTGGTATAATCGCGTTTTGTAAACGGTGTTTTATTGCATCGACATTATTTTGACTCTTCTCTTTTACCGATGAAGAGTAGTAATAATGTACGTTTAATTTATTAATTATAGATTCCAAAACTAAAAACGGAATACAAATGTTTATCATACCCAACACTTCACCGAATTTGGTTTCTAATGACACAATTACTACCATCTCTGTTGGCGATACGATCTGGGTGAACTGAGGGTTGGTATCAATTCTTTCTAAAATTGGCTGCATTGCAGTTATGCTTGACCACGGTTCTTCCAGGTAGTCCAACATTTTTTGACCGATTCTTTCCATTACAGTTTCTTCTATTTCAGTTAACCCGCGTACTTTTTCGGCGGGTAACCCTGGTCCTCCAAACAGCCGGTCTAACATTGCAAATCCCAGGTTGGGATTTAACTCCAAAATCGCATTCCCTTCTAATGGAGACAATGAAAAAATACACAATATAGTTGGATTGGGTATCGATCGCATAAATTCATCATAGGTCAACTGTTCTACTGACATTACATCTATATTTACCGGTACTCTTAACTGAGCGGACAAATAAGTACCCAATGATCGAGCGTAATTTTCATAGATAACTTGCAAGGTATGTAGCTGATCCTTGGAAAACTTGTTAGGCCGCCTAAAATCATATACTCTAACCTTTTTCTTAGTCCGTTCCTGCTTAAGTTCTTCTGCGTCTACCTCTCCACGGTTAAGAGCCGACAACAACTGATCAATTTCGTCCTGTGATAGAACCTCGCTCACGATCTCCTCCCCCCTCCTGCCAGGGGCTTACTGAACAATAAAGTTGTTAAAGTAAACATTATCCACTTTGTTGTCCAGTTTTTTATTTAAATTTTTTTTAATCTCATTTTTCAGACTCTCCCGTTTAACAACAGCAACCTCATCAACTGTTTTTGATGACAGTATTGTTATTACTTCATCCCTCATGATGGGGGTAACCTCTTCGGTTTTTTCCGCTAATGTTTTATCGCTGGTCTCAACATAGACTTCGGTCTTTACATATCTACCTTCAGAAATATCCGAGATATTCGTTGTTATTTCACCTAATGCTATTAAAGTTCCTGCTTCTTTCGATTCAGTTTTTTTCTCTTCCTTGGGAAGCAGCGGCGACAGTACGCTGCGCGATACGAAATAAGATCCGGCAATGGCCAACAATAAGAAAACCAAGCCAATAGCTATTAGCTTAATATCGATTCCACCATTTTTGCCTTCTGGTTTTTCAGTATTCTCCTCTGCCAACGCTAAACCTCCTAACCCCTAACTAACGTTTTAGATTCATTTCCGTCTGTTTTTTAAACCTTATTACATTGGCTATTATCTCATTTGTTTTATCAAGAACCACCATCTTTTTGCCAGTGGTAAGCGTAATAATTGTATCGGGAGTTTCTTCTATGCTTTCAATAAGTTCAAGGTTGATGATTATACTTTGACCGTTAAGTTTAGTTACACGAATCATGTTAACCCCTCCTCCATCCACAGCCCAGTAAATAAACGATATAATTAATTGGACTCCGGAAGGTTTTTGCCTTCCGGAGTCATCTACACTATCGTTTCAAATTAACCAGTTCCTGCAGCATCTCATCAGAGGTTGTAATAACTCTTGAATTTGCTTGAAACCCACGCTGGGTAACTATCATATCAGTGAATTCTTCAGAAAGATCAACGTTAGACATCTCTAGCGAACCAGGCTTTAATGCACCAGCGTCCTCAACGCCTGGAGGACAAGTCTTGGGATCCCCGGAATTGGCCGAAACAGCTAAAAGATTACCCCCTAGTGTTTCCAACCCGGCAGGGTTCTGAAAAGTTGCCAGGGCTACTCTTCCCAAGTTTTTAGATACATTATTTGAAAAGGAGCCGATAATAGTTCCGGTTTGATCAATACTAACCTCCTTAAGATCCCCCTTCGGGAACCCATCTTGGTATTCAGCGTATGCTGTCTGAGTTGCATTGTGCTGTTTAATATTTGTAAAATCAAGTGCGATTCCTTCTGTACTTGATACTTGCGGGGTTGTAACACCCGAACCGGGTTCAGGCTGGTCATAATACAAAGTCAAAGACCCCTTGGTTGATGGAGTATGAACTGTAGAGAATAGACTTTCAATATCCGACCACTGTTCTAAAGGTTCTGAAAGTGGATCCTGCTGTCTTACATCCTTTAGATTTCCGTTTTCGTCAAACAAAAGATAATAATCAACAGATTCGTTCGTGGCCGCGTCAGCTGTGGGAACTGGTACCTCTGGATCAGCAGATGCTCTTACTCTCCAAACACTTCCTGGCTTAGCCGCACCAAGTTGATATGTCGGTGGACTGGCGTTCGGATCGGCCGATTCCATGAAGACCCCGAGTGAGCTTCCTTCGTATATTTTCTCAAATTGGAAATACTCTAGATGCATATTCCCCAGGCTATCATAAAACTCCTTGGAAGTTAGCTTGGTCTCGTGCTCAGCTGCCCCCTCTGGAGGGTCTATTAATCTTGTTAGTGTCGAATCGCAGTTTCCTTGAAATCGTACATATGAAGTCATTTTAGGATTGATTATTTTATAAGATGATAAATCGATATTTGTTAAAGCCCCTGTAGTATCAATTCTCCATTGAGTTTTATCTTCTGGATCCACTTGAGTCTGATCCGCCATCCACCCCTGAACTTTCAAGCCATTACCGGGAGTAAGATAGTTTCCTAGTTTATCAAAATCAAAGTTTCCTGCTCTGGTATAACAAGTTTCCTGGCCATCCTTTAGAATAAAAAAGCCATTGCCGTCGATGCTTAGATCAGTGTTTTTCCCGGTAGTCTGAGTACTACCCGGAGTCATAATATGATCAACGCTACTTAATCCAACTCCGAGCCCTACAGAGACCGAGTTGGTTCCTCCCCTTTCACCCTGTGGTGCGCTACCGGGTTTAATCAACTGGTACATTGCGTCCTGGAATATCACTCTGCTTTTTTTAAAACCTACTGTGTTGACATTTGCTATGTTATTACCTATTACATCCATTCTAATCTGGTGGTTCCTTAGACCGGAGACCCCAGCATACATTGAACGCATCATATAATAACGACCTCCTAATAAAAGTCTTTGCGTTTCAGTCGTTTCACGCATTTGGGCTTCCTCAAAGAGGTCCAGCCCACTAAAGAACAACTGCACTATCGATATTGGTAAAAATATTTTCTTTTATATTTTCTCCATCAATGGCAGTCACAACTGTGTTGTTTTTAACGCTTACTACCAGGGCTAAGTTATCCATTAGAATCAGACTATCTCTGGCTCCTTTTTCCCTGGCCTTGGTTACGGCATCCTGTAATTTCTGCATTTCCGACGTGCCGATTTCAATGTTCCGCGATTTTAACCGTTGCTGGGCATGACCCGAGAATTTAATACCGGATATGTTTTCGGATAATATTTTGTCAAATGCAGAAGCCCCCGTTTTCTTTGCGCCCGTCGTTGACGTTTGGGGTGATATAGGTTGTATTGGTTGAGTAGTACTGGGATTGAAAACCTTATTGGTCAAGATACTCACCTCTTATGTACCGGTTTATCTGGATTATGAAAGTTTATTCGTTTTCAGTAGAAGATGTACTTAATGAAATAACACTCGATAAAGGTACCTCTTCACCATTAACTACAAGAATCGGCATACCATCCTGCATACTCACAGACTTAACAATGCCGCTAAGTTGTTGCTCACCACTGACATATTCGACTTTTTGCCCTAAACACATAGCCGCCTGTTGTAACCCTATCATTGGAATAATTGAGTCTTGTACCAGGCTGCCTAAACTGGTAACCGTTGTATTCAAATTGTTCATTTGTTCTAAGGAACTAAAATTGGCTAACTGAGATATATACTCGGTATTATCCATCGGTTCTAAAGGATTTTGATACTTAAATTGGGTGATTAATAGTTTAAAGAAATCGTCCTTCCCCAGAGTATTTATAATCGAAGAAGTCGAAGAACCGCTATTGGTTGTTTTTGCGGCTGTGGTATTATCCGTTGCTCCCGTTACCTGCATACTATCCCTCCTTACACAAGGTAATTCACTGTTGCCTCCCCATAATAAGACGGGTATGGACTCCAGTCGGTTTCTACTTCAACTTCCTCCATAGGGACCGTATCTTTCAACCACCATTTATTGGTCTGTTGTTCCTGTCGCCCCCACTGGTAATCAGATTGTTGAAAATCGCGATTAAAGTTTGCATACCCTAAATCCACATTGACTTCAGCCTTGTCCAACCGAATTCCGCTGGAATCAAGAGCATTTCTTAACTGTCCGATTCCTCCTTCCAACAAATGTTTAACATTCTGGTTGTCAGTAGTGAAGCGCGCAGTTAAAATACCGTCCTGAACATGAAGTTCTACGTGTAATTTGCCCAAGAACTCGGGTTTAAGTTCTATAGTTACGGAAGAAGATTTTTCTTTAAGCATAAGCTCAATCTTCTTAACAACCTGGTTAATCATATTTGGTGATTCAGATTTAGCTGAAGCAGTCTCGGTTTTTATTGATGCTGATTCCAACTTTGATACTATAGAATTGTTCTCCAAAACATTATTAGTATCAGATGTTGTATTACTATCAACCAGGTTCTTAGATTCAGGCAAATTACTCTCTGTAACAAGTAACCCCTTGCTGCGACCCGTCTCAAAGGAAATTATCTTGCGAACATCGGTTTGCATCTTTTCAGCTTGGTCATTACTTTTTATTTGTTTATCAGTACCCCCTGTTTCGGTTAGCCTCGCTTCCCTGCTTTTAAGTTTCTGGGATATTTCCACTTCCTTGTGTATGTTAATCCTTAGTGCCACATCGTTGTTACTTGCAACATCACCCGTTTTACTCGGTTCTTCGGTCTTAGCATTCTGAGCGGAATTTCCGAATGAATCCTCGGACTGTTGTCCTGACGTCGAACTGCCCATCTGCATCTCCGGTTTAGAATTTGATATCGTATTAATAACTTCTATATCCGCCGATACATCTAATTCTTTATCAGTCATTTGAACGGGCGTGTTTTCAGTATCTTGGTTATTCTCGGCAGTGTTACCTAATTGCTGTATTGGATTATTCGATTGCATAATAATGACCGCACTATTGGAGACTTCCGGCGCAGCATCCGATGTAATTTTAGGGGCCATCGGGACCAGCTCCGTCAAGTTCATATCCTGATCAGGCTTATCCTGTGTGACGGGTTGCTCAGGTTTAGGCTGAACGTCTTGGACCGGCAAACTCCTATCAACATCGCATAACAAATCAACCGCTATTACCTTGGGTTCCAATTTTGTTTGCAGCTCTACGGGTTCATCCTGGCTCTTGCTATCCGTTGAAATGTTTGAAACCACTAATAACCCTGTTGTTATTGAAGCTATATCGCCGGCTATTGACTCAACAGCAAGCAATTCTTCAGTTGTGTTTGTCTCACTGTTTTGGGTTAGTACTGGAGAATCATCTTCTGCTTTTTCAATTTTATTATCGTCAGCAGAAGCCTGTATGGATCTTTTCGTTTCCGTATCTTTATAGCTTTCATTTAACAACCTTGGCTGATCAACGTCTTTATTATCCTCTAAGGTAGCTGTCTTTCTTTGCGAATTAGCGGTTTTGCTCAGGAGCAGCCCAAAACGTTTATCTGAAGCGTTACTTTTATCTGGGGACTTAACACTGCTTTTGGGGCGTGCGGTACCAAGATTCTGGGATACTAGCTGGGCTAACACATTACCCTGCAACTTTATTCACCTCCTTTCATTGCAGCATTTGCTTAGTTAAGGCTGCAGCTCTTCCGGGCTCCATTCTCCCTAAAACTGAGCCGGCGGCATCAGGTTTCATGTTTTCCAATATCCCGATTGCCGTCTCGTCATCCATCTGAGACATGATGGCCGCAGCCTGAGTCGCCTTCATATTGCTATAATATTGAGATAATTTACCGTATTCAATGTCACGCGCGTTATTCTTATCTATTTCTTCTTTAGAACTGTTAACCTCTTCACGTGCCGTTTTAAGCTCCGATTGTAGTTGCTCATTTTTATTTTCTAATTCAGCTATTCTATTCTGACAATAATCAAGATCTTTTTCAGTGGTCTTCAGCCTGTTCTCAAGCATTGTTTCCCGACTAAATTCTGATTTAACCGGTTGCTGATTCTTGGTGGCATACTTACCAACAAAGGGTATATTTCTTAAAAAGCCCGGTGGCTTTATAAATCCTAGATAAATCGACCCTGCAGTGATAAAAGCCAGAGCAATTATTGCTCCAATAATTTTCAATACATTACGCATGTTTGGCTCCATTATGCAGATGCCAATAACGGGATACCGCTGCTTCATCAATTATCTTCTGTTCTATTCGCATAAACTCTTCAAGGTAAGACTGGTATTCTTTCTCTCTTAGTCTTTCCAGGGTTTTTCTCTCTTTCATAATCTCCATTAGTACCATTCTTGCTTCTTCCAATAATTCTTCTGCACGCAAAACCGTTTCTTTCTGCTGGACAATTTTGTCTCTTAAAACCTTTTGAAAATCCTTATAAAGAACCAGTTCATCAATTTTAAAACCTCCCTTTTGAGATCTTAAAATATTAAACAGTTCCATCTGACTGGAATGCAAGGAATCCAGTACTTCACATTCAAAGTCAAAGACTCTCTGTTTTGCATAAGTCTCCGCTTTGGCAATGTCCTCTTGGCGGCAGGTTAAATCCAATTTGGTCTGAAGTCGAAATTCAAAAACTTTCAAATTACTCCACCTTAATTTAAGGCTGATTTAAGTTGTTTGACCGTCTCTTCTAAATTGAATTTTTCGTAGATAGCCTGGTTTAAAAATTCATGGCATCTGTTAATGTAAAATATAGCTTCGTCAATACGAGGATTAGATCCGCCTTTATAAGCCCCAATATCTATAAGATCCTTGGCATCATCGTAAACGGCCATTATACTTCTGAAACGATTTGCCAGGTTTAAGTGATCTTCTGATACTACCTCTATCATCAAACGACTAATACTCTGAAGCACATCAATAGCCGGATAGCGATTCATTGCCGCTAGTTCGCGATTAAGAACCACATGTCCATCAACTATTCCTCGAACAGAGTCTGTAACTGGTTCGTTCATATCGTCCCCTTCTACTAATACGGTGTAAAGCCCTGTAATACTTCCTTTGCTTGAGGTTCCCGCCCTCTCAAGCAATTTAGGAAGTAACGCAAAAACAGATGGGGTAAACCCTCTCGTTGCAGGTGGTTCCCCAATAGCTAAGCCCACTTCTCTCTGGGCAAGCGCAAAACGAGTAATTGAATCCATTAGTAGTAGAACATCAAATCCCTGGTCTCTGAAAAACTCAGCAATTGTTGTTGCAACAAAGGCCCCTTTAATTCTAACCAGGGCTGGCTGGTCGGACGTTGCTACTACTACAATTGAACGTTTTAGTCCTTCCTCTCCGAGGTCCCTTTCAATGAACTCCCGTACCTCACGACCCCGTTCTCCTATTAAAGCAATCACATTAATATCTGCTGAAGTATTGCGTGAAATCATTCCCATCATAGTACTTTTTCCTACTCCGCTACCGGCAAAAATTCCAATTCTCTGGCCTTTGCCCAAGGTTGTTAGTCCATCAATGGCTTTTACGCCAACAGAGAGCGCCTCGGTAATTCGTTGCCTGGCCAATGGATTCGGTGGCGTGTTCATAACCGGGTAACGGTTTTTTATTGGTAAAGGGCCTTTATCATCTATAGGCTCACCTAGACCATTTAATACGCGGCCTACCATTTCATCACTAACCGGAACTGTCAGGCGCTTACCCAAAGAGACAATCTCACTACCCGGTCCTATTCCTTCCAAGTCCCCTAATGGCATCAGCAGGGTACGGCTACCCCTAAAACCAACGACCTCGGCTAGAACCCGGTGTCCAAAATTACCGGTTCTTATCTCACAAAGATCTCCTAAACTGACTCTTGGACCATTCGATTCTATAGTCAGCCCAATCACCTGAGCTATTCTCCCTTTCTGGACCCAGGTATTAACCTGATTCAAAACCGTCAAATACTTCTCTATGTTAAATTGTAATCGAACGGGGTTATCAATTCCCACGTGCAGCCACTTCCATTAAAACATTTTCAACATTATCAATCCTGGTTTCTAACCTAGCATCAGTCGTACCAATTTCACTTTCTACGATAAAACCACCCGCAGAAATTCGTGTATCCGATTGGATATTGATCCTGGCATTAACCTTTTCTTGATTCGCGATCTTATTTTGTTCATTTAATAGCAATTCAAAGTCTTTTGGATTGACCAAAATCTTTATAGTTTCTGCGTCCTTTAATAGATCCACTGCGTCTCTTATCAAACTAATAATAATATCGGGATTTTGTTTAATTTCCTTTTCTATTATTTTCTTGGCAATGGCCATTGCCAATCGTAGAATTATCTCTTCAGATGACCTGATAATATCAAGCCTTTGCACCATTGCCTCTTCAATCAAAGCTTCACTTTCAGTTACCGCTCTTCGGCGTTCTTCTTCGCTCTCCTCCATAGCTCGTTGCCATCCCTCGCGATATGCTTCGTCAGCCGCATTTCTTTTGATCTGCTCTGCCTCTTCTGTTGCCTGTATTTTTAATTCCTGTGCTTCCTCTTTCCCCTCTGAAACCATATTCATTGCTTGCTGTCGTGCCTTTTCTAGAATCTCAGTTACCATGCTTTCAGTCTCACGTAGAATGCTATCGGCTTCTTCCTTCACCTTATCAATATCGTAAACGTTTTCAATTGATTCTGTGATTTCGTCATCTACCCTATTAACCTCAGGTTTCCATGCCGTATCAACATCCTGGCTTTCGGAAGGGATGGTGTTTAAAGGTATCGGTTGTGAGACAATTAATTCGTGCGATTTTATAACCTTAGACAATTATCTCATCCCCTCCACCCCGGGCAACAACTATCTCTCCGGTTTCCTCGAGTTTTCTAACTACATTCACGATTCTTTGCTGGGCTTCTTCAACGTCCCTTAACCTTACCGGTCCCATAAATTCGATATCTTCACGGAGCATATCAGAAGCTCGTTTCGACATGTTGGTGTATATCTTCTGCGATACTTCCTCACTTGCTCCTTTCAATGCCAAGGCCAAATCGTGGCTATCCACCTCACGAAGAATTCTTTGAATCGATCTGTCATCTATGCTGACAAGATCCTCAAATACGAACATTAACTTTTTAATTTCCTCGGCTAATTCTGGATCCTGTACTTCTAAAGCCTCAATAATCGTCTTTTCTGTCCCTCGGTCAACCCGGTTAATTATATCTACAACAGATTTAACGCCCCCAGCTATTGTTACCTCCTGTGGAATAACTGATGAAAGCTTTCTCTCTAGTACTCTTTCAACTTCTTTTAGGACCTCTGGAGAAGTAGTATCCATCAGGGCTATACGCCGTGCGACATCAGCCTGCCTTTCCGGTGGTAGCGCAGATAGAATAATGGATGATTTTTCTGGTTCCAAGTAGGCAAGGATTAGGGCTATTGTTTGTGCTTGTTCTCCCTGAATAAAGTTTAATACCTGCGAGGGTTCAGTTTTTCGTACAAAGTCGAAGGGACGAACCTGTAAGGAGGCGGAAATCCTGCCAATAATCTCAACTGCCTTTTCATGGCCGACTGCTTTTTCTAGAACTTCCTTGGCGTAATCGATTCCGCCTTTGGCTATGTACTGGTTGGCCAATGACATCTGATAAAAATCATTCATAATCTCGTCAACTTTTTCGTTGGTAATCTTACGAACGTTGGCAATCTCAAGAGTCACTGCCTCAAGTTCATCTTCCTTAAGATGTTTGAAAATCTTGGCTGACTTTTCAGGACCGAGGGAAATCAAGAAATGAGCTGCCTTTTGCTTACCCGTAATCCCTTTCCTTCCTGCAACACTCATCTCATCATCTCCCATCCTCTGACAACCACGTCCGAACAACTTGGGCCGCGTCATGTGGCTGATTGTCAACTAGTTTCTCGATCTCTTCCCGCATCTTCTTTTTCTCTTTTTCCTGCGGCGTCAGTTCCCTTTCTAACAAGTCCTCTATTTTAATCTCATCGCCGACAAGGCTATCGAAACCCTCAGTATCGATTTGTGCCTCTTTCCTCCTGGATCTGGCCACCAACACCACAATCACTATAATTATCAATACCAAAGCAAGTATTATCCAAAGATATTTCATAATACCTGATGATTCAGTTTTTTCTGCATTTTGAGTAAACTTAATGCCTGCGACTGAAATAGTATCGCCCCGGTCAGAATTAAATCCACAAGCACTTGCTACCGCCTGCTCGATCTCCTTTTGTTGCTGCGAGTCAAGTTCTTTATCGACAACCACCGATATAGTTAATCGTTTGACATCACCCTGGGCAGATAATAGGTGAGTCTGTTCCATGTCTATCTCATAATTTCTGATTTTTTCCGATTTTTCTGTTGATGTTGTCCCTTTACTGTTATCGGTTGTCTGGTAAGAAGGGACATTTGTATCTGTACCGGGAACCCCCTGAGCACTGTCCTGTGCCTCGGTACTTGTCTCTTCAGTAAGCTTCTCGCTCCTTACAAAACTATTCGGGCCATAAACCTCCTTATTGCTTTCAAGTTGATCAAAATCCAATTCTACGCTGGCCCGTACAACCGATTTACCTTCTCCAGCTATCTTGTCCATCATTGATTGAACAGACGTTTGAATTTCTTTTTCATATTGTCTCTTCATTGCAAGTTGGGTCTGCGTAAGGTCAGCCATATTGGTAACCTGTTCTTTTTGGGTTAATTGAGAGGATAAGAGGTTTCCATCAGTGTCAACGACTGTTACATTTTCCGGAGTCATACCTTCAACTCCGCTGGCTAATAGGTGTACAATGGCTTGAACCTCGTTCTGGCTCAACTGCATGCCGGGTTTTGTTTCAATCAAAACCGAGGCCGTGGGGGATTTTTCCTCCTCAGTAAAGAGGCTATCTTCTGGAATAGCGAGGGTAACCCGTGCCGACTTAACCTTATCCATACTTTCTATCGTTTTGGTCAGTTCCCCTTGAAGAGCAATTTGAAACTTAACCCGTTTGTCAGACTCTGTCTCCCCAAAGCTTTGGGTCGTCAATATACCAAACCCAGCTTCACCTTCGGGCAAATTGGCGGCGGCCATATCCAAACGGGTCTTATCCTTTTGCTCAGACAGAACAAGAATATCGTGACCACTGTTACTTAACTGGTACGGTGTACCTAATTCGTCCAATTTCGCGGTCATAGCAGCGGCGTCGTCCAATTCCAATTCAGTATAAAGTGGTACATAGTCATCCTTAACCAGTGTTTTAGAGGAAATTACTAGAGCTGAAATGACCAGCACCAGGGCCCCAACAATCAATACTTTCTGGTTTAGGCTTAAACCCGCCCACTTTTCACGGAGTTTGCCTAACTTCTCTTTGACAACTCCCCAAAACTCTTGCATGAAAACTCCTCATCCAGCAGATATTACATTTGGATTCTCATAATCTCTTGATAGGCTTCAACCACTTTGTTTCTAATTTCGACTGTGAGCATTAAAGTAAGATATGCTTTTTCGTATGCTATAGTAGCTTGATGGACATCCTGTGCATTTCCGGTGATTAGATCTAACCCTGACATTTTCGCGTCATTTTCTTGTGTTTCTACTTGTTGAAGCGCATCTCTTAATATATCTGCAAACGACGATTTCTCAGCAGAAACAGATTTATTGCTAGCTATAGTGGAAGTATCTAAACCAATTCCTTCAACCCTCATTAACTCACCCCCAGCAACTACCTTCTACTTGAAAAATATCCTAACGCCCGATTTCCAGTGCTTTTAATGCCATTCCCTTGATAGAGTTCATGGCAGTAACACTAGTTTCAAATGAGCGGGAGGATGATATTAAATCAACCATTTCGGTAACCACATTTACATTAGGATAACTAACATAGCCATCTTCTCCGGCTTCCGGATTTGTCGGATCGTAAACCTTTCTGAATGGAGACGAATCCTCCTGCACAGCTTTTACTCGAACGCCGCCATAACCTTCAAGTTGTTCCTGCAGCAATTCCTTAAAATCCTTTCCCGAAGAGTTACGTTCCTCAAATACCACAACTTGTCGTCTATATGGGCCACCATTTTCGGTTCTAGTCGTTGTTGCATTAGCTATATTGTTGGAAATAACGTCCATTCTAAGTCTTTGCGCCGTCAAAGCAGAAGCGCAGATATCTATCCCGTCCAAAAATCCCACTTTACCTCTTCCCTTCACTAATAACCAATTTCAACATCTGAAATTCGTCATTTATAAGCCGGGTTACAGTGTCATAAAATATTTCGTTTTTAGTCAACTTGGATGTCTCCCGGTCAACGTCGACATTATTCTTATCGTTGCGCAGGCTCAAATCCTCCAATACATTAATATTGGGTTCTACCATATTTACCTGGTTGGATGTGTTTATCGAGATATGTTTTGAATTGGTCAGTGATAATTTGATCTCGGAGCCAGGAGATTTCTTAACAGAACTATCTATTGCTTTTTTAAGTTCATCCTCAAATGTCACTTCCATAGCCTTATAATTAGGTGTATCAGCGTTAGCTAGATTGTTGGCTATAACCTTTTGTCTGAGGGCTGCCCCGTCAAGGGCCTTTCCCATAGACTCCAGGGTAATATTGTTAAAAATCCCACCCATACCAACCCTCATCCCCTTTTTCAAAACTTTAGTTATAGATTCTATATCTAAACCAAAAGTCCTGCCAAAATAGCCGAAAAATAGTGAAAACTAACCTAAAAGGTTAGCTTTCATTTCATTTTCTACTATATCTCTACATATCGTTACCAGTTATTACTATCTTTTCTCCAATTCTTCAAATAAGTTTTCATTTAAAACCTTAATGTAGGTTCCCTTCATGCCCAGTGATCTGGATTCTATTACCCCGGCACTTTCGAATTTTCTTAAAGCACTCACTATAACAGAACGTGTAATTCCAACCTTATCCGCAATCCGGCTAGCTACCAACAGTCCCTCATTTCCTTTTAACTCGGCCAATATATGTTCAATGGCTTCTCTCTCGGAATAGGAAAGTGTTGCCACAGCCACTTGAACGGATGCCTTCTTCCGTGCCTCCTCTTCAATCCTTTCACTGCGCATTCTCATTATTTCGTTCGCTACCACCATGGCGCCATGTTCAGCAAGAACTATATCCTCGTCAGCAAAAATACCATCGGACTTGGTTAACACCAGTGTTCCCAGTCTTCTCGCACCCCCGTACACCGGAACTAGTGTCGCAATGGTATTGTTACATGTACAGTTAATTTCCCCAATTTTAAAGATACATTGACCCTGAGTAATAGGTACATTAATCTGTATTTCTTGAACATCTGTTAGTCCCTGATTTGCCGTTACTGGAAATCTTTCTGTATAATTAATTATCTTGTCAATTTCATTACAAAGCACTCCAGAGCGGAAAGCATACCCCCCTAGTTGCCCTCTTCTTCCCATTATGTACACATTACAATCTAAGTTTTCTGCCAATACCCTTGCCATTTCGCGAAAATCTACCGGATTACCAGCAATTCTTTGAAGTAGTTTGTTAATTCCTCGAGCCTTTTCCAACAGAGTTCTTGTCATGTTTCGTCCCCCTTGTAGCTTGTTTTCGCGTTTCCAAAACATATCATAAGCCTACTGCATAAACATTAACCAAATGATTCTTATAAAATGTACCTGCTTAAATCGTTATCTTTAACAATACCAGCCAGTCGTTCCTGCACATACTTCTTATCGATAGAAATTTTCTCCCCCTCACGTTCCGGTGCGTCGAACAGGAGATCCTCTAAAACCTTTTCCAGAATTGTGTGCAGCCTACGGGCCCCAATGTTCTCCGTACGCGAGTTCACATCACTGGCTACCTCAGCCATATATTCAATTCCATCCGGAGAAAACGATACATCAACTTTCTCAGTGGATAGCAACGCGATATATTGTTTAATCAGGGAATTATCCGGTTCAGTTAGAATTCTTTCAAAGTCCTCTTTAGTCAGACTTTCTAACTCTACCCTAATCGGAAATCTACCCTGTAATTCGGGTATTAAATCCGATGGTTTGCTGGTGCTAAAAGCCCCCGCAGCAATAAAAAGTATATGATCAGTTTTTACAGCCCCGTATTTGGTCATAACCGTTGAACCTTCAACGATCGGAAGAATGTCTCTTTGCACTCCTCCACGAGAGACATCAGGTCCACTACTACTCTCACGCCCGGTAATCTTATCTATCTCATCGAGAAAAATCATACCGTTGTTTTCTACTTTGTTCAAAGACTCTCGAACAACCTCATCCATGTCAACAAGTTTTTGTGCTTCCTCTGAAATCAATATTTTTCTCGCCTCAGCAACTGTAACCTTTCTTAGTTTCTTATTTTTAGGTACCATTCCGCCAAATAGTTCCTGTAGGTTTATCCCCATTTCTTCTACACCGGATCCTGAGATAATTTCCATAAATGAGACCGGTTTATCTTCTACCTCTATTTCAATAGTATCGTCTTCTAATTCCATTCGGTTAAGCTTTTGGCCAATCAATTGTCTTTTTTCTTTAAATTCATTCAAGGTTTTCTGTTGATCAGTATCATCATTTTCGTTTTCTGCCTGGCCACCAAACAAAATCTCCAATGGGTTTCGAGATGCCTTTCCTCTTTTCTTGGGGTGTGGCACCAGATATTCCAATAATCGTTCATTAGCTAGTTTTTCTGCCTTTTCGCCGACAGTTGCCATTTTTTCTTGTTTAACCATCCGAATACTGGTCTCGACCAGGTCACGTATCATCGAATCTACATCGCGCCCTACGTACCCTACCTCGGTAAACTTGGTAGCTTCCACCTTAATAAAAGGGGCGTTTACTAGACGGGCTAATCTCCGGGCAATTTCTGTTTTTCCAACTCCGGTGGGTCCAATCATAATAATATTTTTAGGATAAATTTCATCGCCCAGACTTTCCGGGAGTAGACGACGACGATATCGATTCCTTAAAGCAATCGCTACAGCCTTTTTGGCCTGATTCTGTCCTACAATATATCTATCAAGTTCCCTGACAATTTGCCTAGGGGTCAGATTATCCACTATTCCAGCACCTCAACAACAATATTATCGTTGGTAAATACACAGATCCCGGAGGCAATTTTCAGTGATTCCCTAGCTATCTCTTCTGCGTCAAGATCAGTAAATTTAATCAAAGCCCGGGCTGCCGCCAGTGCATAAGATCCTCCCGAACCTATGGCCATAACACCGTCATCCGGTTCTATTACTTCTCCATTCCCCGAAAGTAAAATAACTCGTTCCCGGTTAACAGCCAATAATAATGCTTCCAGGTTTCTAAGCACACGGTCTGTTCGCCATTCCCGGGTAACCTCGACCGCTGCCCGGGTTAGATTGCCATGGTATTCTTCTAATTTGCCTTCAAATTTGTCAAAAAGGGTCAAGGCATCGGCTACTGACCCGGCAAACCCCGCTAACACCTGATCATTATACAAACGGCGAATCTTTTTCGCTCCTTGTTTCATTATAACGTTCTGCCCCATCGTGACCTGACCGTCGCCGGCAATAGCGGATTTTCCTTTAACTCGGACTGCAACAATTGTCGTTCCTTTAAACAAATTATTACCTCCGTGGATGAGTCTCAAAGTGAATCGCTTTTAATCTTTCACTGGTAACATGTGTATAGATCTGGGTTGTAGACAGTTTTACGTGACCAAGAAGTTCCTGAACACTTCTTAAATCGGCTCCCCCATTAAGTAAATGGGTAGCAAATGTATGTCTAAAAACATGGGGACTAACCTTCTGGTTCAATGCAATTTGATCAACATATTGATTCACAATATTTCTAATACTGCGAGCTGATAATCTATCCCCAAAGCGATTTAGAAAAACTGCTCTTTCTGCTTTGTTATTCTTCTTTAATAAGTTAATTCGTGGACCCGAAATATACTCATTCAAAGCCTCACAAGCTTTATCCCCGAGTGGAACTATTCTTTCCTTGTTTCCTTTTCCAGTAACTTTAATGAAAGCATTTCTGGTATCTACATTCTGTAAGTTTAAAGAAACCAATTCGCTGACCCTTACCCCGCTGGCATAAAGCACCTCCAATATTGCTTTATCCCTACAGCCATTCCAACTGCTTAAATCAGGAGCCTCAAGAAGCACCGTCATTTCATTATCGTATAGGAAACGGGGGAGTTTTTTCTCCCTTTTTGGAGTCGCGACCGTAGCAATTGGATTATTATCCAAAATGTCTTCCCGACAAAGGTATTTAACGAAGGAACGAAGGCTGGCTAATTTTCTCGCCATTGTGGATCGGTTTAAACCATTTATTTGCAGGTGGGTCAAGTACTCTCTAACTGATTTATGGTTGATCATTTTTTCCGATATGTACTCAGCTTGAATAGATTCTTGCCTGGATAAAAACTCCGTAAACTGTAAAAGGTCAGTTTTATAACTGACCAGGGTTATATTGGAAGCATTGCGTTCAACCCTCAAATGATTCAGATAATCTTCAATATACTGCAATAACACGCATTTCTCTCCTGAAGACACTTTAATTGCATCGTATCATAAGCAAATTTCGTTTACAATACAGTTAACGAACTTTCTGAAAATTCTCTCATTGCCGATAATGCTCTTTCGATCAGGGCTGAAATTCTTTTTCGTTTATTTCTTTCTGAACTCCCCAAACCAGGTAATAGTCCAAAGTTGGCATTCATTGGCTGAAAACCTTTCTTATTGGAGTCACTTACATATGAACAAAGAGAACCTATCATCGTTTCCTGGGGGGGTTTAACCAGTTCTAAGCCGTTTAAATATCTAACTGCATTAATCCCAGCAATTATTCCAGTCGCAGATGATTCCATATATCCTTCCACTCCAGTTAACTGTCCGGCCATAAATAGACCAGGCTTGTTTTTGAAGTCAAGAGTGGAATTAAGCAACAGAGGGCTATTGATGTATGTGTTTCGATGCATTGCTCCCAGAGACAAAAAATCGGCAGATTCTAAACCCGGAATCAGCCTTAATACCTGCTCCTGCATTCCCCATCTCATTCTCGTTTGGAAACCTACCAGGCTGTACATGGATTGCTCCTGGTTTTCTGCCCTTAACTGAACTACGGCATATGGCACGTTACCGCTCTCCGGGTCGGGTAAACCAACTGGACGCATAGGGCCAAAACGCAAAGTATCTTGTCCTTTCCTGGCCATAGTTTCGATGGGCATGCAACCCGAGAAATAAAGCCCTTCATCGATTCTGTTTATGGGTATAGAATCGGCTTCCAGCAGACGGTTTATGAAACTATGGTATTCATCCTGATTCATTGGACAGTTTAGATAATCGGCCTCCCCTTTGCCATAACGAGAAGCACGATATACTTTACTAAAATTTATGCTTTCGGCGGATATTACCGGTGCAATCGCATCAAAAAAGTAAAGGTTATCCTGCCCAGTAAATGTTTTAATATTCTCCGCCAATTTGTCGGATGTAAGCGGTCCGCTTGCGATTATTGCAGGTGTCTCCTGGATACAGGTTACTTCCGTTCGAACAACTTCAATTAATGGGTGACTCTCAATCTTGCTTGTCACGATCGCCCCAAGCTTTTTTCTATCTACAGCCAGACTTGATCCGGCCTTTACTTTACATTCTTCCGCTACCTCTAGAATTATAGATCCAAGTAGTCTCATTTCCGCCTTAAGAAGTCCCTGGGCAGAAAATGGATCATCTGATTTCAAACTATTACTGCAAACCAACTCGGCCAGATAACCGGTACGATGAGCGGGCGTTGTTCGCTCCGGTCGCATCTCGTACAAACGGCAACCGATTCCTGCTTGTGCCAATTTATAAGCGGCCTCGCAACCAGCGAGGCCGCCACCAATAATCGATATCTCAGATTTTGACATGAGTATACCTCTTCAGTGTCTAGTTTATTTATCTAACGAAACAGTATCGGATCCCTTAACAGCTTCACTTTTTGGTTCAGTTGGCTTATTCCAAGATTTATAATCACATTGAGGATAATTCTTACATCCATAGAACAGTCTTCCCTTTTTGGTTCGTAAAGCAACCAGATCCCCGCCACACTGCGGACACGGTATGCCTACCACCTGATTCATGGACTCAGTATGTCGGCACTCGGGGAACCCGGAACATGCTATAAATTTCCCGAATCGTCCGTTTTTAACCAGCATTTCTCTTCCGCATTTAGGGCAATTTTTACCCGCAGGCTCATCAGGAATTACAACCTTTTCCATTTCGTCTTTAGCTTTTATTAACCGAGCCGAAAACGGAGTATAGAAATCCCCTACCGTTTTCTGCCAGCTCAATTCCCCTTCTTCCACCTGGTCAAGGTTCTCCTCCATTACGGCCGTGAATTCTACGTCCATGATTTCAGGAAAATAGTCTTTTAAAAGATCAACTATAACCAACCCTAGTTCAGTTGGATAAAATTGTTTATTCTTTCTTTCTACATAGCCTCTTTTAATAATGGTCTCGATTATTGGTGCATAGGTACTTGGCCGACCAATATTTTTTTCCTCTAGCATTCTCACGAGACTTGCCTCTCCGTATCGAGGGGGTGGTTGAGTGAAATGCTGGTCCATATTTACATTCTTTAATGTCAACTGCTCGCCTTCTGAAAGTTCAGGCAAAGTAGTTTTCGATTTTTCTTCCTCTTCACCGTTATCATTGTAGACCGCCAGATGACCTGAGAATTTTATTTTGGAACTGCTGGCCCGAAAAACGAGACCATGGTCTGTCACATCTACCGTAACGGTATCATAAACTGCAGCCTCCATCTGACTGGCTACAAACCTGCTCCATATTAAACTATACAATCTATACTGATCCCGGGATAAGGATAGCTTCAAGTCGTTAGGATTACGGTTAACTGAACTTGGCCGAATGGCTTCATGGGCATCCTGCGCGGTCTTACGCGATCGGTATATATTGGGGTGTTCAGGTACGAACTCTGAGCCGTAGGTTTTCCCTATGTACTCCAGGGCTTCTTTCTGAGCTTCTTCCGATACACGGGTTGAATCAGTACGAATGTACGTTACTAAACCTACGTTACCTTCTGGTCCTATGTTTAAGCCTTCATAGAGTTCCTGCGCTATTCTCATGGTTTTACTGGACGTATACCCCAGTTTTTTTGCTGCTTCCTGCTGCAAGGTGCTGGTGGTAAAAGGAGGCAAAGCTTTACGGCGTTTTTCCTTCTTCTCTACCTTGCCTACTTGAAAGGAACAAATTTTAATCCTTTCCACTACTGCTTTCGCCATATCTTCACTGTCTATGGCAACCTTTTTCCCGTCTATGGTGGCTAAACGGGCAACGAAAGCCGCTTTTCTTCCCGGTTTAAACTCAGTATCGATTGTCCAGTATTCCTCAGCCACAAACTGTTCAATTTCTTTTTCCCGTTCTGCAATAATTCGTACTACCACTGATTGTACACGACCTGCGCTAAGGCCTTTGCGAACTTTGACCCAGAGCAAAGGACTCAGGGAGTAGCCAACCAACCGATCCAAAATTCTGCGGGCCTGCTGGGCATCAACCCGGTTCATGTCAATTGGACGGGGGTTTTTGACTGCTCTTTTGATAGCATCACGGGTTATTTCATTAAATTCAATTCGAGCCATATCTTTTGATTTGCCAATAATTTGATTTAAATGCCAGGCTATAGCTTCGCCCTCACGATCAGGGTCAGTAGCCAGGAGCACGCTATCAGCTTTCTCCGCTTCCTCCCTGATTTCTTTAATCAAATCGCCCTTGCCCCTGATGGTAATGTATTGCGGGGAAAAATCATTATCCACATCAACCCCCAGTTTACTTTTGGGCAAATCGCGTATGTGTCCAACAGACGCCTTAACTTTATAATTTTTCCCTAGAAATTTGCTAATAGTTTTCGCTTTTGCTGCCGACTCAACAATTACTAATACTTTGTTGGCCAAAATACCACCTCAACTATATTTTTCTCGGGATTCTTAAAACTGATTCCTTGCTTATGTGTATCTATTAGATAATTATCGCCGAACGTAATAATTTCCCGGTAAGGAAGAAATTATACCATCCACCTCCAACTGAAGCAACTCAGCCGCGATTTCTCCGTGCGCAAGCCCGGAAACATTTATTAGCCAATCGATATTGACTGGTTCAAATCCTATGTATTCAATGAGTACCCCTTGTATCCCTTTTTCCGTTTTAATATTCTGTTGATTTTGCTGTTTGGGGACTCCTAATTCTTCCAATACATCATTAGCACAGGTAACTATTCTAGCACCTTCTTTGAGCATAAAGTTGGTACCTTTGCTATACTCGCTGGTTATTGGCCCGGGTACCGCAAATACATCTCGTCCTTGTTCCAGGGCATATTCAACAGTAATCATGGCTCCGCTTTTTTCCTGAGCTTCAACCACAACAAGACCCCTGGATAATCCTGAAATCAATCGGTTCCTTATTGGGAAGTTTTTGGGCTCGCCTGGTGTACCTGGCCAAAATTCTGACAACAAAAGTCCTTCCGCTGAAACCCTATTAAACAATTCACGATTTTCCTTAGGGTATACTATGTCTGGGCCTGTACCCAGTACTCCGATAGTCATTCCATGAGCTTCCAAACAACCCCAATGGGATTCTGCATCAATACCCCGTGCCATGCCGCTTACTATAACTAACCCCGCACCCGCCAATTCCTTTCCTAGCTGTCGAGCTACCCGACGTCCATAAGGCGTTGCTCTACGCGAACCCACCATTGCCACAGCCTGCAAGCCTAATAGCTTGGCATTCCCTATGCAAAAAAGAACCAGAGGGGCGGCATATATATGCTTAAGGTTATCAGGATAATTATCATCCAATTCTGTAATGATTTCATTGACATATCCTTTTGCTTCATCCAAAATTCGTTCCGGTTCTGATTCTGTCCTTAGCTTAACTATATTATTAGCTATTTCGGCACCACAGACATTCTGCCACAATTGGTGTGGTGCTTTCCATGCAGATTGATAAGATCCTGTCTCGTTTCTAACCTTTCTAATCTTTTGTGGTCCCAACCCAGGAATTCTGACCATGGAGACTAGGCACATCTTCTCGGTCACCAACCATTCCCTCATAAAACACAATGCCCCTTTTGTCTAACTTAATGAAAAGTTTACTCATAAAATTATTTCTCCGTCAAATATTTCCTTTAGTTAACATTTAACCAGATAACACATTATGTTCTTTTTCCCGTCAAGATTCCAAATTATTCGTCTCATAGATGCTATAATTTTAGTATTGGCAAATTAGAAACTTTTACCCGATATTGTAAGTCTAAAGACCAGATATGCGTATTTTATTACAGGAGCATTGGGGGGACTTTAGTGACTCCTTCTGATGAAACATTAGCGTTTCAGGCTTGTAAAGGCAATTTGGATGCCTTTGAACAATTAGTAACCAGGTATCAACAACAGGTTTTTCGTGTAGCTTACCGAATGACCAATAACCGTGAAGAGTCAGAAGATATAGCTCAGGAAGTATTTATAAACATATATCGTAAGTTTTCACAATTTGACCCTAGTAAAAGGTTTGCCCCGTGGCTCTACCGTATAGCTGTTAATACATGTATTAGCAATATTAGACGCAAGAAGAAATATGTTTCCCTAAACCTCGATGATATACAGGAGCAACAAATAGATTTACATCAACATCTTTCAGTTGACCCTTTAATCAAATTGGAACAAGCGCAATTAAAAGAAACAATTAATCAAGCTTTAAAGGAAATCCCCGAACACTATAGAATTATTCTGATTCTTCGTTATCAGTTAGATTTAACCAATCAGGAAATAGCCGAGATTCTAGGTATAAGCCGGGAAAACGTTGAAGTAAAGGTACATAGAGCTAGAAAAAATCTGCGCGGGATCCTACTTGAACAACTCGATGAAGGGAGGGGAATCCATGGACTGCAATCGAGTAAGTAAACTGGTAGTGGAGTATTGTGATAACGAACTTCAACCCGCGCTATCACGTCAGATTGACCATCACTTAAATCACTGTTCAGCTTGTAGAGCTTTAGTTGATTTTACTAATCTAGAATCTCAGGTTTTAAGAGACATAAAGGATGTGCCTGAAGTTTCTTACGATTTCTGCAATAGAGTGGTCACATCAATAAAAGCCAATTCAAGTAGAAGATTATCGTTTTTTAATCGCCAACCACATTATAATAGGCTCGCACTTCTAGCAACTGGAACTATTGCATTGCTGGCACTAACCTGGCTATACATTCTTCCCCAGATCGGTGTTGATTTACCTATAAACTTCGGACAATCACCTCAGATAAAACTATCTGATAAAGGCAAAGAGCCGACAAATCAGGTTTCCAATTCAGTGGATGGCGGTGTTACAGAAATACAGGCTAAAAATAGTTCGCCAGCGCAACATATTAAGGCTGGTATCATTCATTCAACGACTTCAAAAGAAGATAATTCGCAACCGGATTCGTCATCCTATAACAACAACCAATTACGAGTCGCAGCGTCATCACGAGGGGGACTGTCAGTTAAAGAAGGTGCAACATCCGAGGATAAAGTTCAGCCTCCTACAGTTGCACTTCCTCAACAGGAAGCAATTAAAATGATGAAGGCTCCGATTAATCCAATAAACCAATTGCTTCCGTCCAACATACCTTTGGATTTTGAGCAATCAATTGAAGAAGATTCAGAAGATTCATTGACAATCTTATACCGGTGTAATAATGAGGACTGGTACCGTTTGAGTATTAAATTGAATAACTCATCCACCGACAAAACCGTTCCAGCAACTTCAGTATCAACAGACAATAATTTTGAACAATATAATTCCATTGAACCATGGCAAACTGAAGTGGATGGTAAGGTTTATTTGATCAATCTCATAGGGAATTTATCACAAGAAGAACTGCAAGAAATAGCCTCGTCTATACCAGGTTATACTGATTCTTCCGGAAATAATCATTAGTTTACCGTCTGGAATAAAGGAATCCAACTCGGGCAATATACTTTTAGATGTATTTGAATCAGCTCTGGATTGTCCGGGAAGGAGGTGGATCTTATTATGCCTAGGAAAGAAAAGGGTGCTAAAAACCGGGCAAAGGATATGCCTGGAGATACCACTGAGCAAAATAGAGGTAAAACTATTAATGATAATACTAAACAATCAAAGAAGAACAAATAACCATTAATTACCATAAGTGAAACTGCTAAAAAAGAGGGGTTATCTTGGTTTCCCCTCTTTGTACTTTAGAGGAAAAGTATTATTATCGAAATCCCTCCCATATTTGTTTTAATCCGAAGACCGTGTTTCTTGACAGAACTAGAAACGGGAGATACAATATTAACTGTCGTTCGGCATAGATATGTCGGTAGTTTTAATATGCGGCAGTGGCGGAATTGGCAGACGCGCATGGTTCAGGTCCATGTGAGGGCAACTTCATGGGGGTTCAAGTCCCTTCTGCCGCACCATAGCAATTAAAGGGGTCCAATTGGACCCCTTTTTTGTTTGTTGTACATCGCCTATTAGGTACAGTTCAAACTGCGAAACAACCAGTAATATTTATAAAGTTAAACTTATTTATTATCTTTCAATCTTTCAACTCTATGCTGTATTTCACGTAAAACCCGTTTTTCATCAATAGTCTTCAATTGACGATTTTTCATTAGTAATTTTCCATCAACAAAAACAGTATCTACGTCTGCCCCTCTTGCTGAATAAACTAGATTCGAAACCACATTATATACCGGAGTTAAATGAGGCTGTTCAAGGTTAACCAGAATAATATCAGCCTTATTCCCCGTTTTTAGCAAACCAATATCTGCAAGTCCCAGAGCACACGCACCATTAACAGTGGCCATTTCTAATGTTTGGTAAGCCGGTAATACAGTAGCATCCATCTTATTTACTTTATGCAAGAATGAGCAAGCTCGCATTTCTTCTATCATGTCAAGGTTATTGTTACTTGAAGCGCCATCAGTTCCAAGGCCTACTTTAATTCCTGCTGTTAGCATATCAGAAACTGGTGCAATTCCACTGGCCAACTTCATGTTACTCTCAGCACAATGGGCTACCCCGACATCATTTTTAGCCAGAATATCAATTTCATTAGTTGTTAAATGTACGCAATGGGCAGCCAGTACCGGGCGCGAAAACAATCCCAAATACTCCATAAATTCTACTGGTGTTCTGCCGTATGCTTCGTAACTATTGCGGACCTCATTCTCAGTCTCTGCGAGATGAATTTGAATTCCTATTCCGATCTCGTCTGATAACGAGATAACTTGTCTCAGGTAATCGGGGGGACAGGTATACGGAGCATGCGGTCCAAGCATAATATTGATTCGACCATCGTCTTTTCCATGCCAATCCTTAGCTAGCTCACGGCTCTGGTCGAAAGCAAGCTTGGCATCCTCTCCGGTTCCAATCCCAATCATACCCCGGGATAGGCAGGCTCGGATTCCGGCCTCGTTTACTGCCTTGGCAACCTGGTCCATATTAAAGTACATATCAGCAAAACAGGTCGTTCCGGATTTTATCATCTCAGAAATTGCTAACATAGCGCCCCAGTAATAGTCTTCTTCCTGTAACTTGCTTTCCAACGGCCAGATTTTTTCCTGTAACCATATCATAAGGGGAAGATCGTCTGCGTACCCTCTTAACATAGTCATTGATGCATGCGTGTGAGCATTGACAAAGCCCGGCAATGCTACTTTTCCTGTGCCGTCGATAGTTTCCTTAAAATCCCTTAGTGGAGGGTCTCCTGTGCCTATTTCAGCAATTTGCTTACCTTCTATTATTAAGTATCCATTGTCAATGCATTCTTCCGCAGACGACATTGTGATAATGCGGCAGTTCGAGATCAATATCATTTAGAATTCCTCCACGTTTTTTATCTTTTTTGTCCGTAATCGTTCATAAAACTCAAATACAGTTTATCTACTTTATCTTTATCAATTTCATTACAGCTGCCGATTACTTTTGCCATATAAGCTATTTGGGCTGATCTTTCTACGACCAATGCTACTCTAAGAGCCTCATCAAGGTTTTTCCCAACAGCCAATAATCCATGATTGGCCAGCAAAGCCGCATTCCTATCCCCCAGAGCCATTACAGCAGTATTGGCCAATTCCTGTGTTCCGCAAACAGTGTATGGGCCAACTTCAACTGATCCTCCTACAACCTGAGCCATTTCTTCAGTGACCACCGGGATTCGCTGTTTCGCTACTGCGAAGGCTGTAGCACACCTACTATGGGTATGTACGATACCTCCGACTTCAGTTCGAAATTCATATACCAGCCCGTGCATCCTGCTTTCGGTAGAAGGCTTCCAACGCCCTTCCACCAGATTACCCTCCCAATCAGTAATTACTAGGTCGTCGATTTCTAGCCTCAAATAATCCAACCCGCTAGGGGTAATTATCATAAAAGGCTCTCCGGGTAACCGGCAACTCACATTTCCCCAAGTTGCCTGAACCAAGCCTTCTTCAATCATCCTGCGGGCTATATCTAACACCCTTTTTCTCAGGTTATTGGTGCTGTTATGCCCCACTGGTTATCCTCCCTATCAATTCCTTGAGGCTATTGCCTCCTGAGTTTAACATGAATCCTTTTTCAGTAATGATTCCGCTAATAAGTCCAGCTGGGGTAATATCGAAAGCCGGGTTAAAAGCGTTAACTTCATCCGGAGCAATCTTAATTTTTCCCACTTTCTTTATTTCATCATTACTGCGCATTTCAACTGGTATCAACTTCCCGGTGTTGATTTTACAATCAATGGTCGAAAGTGGCGCAGCAACATAAAAAGGTATTTCATGATAACGAGCCAATACCGCCAGGCTATAGGTTCCAATCTTATTAGCAGTATCTCCATTAGCAGCAATCCTATCTGCCCCAACAATAACTATATCAACCAAACCTAACTGCATAATATAACCAGCCATATTGTCGGTTATAAGAGTAGACGGAATACCGTCTTGGCACATTTCCCAGGCGGTTAATCTTGCTCCCTGCAAAACAGGACGGGTCTCACTAATCCATACTTGCTTTACCTTACCTTCGGCCCAACCAGCTCTTATAACGCCTAAGGCTGTTCCATACCCGCAAGTCGCTAAAGCTCCTGCATTACATATTGTTAATATTCGGCAATCTGTCCTAAGCAGACTCTTGCCATAATCCCCAATTGCTCTGTTAGATGCAATATCTTTTTTATATATTGAGTGAGCTTCATCAAGTATCAACTGTCTCAGATTCGAAACTGGTATATCTATGTGGGAATGGTATACTTTCATTATATTTTGTAAAGCCCATTGCAGATTGACTGCTGTGGGCCTTGATTTTAGCAAGACATTAAAGGCCTTTGACATTTCTGATTCAAGCCCATCCTGGGGGCCTTTATAATTAAATGCGGTCAAGGCCATTCCAAATGCGGCAACAACACCTATTAGCGGTGCTCCTCTTACTCTCATTTTTTTTATTGCTTCTGCCACTTCATTATAGTTTGACAATTCTCTATAGACTATCTTACCCGGTAGGCATGTCTGGTCAAGGATTCTAACGGTCGAACCGGTCCATTCAATGGTGGTTACCAAACTATTCTGCTCCAATCTCTTTTAATATGTGTCCACATGTGCACTGGGGATTTTGAGGAATTATATTTACCGCATGCATTATAGTATTTCTAATGTTAATTACATTTTCCCTCATATATCCCACTACTTCCGAATGAGTAAGACGCCCTGGTACGATTCCGGCAGCATAGTTAGTTACCACCGCAACCGTGGCGTAGCAAATACCAAGTTCACGAGCTAAAACAACCTCGGGTACTGCGGTCATACCAACCACATCCCCTCCTAATAGTTTAAACATCTTTATTTCCGCACCTGTTTCAAACCGCGGTCCTTCGGTACAGACGTATGTTCCGCCGTCAAACACCTCTATATCCAGACTTTTTGCACTGTTATAAAGAGCTTCCCTTATTTCAGGGCAATATGGCTCAGTAACATCCACATGAACAACTCCATTTTTTCCTCCATCATAAAAGGTACAATTTCTACCGCGGGTAAAATCAAGAAACTGATTAACTATTATGAGCGAACCTGGTTTAAAATCAAAATTCAAAGAACCCACTGCAGCAGTAGAAATAATTCTTTTAACGCCTAATTGCTGAAAAGCCTTGATATTGGCCCGATAGTTTATTAAGTGAGGCGGAACCGAATGATTTTCCCCATGTCGAGCCATAAAAGCGACGGGAAAGCCTTTGTAGTTACCCAGTTTAACTGCGGCATCTCCGTAATCTGTCTCAATGACATGGTCTTCTATATCATTCAAAATAGCAGGGTCGTAAACTCCGGTACCACCAATAATTCCAACGCTAAACATAAAATCCCCCCTAATCAGCGAACATCGCTTCAATAAAATCTCCGGCACTAAAGTCTTTTAAGTCTTCCATAGTCTCGCCAATACCGATCATCTTTACCGGTGTCCCCAGTTCCCTAGCGATCGCAATTACTATACCACCTTTAGCAGTTCCATCTAGCTTGGTTAATATAATGCCTGTTACACCGGTAATTTCTTTAAATAATTTGGCCTGGTTTAAAGCATTCTGTCCGGTGGTTGCATCAAGAACTAATAGGACTTCATGAGGCGCTTCTGCAACCTCACGGGCTATTACCCTCCTTACCTTGGCAATTTCCTCCATCAAGTTTGTCTTGTTGTGCAATCTTCCAGCAGTATCTATAATCAAAATATCCGTTTTTCGTGCTTTAGCGGCACTTACCGCATCAAAAACCACTGCAGCGGGGTCGGAACCTTCACTATGTTTAATTAGATCTACTCCTATTCGATCTGCCCAAACCTGCAGCTGTTCAATTGCGGCGGCTCTAAAAGTGTCTCCTGCCGCCAACATTACTCTTTTGCCTTCTAACTTAAAACGATAGGCGAGTTTGGCAATAGAAGTTGTTTTCCCTACCCCGTTTACACCCACAATTAGAATGATTGAAGGCTTGTCGGAAGACAAAGTTAAAACCTGTTCAGAACCTTCCATAATTTTAATAATCTCTGTTTTTAAAACCCCTTTAACCTGCTCTGGATCTCTGAGTTTTTCATCTTTAGCTTGTCGGCGAAGCTTATTAACCAGGTCGGTAGAAGTAGCTATCCCCAGATCAGATTGAATTAATATTTCTTCCAACTCATCAAAAAACTCTTCATCAATTTGTTTTGAGCCCTTTATGAGGTTTTCCACTTTAGCAACAATACTCTGTCTTGTTTTACTAAGACTTTGTTTCAATTTCTGAAATATTGTTATCACTCCTATTCGGCATTAATAATAGCTAACTCCCCTTTTATTAGCCGGCTAAACTATGAGCTTCCTTGACTGTAAGGGAAAAGACCTCGGAAATGCCTTGTTCGGGCATAGTAACCCCATATATTGTTTCCCCTGATTCGATGGTACCCTGACGGTGAGTAATTATTATGAATTGGATAGTTTGTCCGAGTTTTTTCAAATAGCTTCCGAAACGTGCCAGATTTACATCGTCCAGGGCAGCGTCAATTTCATCTAGAAGACAGAATGGAACAGGTTTTAATAATAGCAAAGAAAAAATAAACGCAATGCAGGTTAAAGCCCTTTCGCCACCTGACAGAAGGTTCAATGGCTGACGCCTCTTACCAGGCATTTTAACCAATATTTCAACTCCAGCCTGCCATGAATCAGATTGATTTTCAATGATCAGACTGGCATCTCCACCTGAAAAAATCCCAGTGAAAGTATTTTTAAAGCTTTCACTTGCGGTTTGAATAAAATCTTTAAACCTACTATTCATCATCGTTTCGGTTTCTTCAATTAATTGATAAAGCGACTCACGAGCTTTTAGAAGATCATCAAGTTGACCATTTAAGAATTCAAATCTATTCTTAACCTCTTCTAATTCTTCAATGACATTTACGTCAACTGGGCCGAGATCTTCAAACTTCTCCTTCAATGCTTCGGTTCTTCTTTTCATCTCCCTTTGTTCTCGTATTTCCAATTCAACGAAGCTGCTCTGCCAGTCTTCGCTGCCAAATTTGGCTTCCCAGTTTTGCCGGGCGTTCTTCTCTTCTATCTCTGCCCTAACTGCTTTTATTTCCAGATTACGAACTTTTTCTTCAAGCATCGTAGCATGTTCGCGTATGGGAATAATTAATTCCTTCTCCGCGGCAATTTGCTCCGTGTTAATAGTTCTTTTCTTTTCCAATACCTTTAGTAAGCCCTCAACCCGTTCCAGATCCCTTTTAATATCAACAATACTTACCCGGAATCTCTGCCGCCTTTCATTCTCCGATACAACGTTTTGTTCCAGGCGAAGTTTTTGCTCCTGGCATTCGTCCAGACTCTTTTCATAGGAGTTTACAACTGATTGTAAGCGCTGAACATTCTGTAAATAATCTTCTAATTCACGCTGCCCAGTTTTAGCAGCGTCCTCAAAGTAGCTTAATCGTTCCGCGACCAACTCGTTCCGACGCAAAAGTTGATCATATTCCTCCTTTTCTTTATCCAGGTTTTCACTGATAATTTCTCCCGATTCTGATAACCTGTTAAGTTGTTCTCGTGAACCCTCAATCTCGGAAATAAAACGATCAACCTCAATATATCCAATTCGCTCCTCTGCTACCATTTCTTCGATTTCCTGTAGTGTTTGTTTCTTTTCGCGGTCTATTTTTTCTATCTCTTTTGCCAACATATCCTGGCGAAAATACTTCTCATTGATATTATTAAGCAATGATGCTAATTCATCATCTATTGTTCTGCATTTTTCCTTTATTCCATCTACTATGTCATTTATGACCTGTGCCTGAATAATTGCTTGTTCCAATTCCTTTTGTTTTATTTTATAGTCATTTCTTCTCCTTATGGGAGTAACAGTACGAGCTTCGTAACGTCCTCCCGTTATCGCTCCTCCTGGATTTATCAATTCTCCGTCTCGAGTCACTATTCTCAGCGAATTGGTGTTTTTGAACAATCGTAATCCAACCTCAAGAGTTTCAACCACCACAGTTCGACCTAACAAATAGTCTACAGCCTTTTTATGCTCTGGGGCAAAACCAATTAACTCCGAAGCCAAACCAAGAACACCTTTAAGATTCTTGATAGTTCTGAGTTGTTCTTGGCTGACACCCAACGGGCGGAGCATGTTTAACGGCAAAAAAGTTGCTCTGCCCCATCCATTATCTTTTAGTACGTTGATGGCTTTTTGTGCATCCTTATCTGAGTTTACAGCTATGTTTTCCATAGCCCGACCTAAGGCAGCTTCAATCGCAATCTCCAACCCATGCGGAACATCAATTAAATCAGCTAAAACCCCAATTAATCCGGGAATTAAGCCCCGGTTACTTTCCGCGTAAGATATCAGCTTTTTTATTCCCTCGGAATACCCGACATGCGATTTAAGAGCTTCTTCCAAAGATATTACCTGGTTTTTTATTTGCCTAATGTGTTTCTCCAGGGTTACGGATCGTTCTTCCTCTGCAACCAGTTTATTTCCAGCCTGGGTTTTTAACTGATCTACTCGTTCCTTCTCGCTCTGTAACACGCCCAAATCGTCCCTTATCTGCATATAATCTTTTTTGAGGATCGCTAAGGTTTCGTCCATTCCAGCAACTCTTTCCCGCCGAAATGCTAATTCGTTATGTCGGCGTTCAAGTTTTTCCTGGGTTTTTCTGATCTTTTCCTCCTTTTCCGCTATCCCATTCTTTATTAAGGCCTGTTGGTTTAATAAATCTATTAATCCGGTTTTTATACTCTCAAGGTTTTCTTCCTTTAGCTTTATTTCGCCCGCTAGTGAGTCAATCTCCTTAGATAAGGTTAAGACTTCTCTGGCCTTTTTGCTTACTTCTTCCTCTTTAACTGAATAATTATTCTGGGATAAGGTAAGGTCATTACTTACCTTAGTGATCATGTCAGAGTAATTTTTTATATCCAATTCCAACTGGCATAGCCTTTCGCCTATGTTTACCAATCTTTCTTCCGCCAGTTTGGTTTCACTTTCCTGGTTATTTATTTCCCCGGCAAGGGCAAACCGTTTTTCCTTAAGTTCACTTATCTCGCTTTCAATTTGCCTGATTGTACCTTCTAACTGGTTCATAACCGTTTCTCTGGATACTATATCCTTTCTTGCCGAGCCTGTTTCTTCCGTCAATCGAAGCATTTCTTCCCTGCGAGCAACACCTTCTTGATTATATAAGTAAATTTCACGGGACAATACGGTCCTTTCTAATCGCCCCAATTCACTCGAAATCATTAAATACTTCCTGGCTTTTTCGGCTTTAACCTCTAACTCAGAAAGACGATTTTGTAGTTCGGTAATTATATCTTTTAAACGAAGAATATCATTGGCAGTCGCCTGTAGTTTGGCCTCCGCTTCTTCCTTTTTGTGGCGATAAGTCGATAAACTAGCCGCCTCTTCCAGGATTAACCGACGTTCAAAAGGTCTGGCATTCAAGATCTGCTCTAGTTCACCTTGTCCAATAATAGAATAGCCTCTTTTGCCTAAACCAGTGCCTGAAAAAAGATTATGGATATCTTTTAATCTAACCTCGTGGCGGTTGATTTGAAACTCACTTTCTCCGTTTCGGAAAAGCTTTCGTCCTACTGTCAATTCGTCATAATCAGTCTTAAGACTATGATCCTGGTTGTCTATAGTCATGGAAACCGAAGCAAACCCCAGTGGCTTTTTTCGATCGGTTCCAGTGAATATTACATCCTCCCCCCGTTGTCCACGAAGATTTCTTACATTGGATTCTCCCAGGACCCAACGTATGGCATCAACAATATTGCTCTTGCCACAGCCATTAGGCCCTACGATAACATTCAGTCCTGGTTCGAATTGGATTTGGGTATTGCCCGCAAATGACTTAAATCCCTTAAGTTCAAGCTCTCTTAAATACATAATCCATCCTCATTCAGTGGGTTACAACCAACTTTATTTATTTTATCAAAACCACTGGTTATCTCTAAAAAGATTCCTTCGTTTTTTGTTATGCCATTACTACATAATCTGCGTATTTAACTTAAAAACTGAAGTATCTGGTTTTGCCGACTATATAAATATCATGCTAAACTCTTTTAATCTTTATCTTAACTTATATCCATCCCTTTACCCAGAAAAAAAAGAAAACTGCCAAAATAGCAGCTTTCTTTTAAAATCAATTTAATATATTATTCTTATCTAGGCTCAACCAGAAACTTAATGGCTGTCCGGTCTTCACCATCGATACTAATCTCAACAAATGAAGGAACAGTTACCAAATCCACTCCGTTAGGAGCCATAAAACCCCGGGTAATGGCTATTGCTTTGACTGTCTGGTTTATCGCCCCTGCGCCCACAGCCTGAATCTCTGCCTTTCCATTATCACGCAAAACAGCACTCAAGGCCCCAGCTACTGATTTTGGACTAGAATTAGCAGATACCTTTAGAACTTCCAACATGATTCCTCCTCGCAACAAAATTAATACCCTATATTTTTATATTTATACAACTCGTGAAATTCGTGTCGCGATATAATCAGGCGGGGAGAATCTTCTTCCCAACCCCCTACTCCAACCCATTTCTTTTCGATATCATTTAGCCCGATAACCTTGAGGCTTTCTAATTTAAAGATTTCAGTTAAACTTCTTATGTTGTTTCGATAATGGCCTATCATTTTTGAGAGGTCATTGCTATGTACATATAGATTAAGCCTTCGGGTAGTACCTCCTTCCTGGAACCTGGTAATTGCCACTTCAGCTTGAAGGCGAAAAACTTCCGCCTGTACCAGTTCGCCAAAACTAGGATGAAACGGTCCCGCCAATATATTCCCGGGCTCCACTAGATCAGTTGATGGCTGCAATCCCATCCTTATTATTTTTATACCAGCTTTTTCTAGCATGGTCAATAAAATGGCAACAATATTTACTGCCTCTTCCAGTTCAATTGGCTGGTATAATCCATCACGATACCATTCTGCCAACCGAGTTCCTTGAAGGACAATGGCAGGATATATCCGGGCCAAATGGGGTTTTATTTCTATAACTTTGTTTGCAGTATCAATTTCCTTACTCGGGTCCGATCCTGGAAGTCCGATCATTATTTGGTGTCCCAGAACAAATCCTTTTTGTTTAATAAGTTTTGATACTTCGGCCACTATCCCAGGCTCATAAGGCCTTCCTGATATACGAAGGATCTCTCTGTCAAGGGATTGTACCCCTAACTCTATAACCTTTACCCGGTAACTCGCCAGTAATTCCAAGATATCATTATCTATTGCATCCGGCCTGGTGGAAATCCTAATACCACTAACCGAACCACTTACAACATACGGCTCAGCTATTTTTAGTAATTCCTGTTGTTTCGCCATTGGCAAAGCTGTAAAGCTTCCACCATAAAATGCGATTTCGGGAATAATTGAATCAGGCATGTTTTGAAGATGGCTCTTAATCACGTTATCAATTTCTAGGACAGAAATACGCGACAGTTGGCCGGTTATACTTTTTTGATTACAGTAGACACAGTTATATGAACAACCGCGGTGAGGAATAAAGATAGGTATTATGGCGTGCTTTTTCACTCCAGTCCATCCTGAAGGGCCAGTTCGGCAGCCTTTTGCTCAGCTTCTTTCTTACTTTTTCCTAAACCTTTAGCCAGCAATCTGTTCTGATAATAAACCCCGGCCATAAATGTTTTGTCGTGAGCCGGACCACTTTCATCAAGAATTTCATAGGTAACATTATCACGGCCACTACTTTGAACCAGTTCTTGTAATCTGGATTTGTAATCGTAAAAATTGCCGTCAGCTATTAAGCCTATATCGTTTTCCAGGTAACGTAAGATAAATGAATACGTATAATCCAAGCCACGGTTAAGAAATATTGCACCTATGATCGCTTCAACGCAATCCGCTAATATCGAATTGCGCTTTCGCCCACCAGAATTCTCTTCTCCTCTACCCAGGATTACATAATCCCCTACTCGTAAATCTTTGGCCATCTTAACCAGGTATTGTTCGCAGACCATTTTAGCTCTGATTTTGGTTAGTACACCTTCCTGCTGGTCGGGAAATCTTTGATAAAGATAAGTAGCCACCACTAGATTCAGCACTGCATCCCCTAAAAACTCAAGACGCTGATTATTTTCCACTCCACCGTGTTCCTGAGCGTATGAAGGGTGAGTAAGGGCTGTTACTAATAGCTCAAGCTGTTCGATTTGAATAAAATTCAATTCCGCAAACTCTTCGGCCCTTTTCCTACTGGTTTTCAAACCCTTCACCTGCTATTTAAGTATTCATAAAGGACTTTAATTAAAGATCCCATAGTTTTAAACTTGTCTAAATCATCCTCAGGAAACTCGACATCATACTTGTCTTCAACCGCCATTATCATTTCCACAATATCGATGGAATCTGCGTTTATCTCCTCAAATGTCGTATCCATACTGATCAAATCTGGCTGAATGTTAAGATGTTCGGCTAAGATATTCCGGCATAATAGAAAAAAGTCGTTCACCGTTCCACCCCCAATTGTTTGTTAAGTACAGTTTAGGCCTGATCACTGATATTTGCCAGAGATTGCCCAATTCTATTCACTAATTGTTCTTTCACACATCTAGTAGCCATTGCTATGCCATTGGATACAGCCTTGGCTTTAGAACTGCCATGACATACTATACTTATTCCTTTAACTCCGAGTAAAGGGGCTCCACCAACATTAGCATAATCAAAATCACTTAATAGCTCATCAACATTGGGAATTCTACCAGTTAGCTTTTTCATTATCATAAAAGCCATGCCTTCGATTAGCTTAAGGACAATGTTGCCGACAAATCCGTCACAAACAACGACATCAGCCGCATCCCCAAAAAAATCTCTACCTTCAATGTTACCCACAAAATTAATAGGTAAATCCTTTAACTCGGCAAAAGCAGCGATAACTACCTGATTTCCTTTAGTTTCTTCTTCGCCGTTATTCAATATAGCGATTCTGGGATTATTATACCCGAGTCCAACCTCACAATAAGCTTTGCCCATCAAAGCAAACTGTAATAATTGAGGTACTTTAACGTCTACATTGGCTCCAACATCAAGAAAAACGGCTGATCCGGTTGGTTTGGGAACTATTGCAGCAATGGCTGGCCGTTCTATGCCCGGAAACCGGCCTAATCCAAATATCGCAGCAGCCATTTGCGCACCGGTATTACCGCAAGATACTACAGCGTCAGCCTGACCCCTGGCTACAAGTCCTGTAGCCACTATTATCGAGGCATCCTTTTTCTTGCGCAATGCAGTGGCAGGATGTTCGTCCATTCCTATTACTTCGCTGGCATGAACAACTTGAACCCGGGCCGTCCGGCCCTTATATTTACCTAATTCCGATTCAAGACGTTGTTGCTCCCCTACCAGAATAACCCCAACATCCAGTAATTCGGTGGCTTGTATCGCACCGGCAACAACTTCATGCGGAGCATTGTCTCCGCCCATTGCATCAACAGCAATTTTTATCATTTAAAACTCCTTAAATAAAAAGTAAGCTAACAGTCATGGACTCTTACCTTACTTTTTACAGGTCTTAATTTATAACTTCTTTTCCGTTATAGTAGCCACACTTGAGACATATACGATGTGGCATTTTCAGTTCATGACACTGCGGGCATTCAACAAGAGCCGGGCTATCCATCTTTCTCCACTGGGACCGTCTCATGTTTTTCCGGGTCTTGGACTGCCTCCTTTTCGGTACTCCCATACTCGACCTCCTTCCCCTTCATAAGCTTAGCAAGAACATCCCATCTTGGGTCAGTATCCTCCTTACGGCATTCACATTGTCTTTGGTTTAGGTCGCAGCCACAAACAGGACATAAACCCTTGCAATCTGGAGAGCACAAGGTCCTCAGGGGCAAGTTAAGGAAAATGCTCTCTAAAACCACGTGCTCAAGATCGACTACCGGTTCAGTGAAGTAGATAAAATTTTCTTCATTTTTAAAGTAGTCTCGGTTAATCTCTTCACAGAATTCAACGTCGAAGGGAATGTTAAAAGGCCTTCTGAACTTTGAAAGACACCTGTCACATGCGAACTCCAGGACCGTTTTAATTGTACCAAAGCCAACCATGAGTCGACCCGTATTACCTATTGTAATATCGACAATTACACGATCAACCAGTCTAAACTGGCTGGCGTCTACATTAATCGTGCTGGGGTCTTGTTCCAGGTGAAACTTTTCCTCTTCCTTCGGGTGAAGTTTCAACCAGGATAAATCAATAAGCATATTTTAACACCCCGTGAAAATAACAGATTTATTATAGTCTTGCCCTTGGATCATTGTCAAGAAACCACGGCCCCGTATTGTTATTCCACCCTTGCTAAGAGACTAATATCGATTACTGAAAATCAATTGCACTTCTAAACAGAAAAGGCGGGGTCTTATCCCCGCCCTCTTTGGACAATCCATTTATTTTGTAAGACGAACAGTATCCCTGGCGATAACTAATTCTTCATTTGTTGGTATAACGAAGATTCTGACTTTGGAGTCTTCGGTAGCAACGTCCACTTCTTTCCCGCGAACCTTGTTCTTCGCAGTATCCATTTTAATGCCAAGGGACTCAAGATCTTTACAGACATTTTCCCGAATATCCATAGCATTCTCGCCAACCCCGGCGGTAAATACCAGACAATCACATCCGTTTAAGATAGCATAATAGGCACCTATATAGGATTTAACTCTGGTATAGTATACGTCCAGGGACAGTTGAGCTTTCTGGTTTCCGGAGCCGGCCGCTTCGAGAATATCTCTCAAATCATTTGATACTCCGGAAAGGCCTAACATTCCAGATTTCTTATTAAAATAACCATTAGCTTCATCTGAATTCATACCTAGTTTGTCCATGAGGAAGAAAACGATAGCCGGGTCGATATCACCGCAGCGAGTCCCCATTACCAGACCTTCCAGAGGGGTAAAGCCCATGGATGTATCAATTACTCTACCATCTTTGATGGCCGCCATGCTAGCACCATTGCCCAAATGCAGAGTAATAATCTTGCACTCTTCAAACGGTTTACCTAACATATCAGCAGCCCGGTGAGATACGTAAAAGTGTGATGTTCCGTGGAATCCATATCTTCTGACCTTGAACTTTTCGTATACGTCATAAGGCAACGCATACATATAGTTGGCTGCGGTCATGGATTGATGAAATGCGGTATCAAACACAGCGACATGTTTAACATCCGGCATTAATTCCTGACAGGCTTCAATTCCCATAAGATTGGGAGGGTTATGCAAAGGAGCAACTTCAAAGCATTCACGAATAACCTGTTTTACTTTGTCATCAATTACTGTTGAGTCGGCAAAACCTTCGCCACCATGTACTACTCTATGTCCAACGGCACCTATATCGGACATCTTTTCGATAATACCGTATTCCGGGTTGACCAGTACTTCCAGAACTAATTTCATGCCTGCGGTATGATCGGGTAAATCTTTCTTTATAACAACCTCGTCTTTGCCAGCAGGCTCATGTTTCAGAACCGTACCGGGAATACCAACCCGGTCGACTAATCCCTTGGCTAAGACTGACTCGTCAGTCATGTCGAAAACCTGATATTTAATCGATGAGCTTCCACAGTTAACTACTAGAACCTTCATTATAAACTAAACCTCCTCATTTTAACGAGAGTAATAAAGATCTATTAATATATTAAGAATCCTTAACCTATTTATCTACCCCCTCAAACTATTGCAGTATTATGCCCGCACTGCCGTCATAGCTACGACATTTACTACGTCTTCAACACTGCAACCTCTTGATAAATCGTTTACTGGCTTATCCATACCCTGCAGTATAGGACCAATAGCTTCTGCCTTGGCCAGTCTCTGTACCAGTTTGTATCCGATGTTTCCGGCTTGCAGGTCAGGGAAAATCAACACGTTACATTGTCCCGCTACAGGGCTTCCGGGAGCCTTTGATGCTCCGACTGAAGCAATCAAAGCGGCATCGGCTTGGAATTCTCCGTCAACCGGAAGTTCTGGCCACCTGGACTTAGCAATTTCTGTAGCCTTCACAACTTTGTCAACAAGCTCATGGCTGGCACTGCCTTTAGTTGAGAAAGACAGCATTCCGACCTTCGGTTCTTTCATACCGCACAGGTTCTTAGCGGTCTGGGCTGATACCCAAGCAAATTCTGCCAACTGTTCGGCTGTAGCATTGGGGGTAACTGCGCAGTCTGCAAATACAAACAGACCGTTATCGCCAAGATCACAGTTGGGAACTATCATAATGAATGCGCCAGATACGGCTGATATGCCTTTGGCGGTTTTGATGATCTGTAATGCCGGACGAAGCACGTTCCCGGTAGTATTAATTGCACCTGCAACTTCTCCGTCAGCCTTGCCCATCTTGACCATCATTGAACCAAAGAATAGTGGGTCCAGCATTAACTGCTTGGCTTTATCTTCGGTCATACCCTTGTCCTTGCGCATTTCATAAAACTGTTGGACAAAATCGCCATAAAATGGAGCGTTAATGGGATCAACAATTTCGGCTCCAGTTATATTTGCTCCAACTTTTTGTGCTTGATCTTTGACCGCTTGCTCCGCGCCCAGCAAAATCGGTCGAGCGATCTTATCCTTGATTAGGGTTTCGACCGCTTTAAGGGTACGGTCTTCTGTGCCTTCAGGCAGTACGATGGTTTTGTACTTCGCCTGAGCTTTCTCTCTAATTTGTTCCAGCAATGTCATGAAAATATGGCCTCCTTTTAATTAATTTTATTTTCAGCCGGTTTTCACGGCTTACAGCCAAAGTTTGGACCTGTTGTTAATTCTATCACATGGTTCGCCAGCAGTTAAATATAAATGTTAAAATGTATTCACATTTGGCGTCGGAGGTACTAAATGAAAGTTATCGGAATTATAGCTGAATACAACCCATTCCATAACGGTCATTTTTATCATTTATTAGAATCACGAACCCATATAAATCCCGATGCTGTAGTATGTGTTATGAGTGGCCATTTTACCCAACGGGGCGAACCAGCATTGGTCAATAAATGGTTACGAACTGAGATGGCTCTAAGGGCCGGTGTCGACCTGGTTTTTGAATTGCCATTCGCCTTCGCAGCACGCAGCGCAAGTAATTTTGCCCGTGGAGCAGTACAATTGCTTGAAAGAACCGGTATCGTCACCCACTTGTCTTTCGGCAGTGAGACCGGTGATTTAAAACCACTACAAAACATCGCGACTATTCTGAATCTCGAACCTCCCAGATTTCAAAATAGTCTTCATAAGTTCCTCCGAGAGGGGTTGAATTACCCCACAGCCAGATCCAGGGCTCTTGAAACATTTATTTCCGGCAATAATTCCGTTCATTTGAATACTCGTTCTATTCTACTCAACCCCAATAACATACTGGCGATTGAATACCTTCGTGCCTTAGATTCTGAATTCCCTTCGGCCATTCCCATAACGATAAAAAGATTGGGGGCTGGTTATTACGAAAATGGAGATCAAAACTTGTCTAGTGCCACCTTTATTCGAAGCCAACTTCTGGACGGAAAAACGCCTGAACAACTTCAAGGGCTTCCCGATATCACGGTTAGACTACTGCTTAAATCCATGGTCAACAGCCCATCAGCTGTAAATTCACGTTTGTTTGAATTTATTGTCCTCACTTTAAAACGAATGAACTTGGACGAAATCGCTAGACTGTGTGACGTTTCAGAGGGGCTGGAGAATCGGATTAAATCTGCAATTGATCATTCCTACAATCTCGAGTCCCTTTTTAACAATATTAAAACACGTCGATATAGCCGTACTCGGCTAAATAGGGTGCTTCTATACGCATTATTGAATTTCACTCAGGATAAATCGCGATTTTTCGATAATTTAGGACCACAATATTTACGTCTTCTAGGGTTTTCTCCACAAGGTCAAAAAATCCTGCATAAAATCAAGTCGAAATCCTGCATACCGGTAATTACCAAAGTTGGTTCCTTGAACAGATACAGCGACGCAACTAAAGAAATGCTCTTTTTTGATGTTTTGGCTTCCGACATCTATTCTCTAATGCAGCCTGGTCCATACTATAGCGGTCTTGATTACTTGATGCCGCCGGTACAGATTAAGCCAGATTAATGTTAAACGAGAATAACATTTAGTTCTTTATAGTCTCACCATATCTTCCATTTAAAATCTGATTTGACCTTCAAGGCTATTAAATCTTGTTTTCCCAGACGACTTGCTTAATAGCATCAATTGATGCTTTAGTTGATTCTCTGCCTGCTTGAACACACTCTTCTACTTTTTCGAAGTCATTGGAAGCAATGTGTCCTAGCTTGGGTTGGATTAAAACATCGGCCTGGTTACGGGTTATATTTTCAAAAATCTGCCGTTCCAGGATCTCTATAGATTGTAAAATCACATCCAAAGTATTCTTGACCTTAGTCTTTAGATTTTCGGCAAAAACAACATCTACGGCTAATACAATATCAGCTCCCAACTCTCTTGCCGTAACTATCGGGAGACGTTCGGCAACCGCTCCGTCGACCAATAAACGGTCTTTATATTTTACCGGTACAAATATACCAGGAATAGACATGCTAGCCCGAACCGCTTTGCTGACTGATCCTTCCTGAATAACTACCTTTTCACCAGTTTCAACATCGGTTGCTACAACCGCTACGGGTGGATCTAATTGTTCAAAGTTTCTTTCCTTGGTTAATAGTCTAATAAGTTCTTCTATCCGGGTTCCACTAATAAAGCCCATTCGGGGAACTCGGACATCCCAGAAGCGCGATAAATTCATATTAACCAACATCTTACCCAGAAAATACGGATCTGCTCCAGCACCATATAAAGCTCCAACAATGGCGCCCATACTACAGCCAACAATAAAATCAAAGGGTATTGATTCTTCAAGCAAAACCTGTATAACACCAAGATGTGCTAATCCCCTTGCACCTCCTGCTCCCAAGACCAATGCTATCTTTTTTCCGGCGGTATTCAAAGCCTCACCCTCAATGCTTCTAGTTGCCATCAAGTCTTAATATATTATAACAATGTTTATTTCCATAACTGGAAGAAAGGTGCTACTTATTCATTGATAAGAATTTAAATTGATTATTTCTGACTTGCTGCATTCCAAATCATCGTTACTTCTGAAATTCTATTTTAGAGGTAGTATATGAATACCAGAATCAACAAGCTGGCAGTTATAATTGTCTCTGCTCTGATTCTTTTTATGATTCTTGACCCGGACTCTTCACTGGAAGCATCGCGATCTGGTCTAAAGATATGGTGGGAATCTGTTTTTCCCGCTCTATTTCCTTTTCTTGTTGCCTGCGATGTTTTAATCGAGTTAGGAGTTGCCAAGTGGTTAGGAAAATTACTAAATCCAATTATGCGTCCAGTATTTCGGCTTCCTGGCAGCTCCGGCATAGTGATTGCAATGGGCTTCACCTCCGGTTTTCCATTGGGAGCTGTCTTGACCCAGCGCCTTTTTGATGAAGGCTTATTAACCGTTTCCGAAGCTGAGAGATTAGTATGTTTCACTAATAACGCCAGTCCACTTTTCATTCTTGGGGTGGTAGGGGCTAGTCTTTTTAACAGCCCGGGAGTGGGTATCGTTCTGGCTTTTTCTCATTATTTTTCAAATTTATTAATAGGCATATTAATGGCATTGTCAAGCAAGTCCTCTTCCGTGCCATTTGAACGCATTGAACGTCACGATACTCTGTCCAATACCCAGAAGCGAGTAGACTCTGGTTTTTTGCTAGGAACAGCTATTCGAAATAGTATTATGAGTATACTGTCTATTGGAGGGTTCATCATAGTTTTTTCAGTCGTTACGACTGCCTTATCGAAATCGTTAATTTTGGATGGCTTATCGGGTTTAATAAGCCTAATGGGCCTGACTCACTCTTCGGGAATTGGTATAGTGACGGGTTTTTTCGAGATGACTCTAGGAGCTAAATCTCTTGCGCAAGGGGAAGGTCCCCTTTTAGAAAGGCTATTAGCTCTATCTGCCGTTTTGGCTTGGAGCGGAATATCGATTCAAGCACAAGTGATTAGTTTTGTATCTAAAATACCGTTACGTCTTTCGTTTTATATTAAAGCCCGTTTGCTTCAGATTATACTTTCGGTATTTTTGACCTGGGTTGGTTACAGTATTTTCAAACCTTCGATTGCTGCTCTGGCATTAAGCAGCCATGCCTGGCCATCATTCTCCGCAATATCTAACTTGATGGCTACCTGGCTGGGCTTAGGATTATCTCTTTTTATACTAATCTTCCTTTTTATCTTATCTATGATCAGGAAGAGCCCAGTTTTCTGGCATGTTCCCTGACTTCTTTTCTTCCTTGCTGAACGGAAGCCAGACTGCCGGTTAACAAGTTTTCTATGTAGGCTAGAATCTCATCGGCGTAACCATTGGCGTTAACGCATATTTCCCTGGCCATGTTCTCAGAACGAGTTATTATCTCTTCCCCTAATTCTTTGGAGTGTTTCGTTATTTCATCGTTATCAACTAAACGAGCTGCCTGCATCTTTGTCTCATCAACAATCATTAAAGCCTCTTTTTTTGCTTCTTCATATATTCTATCCTGTTCCGCAACAACCAGTTTAGCAGCCTCCATCTCCTCGGGTAGAATAGCTCTAATCCGATCAATTTTCTCCAACAAGGGCATAGGCTCAATCATGATTTTGCCAGCCAGTGGGACCCGTTTGCTCTCTTTGACCAATTGTTCAATTTCATCGAGGATCACCAGGATTTCCATTCAGAAATACCTCCTATGGCTTCTTATCCAGTTTATGTATACCATAACCTGACCACTAATCTCAAGCCTGATCATTACAATTTTCTATATGGTTCAACCGTTGCTACTTCAATTCGATTAAATTTGTGTCTCCATTTTCCTTACCAGATAATTTACAACTGATTCACCATAGCTATATCTCTTAAGCACAGTCAAAGGCGATTCAGGATCCACAACCATTTCATAGTTTTTCGGACTACGGATTATGATTGTCCCCGTTGTTCCTGTTAAAACTGCGGTATCTTTAACTAATTTATCGTAATAATCCAATCGTTTAAACGGAGGATCTATATATACATAATCAAACTGTTCCTTAGTAAATTGAGAAACAACCTTAAATACGTCACCTTTGACAACCAAGACCTCTTGATCAAAATTACAATTCTGCAGGTTCTGGCGAATAACCTTGATCGCCCGATGATCGTTTTCTACCAAAACGACTTTTGACGCTCCACGGCTTTTAGCTTCAATTCCCATTGACCCGCTTCCAGAGAAAAGATCAAGAAATGTTTTTCCGTTAAGATACGGTCCAATAACATTAAATATAGCTTCCTTGATAAAATCTGTAACCGGCCTGGTATCAAGACCAGGTGGCGCCTTTAGAATTCTTCCCTTGGCATTACCCGCTATAACCCGCATGCATAAATCCTCCTGTTTCTTAATTCTATCAACAATTCGGCTGGTAAAAAAGTTTGAGAGAATAATTCTCGGTCATTTTAATCTTAGACATATTTTTTTCTCTTTAATGTATTATTTTAGGAACAAGGGGAATGATATCTATAGTCGGTAATAAGAAACCGGCTAAACAAACCCTCCCCAACAACTTTACAAAATTCTCCTCTCCCCAAACTAGGCAGCTTTTTTCGAAAAGTTGCCGGGGCTGTTGACGACGGCAGTCAACAGCCTTTTTTATTTCTTCTTTGGGCGATCCATCAGTGCCTTTCTTGTTGGTGCATACTTTTAACTTGTTAAGGCAAAATACATTTTAACGGAGGTGGAAATGTTTGAATATATTGCTTCAGGAATACTCACTTCAGGTTGATCTCGCGTTAGAAGCCCGTGACTTGGTTCGTGGGACCGCCGATCAGGAAATACCCGGTGTCACAGAAGATGTGGAGCAAATGCAAAACAGCAAGATTACCACAATTCGGATTCAAGATCCCGCAGCCCAGCAGCGAATGGGGAAACCAGTTGGAACTTATATTACAATTGAAGCCAAAAATTTAAGGATTCGAGATCCCGAGGTTCAGGAAGAGGTTTCCCGGGCTATGGCCGGAAAACTTCAAAAAATTGTTGATACTCTTGCCAAAGATGCAACAGTTTTGCTGATAGGATTGGGAAACTGGAGAGCTACTCCAGATGCCCTGGGCCCTAAGACAATTGAATTCAGTCCGATAACCAGGCATTACTTCAAGTATGCCCCTCAAGCTTTAGTACAAGGTATGCGGCCGGTATGTGGCATGGCTCCGGGGGTGCTTGGCATTACCGGGATTGAAACATTCGAGATCATCAAGGGGATAGTAGAAAAAATTAAACCGTCTCTGGTAATAGTTATAGATTCTTTATCCGCCCAGAATACTGATCGCATTGGCACAACGATTCAAATCTCTGACACGGGCATTCAGCCAGGTTCAGCCCTTGGTTCATCCAACCAGGCTATTAACCAGGAAACATTGGGTGTACCAGTAGTCTCCATTGGTTGCCCTATGGTAGTTAATGCTGCAGTAATTGCCAATCAGGCCATAGAAGTCTATTGTAGAAATAACAATTTAAAATACGATCCGCAGAACAGTTTAAATGCTGTAAAACCAGTACTCTCCTATTTTGGCGGAACTCTTTCAGTTACTCCTAAAGAAATAGATGAATTGATAACAAATATCAGTCAGGTTATTGCTTATGGAATAGCCTATGCCATGTTTCCTGATATTCAACGCGAACAACTGGAACTTTACGCTTCATAAAAATAAAGCGGACTAAAAAGTCCGCTTTTTCTTATTATAATTTCTTACAGTCTGGAGTTGGTGTTTCCAGTCAAAGGCTGGCTGGATACTGCCGAAGAATTGCTGGACAATTGATTTTCGGCAAAAGAAATCATTTTACGAACCATATTGCCGCCGACGGCTCCACAATCCCGGGAACTAACATTTCCCCAGTAGTCTCCCTGAGGAACACCGATTCCTAACTCATTAGCTATCTCGTATTTGAAACTGTGCATAGCTTCTGATGCCTGAGGAACCAAAACCCTATTTCTCTTTTGGCCTGTACCCATCCTTTTCACCTCCTTTATTATTAGTAGTCTTATTTTTTCCTCAGGCCTATCCGATATACTAACAGTATTTTCCCCGATGCTTAATTCGTTTCTTTTGTTGTATTTTCATATTTTTCCATCAATTGGCTGCTATGTTTTTATTGAAATTAAATCTCTTAATTAACATTTTTTGAATTTCAAATTTTTTATTTTCATTGTTCAGGGTCATTTCCACAAATGGGCGGCATGATTCCAGTATATCCATGTCCCTCCATAGGTCGGCCGCTTTTAGATCCGGCAGACCGTGCTGGCGAACACCCCATATTTCTCCTGGTCCTCTTAAACGAAGGTCTTCCCGAGCTATTTCGAATCCGTCATTGGTTCTTTCCATAACCTTTAATCGTTGCAAAGCCACATCGCTACTTGGATTCCCAATTAATACACAATAAGATTCTTTACTACTTCGTCCCACTCTACCTCTAAGTTGATGTAACTGAGAAAGCCCGAAACGCTCAGCTTCCTGGATTATCATAACAGTTGCATTGGGCACATCAACTCCTACTTCAATGACAGTTGTACTCACCAGAACCCGAATTGTATTGTTCCTGAAGGCATCCATGATTTGTTCCTTTTCGCCTACTTTCATCCGACCGTGTAATAAACCTACTTTATACTCACGGAAAATTTCATTTTGAAGTTCCTGCTGTAAAAACGTAGCGTTTGTAAGATCCTGCTTTTCTGATTCTTCAATTAAAGGACAGACAACAAATCCTTGTTGTCCTTGCTGTATCTTACTTAGCATAAAGCGGTAGGCCTTTTGTCGTGCACCTTCTCTAATAAATACAGTTTTTATGGGGATTCTTCCTGGTGGCAATTCATCAATCGTTGAGAAATCTAAATCTCCGTAAACCGTCAAGGTTAACGTACGTGGTATGGGGGTAGCTGTCATAACCAAAACATCTGGTATACTTCCTTTTTGACTTAAAAAGGCTCTTTGTCTAACACCAAATCTGTGTTGCTCATCAATAACCGCCAAGCTCAGGTTTTTAAACCTAACGTTATCCTGTATTAATGAGTGAGTGCCCACCAGTACTTGAATATCGCCCGATTCAGTACCTTCTAATAGGCTGTTTTTCAGACGTGTCGGAGTCTTTCCGGTTAACAATTGAATCTCAATCGAATCTCCATATATATCTTTGAGAGTCTTATAATGCTGTATAGCTAAAATCTCTGTGGGGGCCATCATAGTGGCCTGATAACCGTTTTCTGCAGCTTTGGCCATAGCAAGGGCGGCAACTACCGTTTTCCCCGAACCAACATCGCCCTGTATCATTCTGTTCATGGAACGTTCACTTTCCATATCCATATTAATCTCCTGGAGAACCTTGACTTGGGCCTTCGTCAAGTCAAAACGCAGCCCGGATAATATTTTCCGAGTCAACTCGCCGTTTTTCCCATGTTTAAATCCACTGTTAACAGAATTTTCAACCACTTTACGTTCTAAACGGATTGCCAGCTGAAGCAAATATAACTCTTCCAATGCCAGACTCCGGCGTGACTTTTCGATTTCTGTCATAGCCTCAGGAAAGTGTATTTTTTCTAACGCCAATCTGGAATTGAACAAACCTAATAGATTAACTAAATCTTCTGGAACGGTTAATGAATAATAATCGACGTAGTCGTTTAAGGCCTGTTTCAATATCTGACGCCAGGTTTTTTGGCTCAAACCCTCGGTAGAAGGATAGATGGGAGTTATTCCGATACTTGCTGTCCTGTCGTCTATAAGTTCATATTCATTGGCTTGTATCTCTAAACCGCTATAGCCCGATACAACTTTACCAGCTACAAATATATCAAACCCTGGTCTTAATACATTCTTCATAAAACCTTGATTAAACCAGGTTACTGTTATGTATCCCGATGCGTCCTTTATCAATGCCTTAATAATCTTCATCCCCTTTCGGGACGAAAATTCATTGATCGATTTAATACAACCATAAATACAAGTGTTTTGATCTATTTTCAAATCTTTAACCAGAGTTGTCCGAGTTCGATCAAAATAGTCTCTTGGCAAATGCCATAATAAATCGAAAACATCGTTGATAGCCAATTGTTTCAGCTTTATCTCTCTTTGGGGACCAACCCCTTTTACATAACGTACAGGTGTTATAAGCCGTTCCATTTAGCCATCTCCCCAAGGTTAGTTTTAGAAACTGCAATTTTTTTATGAATACCGATGCACACAAGTCAATACTTTTTTATAATAAAACCCCTTTAATATACTAAAAGGCGCCTTTCGGCGCCCTATTCTATACTTATCAGGTAATGATAAAATGGCTGACCGCCATAATGCAGTTCTACATCTTGCATTAGATATTTCTTTTCTATCCGTTCCTTCAACTGTTCAGCTTGAGCTGAATCTACATCATGCCCATAATAGAGACAAATCAACTCGCCCCCATTGTTGATAAATTCAATTGTCTCAAACACAACCTCATCTAAATTATTACCTTTAACCTCGACCTTATCATCAATCAGACCTATATAGTCACCTACTTTGATTTTGAGACCATTAACCCCGGAATCACGCACTGCGCTCGTTACTTCTCCTATTCGGACTTTTCCTATTTCTTCAGTCATTACTTCCGCTATTTTATTAATGTCGGTTTCGCTATCGTAGACCATCATAGCAGAAATCGTTTGAACAACGCTCGTAGTTGGAACCACTCGGATGATCCGATCAGATAATTCAGAAGCCTGGTTGGCAGCCAATATTACATTCTTATTATTTGGAAAGACTACTACACTTTGGGCTTTAACTTCTTCTACTGCCTTAAGGATATCTTCGGTACTGGGGTTCATTGTTTGGCCACCTTCAACTATTTGATCTACGCCTAAACTTTCGAGTATTTCTTTCCAGCCGTCCCCCATACCTACGGCTACAACCCCGGTCTTTTTCCAGGACCTAATTTCTTGCTCCTGGCGGTTTTCCATCTGTTCTTCCAGGTTGTCAATTTTTATATCATGTAAACTTCCCCAGTTTAAACAAGTCTCTAAAACCTTACCCGGGTTTTTGCTGTGTACATGAACTTTAACTAAATCCTCTTCCCCAACAACTAAAAGGCTATCCCCCAATACTTCCAGGGTTTTTCTCATTTGTTCGATTTTTAGTCCTATGCCTTTGACCAATACCTCAGTACAATAAGCACATTCAATGGTACCGCTCGATATAACGGCTTCCTGTATTCTTTGGGCTGGACTTGTTGAAGGATAAAAGCTCGTCCCAGTTAATGCCTCAATCATACCTTGTAATATGAATAAAAATCCCTGTCCTCCAGCATCTACAACCCCAGCCTCCTTAAGTATTGGCAGCATAGTCGGAGTTTTTTCCAGCATACGAGAGCCGGCTGTTAATGCCTCCTGCATGACTGTAATTATATCCTCTTCCTTGTGTGCCACTGTGGCTGCAGAACGTGCAACTTCTCTTACTATAGTAAGAATAGTACCTTCAACAGGTTTAATAACGGCTTTGTATGCCGTCTCAGACCCGGAATGTAATGCCGCCGCCAATATAGGGGCATCTACTATTGGCTTGCCCTCCAATTCCCGAGCAAACCCTCGAAAGACCTGAGATAAAATCACGCCTGAATTACCCCGGGCTCCCATAAGGGATCCTGTGGCAATGGCTTTTCCTACTTTGCCTGCATCTGAATCATTCTGCTTCTCCGCTTCTCTTATGGCCGAAACCAGCGTAAGATACATATTAGTTCCAGTATCACCGTCCGGTACCGGAAAAACATTAAGGCTATCAACTCTTGCTTTATTCTTTTCCAGGATGGCGCATCCTACCTTCAGCATCTTAATAATGTCTTGTCCATCAATGCGTTCTACCCCCACCAAGTACGTCCTCCTCTAACTATTCTTTGGCTACCCTAACGCCCTGGACGTTTACATTGACGCGGGCAACATGGATACCGGTCACTTGCTCCAGAACATATCTCACCTTTTGAATAACGTTTCCAGCTACCTCAGAAATCTTGGTTCCGTAGCTCACTATTATATAGACGTCAACAACTAATCCATCTTGGGTATCTCTTGCTTCGACACCTTTTCGGACCGAATCTATGCCGAGTATACTACTTAAACCATCACTTACTTTTCGCGGTACCATTCCTACCAGGCCATAACATTCAATCGTTGCCAGACCAGCGATTGTTTCTATGGTTTCTCGGGAAACGGATATTTTCCCTAAATCATTGGTCAACAGTTCGAACATTATATCCCCTCCATTCGTTTATTATAATTCCACGTGTCAAATTTTTATTCCTTCTATTATTGCCCTTGACCTCAGGCTTTGCTAAAATGATTTATGTGCGTCGATTTCAAGAAGGGAGGAAAAACCTTGGCCAAGTGCGATGTTTGTGGAAAAGGAATCGTATTCGGGAAGAAATACAGTCACTCACATATTAGAACCAACCGCCAGTGGAAGCCCAATACCCAGAGCGTTAAAGCCCTGGTTGATGGAAAACCCACAAGATTGAATGTATGTACCCGATGCCTCCGTTCCGGCAAGGTACAAAGAGTTATATAAAATGCGGCCTTAGACTTCTCTAAGGCTTATTTTTTTGATCTTTTCTACATCAGTCCGGTTAAAAGTATAAATCTTGTTACAAAAATTGCAGCTTATTTCTATTTTACCTTCTTGTTCGAAGGTTTCAGTAATATCGTTATCATTCATAGCACCGATTATCGAGGCCACTTTGTCATAGCTACAACGGCACTTAAAAATTACTGGCCGTTTTTCAATTATATTATATGGGCTTTCCCCAAATAGCTTTCCAGCTATTTCTTCAAGACTGTATGTTTTAACCAGAGAACTAACTGCCCCGATACCATGCATTTCAGTTTCCAACTTTTTCAGGACCGATTCGTCTGCTCCTGGAAGCGCCTGTATAAATACTCCCCCTGCCCCCCCCACTGAATAATCCTTTTCAATTACAACACCCAATGCAACCAACGACGGTATCTGTTCGGAACTGGTAAAATAATATGCAAAATCCTCGGCAATTTCTCCTGAGACTAGAGCTACCCTGCCAGTAAAAGTAGATTTCATTCCCATATCCCTTACCACTTCCATGAGGCCATCATGACCAACCGCTAAACCAACATTTAGCTTGCCAGGACTTTTCTCTGGAACCTCAATTTCGGGTTCGCTTAAGTAACCCCGTACACTGCCATCACTTTCTCCTACCGCAATTATCGGTCCTAATGGACCACCTCCGTCAATGCGGACCGTTACCGATTCATTGCCTTTTAAATCTAATGCCATCATAATAGTGCCAGTTAGAACCCGACCTAAAGCAGCGGTAGCAGTCGGACTGCTCCTATGTTTAATTCGTGCTTCGTCTACCAGGTGAGTTGTTCTGGCAATAACAACTCTAATATTACCACCCTTATCGATTATTCGTATGATACTATCCTTTTGGTTCAATTTTAACCCTCCAGTTGTGTACTCTAAACACACATATAAACGGGCTTAAATCATTAAACATGACATATCCAAAATTATTCAATCACTCTAAATGATTTCCCCAATTCCCGCATTCAAAACAATAAGTCGAATAAGTCCTTCAATATTATACCATCTTGCCAAACCAGGTATGATTTCCAAGGAGAACTATTCTGATTACAGTCTACCTCCTCGTACAGCAACACGACCTGTATAACATCGTATAATTCCATAATTGCCGGTTTGAGGCTCGTCCTATATTATTCTACAATTTAAATTGGTAAGTTGCTACCGAGTAAGTTAACCCCGGATGCGGGGTAAAAATGAAAGGAGATGGTTGCAAAAGGATGATCAACGGCAAGACAACTAAATGGTTGTTCCCATGCCTGATAGCGGCGGTCGTAATACTGTTTTTCGGTATGGCCAGCATAGCTCAGGCAGCGGAACAATCACGCAATCTGAACTGGGGATGCCGGGGCGATGACGTCGCTCAGGTTCAACAATCCCTCAACAATCTGGGTTACAACTGCGGGAGAGTTGACGGTATCTTTGGTCAAAAGACTTACGCCGCGGTGATCAAATTTCAAAAAGAAAACAGTTGTAAAGTTGACGGAATAGTCGGGCCTCAAACTCGTAGGGCTATGGCCTCATTAGCTAACACTTCATCGTCTTCCTCTCGGGGAGGGGATGTACAGCGCTATTCTAAAGTCTTGGACATGGTAGCAACCGCCTATTGCCCCTGTGATAAATGCAATTATCCTTACGGTGGCCAGCCTTCCGCGCTAGGTCTTCCTCTGGAATATGGCATTATCGCCGTCGATCCGTCAGTGATTCCTCTCGGGACTCATATGTATGTAGAAGGCTACGGAGAAGGTATCGCGGCCGATACTGGTGGAGCAATAAAAGGCAATCGCCTAGACCTTTGTTTTGGGGACCATCAATCGGCTTTGGATTACGGTATTCATAATGTAAAAGCATATATCCTAACGCAATAAGTTCACCGGGCAACAATCACATAATTAAATATTTTATTTAGATCTGGTCTTGAGTTTTTCCTCCACCAATGGAGGGACCAAGCCACTAACGGAGCCGTCCACCAGGACGGCTTCTTTTATATTACTCGAACTTACAAAAATATATTTACTGTTGGCCATCATAAAAACCGTTTCCACTTCGGGGCAGATATGGCGATTCATCATAGCCATTTGCATCTCATATTCAAAATCAGAAACCGTTCTTAAGCCCCTTATGATAGCACAGGCTTGTTTTTCCTTGACATAATTCATAAGAAGGCCGTTAAATGATTCAACCTCTATATTAGGAACATGACCGGTAAGCTCTTTAAGCATTGCAACCCTCTCATTCAGAGTAAAGAGAGGATTCTTATATACGTGATGCACTACCGCTACTACAATCCTATCAAATAATAAACTTGCTCTTTCCAGAATGTCGATATGCCCGTTAGTCACAGGATCAAAGCTTCCAGGATAAACCGCAATTTTCAACGATCATGCCTCCAATCACAAGAAAAGCCCTGTACGTTCATTTTTATAGCTAACTTATACGACCAACCTTTTAGATTATAATAACCTTGATTCCTTATTGCAATGCAATTTGGATATTAAGAAAATGGGGACTCAAATGAGTCCCCATTCTTGCCCAATATTTATTGCCGCTCCACTATTATTGCTGTTCCCATTCCGCCACCAATGCATAGAGTAGCAAGACCTCTCTTGGCATCCCGTTTCTGCATTTCGTATAATAAGGTTACCAAAATGCGAGTTCCTGATGCTCCAACCGGATGACCAATTGCTATTGCTCCGCCGTTAACATTCACTTTCTCCATCTTATCCGCCCAGCCCATTTCGCGAGCTACCGCGATAGACTGAGCCGCAAATGCTTCATTGGCTTCAATCAAATCAATATCATCTACGGTTAACCCCGCTTTAGCTAAAGCTTTCTTGGATGCCGGTACCGGACCAACGCCCATAATCTTGGGATCTACCCCTCCGGAAGCGTAGCTAACGATCTTGGCCAAAGGTTTGAGTCCCAGTTCGTCAGCCTTCTCTTTGGACATTACGATAACTGCAGCTGCACCATCGTTGATACCAGAAGCGTTAGCTGCAGTTACACTACCATCTTTTTTGAACGCTGGCTTCAGATCAGCCATTTTCTCCAATGTAGTTTGACGCGGATGCTCATCGGTATCAAATACCATATCGCCCTTTTTACCCTTTAGAACTACCGGAACAATTTCATCTTTGAAACGACCGGATGCTATTGCTGCTGCCGCGCGTTCCTGGCTCTGGAAGCCAAATGCATCCTGTTCTTCCCGTGTAATGCCCCATTGTTCGTTAACGTTCTCGGCGGTAATACCCATATGATAATTATTGAAGGCTTCCCATAAGCCATCTTTAATCATACAGTCTATGAGAGTTCCATTACCCATCCGATACCCATAACGAGCTTTCTCCAGAGCGAACGGTGCATAACTCATGTTTTCCATACCACCTGCCAGAATGGCCTCAGCATCCCCGGCTTTTATGATCTGGGCAGCCAGGCTTACAGACCTTAACCCTGAACCGCATACCTTATTAATGGTGAATGCAGTTACTTCCTGGGGAATATTAGCTTTGATCATAGCCTGCCGGGCTACGTTCTGCCCCTGCGCGGCCTGGATAACACAACCAAATATTACTTCGTCCAGTTGTTCGCCTTTAAGCCCTGCGCGTTTCAAAGCTTCTTCCATTACAACTTTACCGAGTTCTACTGCCGGGGTATCCTTAAAGGTTCCATTAAATGTACCTACAGCTGTACGGCAGGCACTAACAATAACGACTTCTCTCATTCTTAATAACACCTCTCCCAGATTATTTTTCCAATCAGCCCTGGGAGTGTTTCTTAGCTATCAAACGTCATTAGAGCAGCAACATTAAGGCTGATCCGTCATATCTGTGCTAATCGATTTTTAGCGAAGTAAATTAGATATCCAATCATTCTATGTAGTCTGGTTTTTTCTCTTTGTACTTATTTAAATAAACAGGGACCTTTTACAAGGTCCCTGTTTCAGAAATAATTTTTATTGCATAATTAGTTCAAAGATTGGTTTAGAAGTTCAACGATGTCAAAGACTTTGACTTCAGCCTCGGCACCCTTTACACCGTCATCCAACATGGTCATGCAGAACGGGCAGTTGGTGATAATGATTTCTGGATTAGTTGCCAGGGCTTGCTCGGTTCTAGTGTCGTTAATCCGTTTAAACCCTTCGGCAGCATGTTCTTCGAGCCACATCCTACCACCACCGGCACCACAGCAGAATCCAAATTCCCGATTACGTTCCATCTCGACTAGATTGGTTCCTGCAGCCGCCATAATATCACGCGGTGGCTGGTAGACATCGTTATGCCGGCCCAGCATACAGGAATCATGATAAGTTATTTTAGTTCCGAGCGGCTTCTTCGGTTTAATTCTGCCTTCGGCAATCCACTTGGCAATGAGTTCAGTATAGTGATATACCTCAAATGTGCCGTCTTCCAACTGCGGGTATTCGTTCTTCAAGCAGTTGAAACAGTGAGGACAAGTGGTGACTATCTTCTTAACTCCGTACTGGTTGAAAGCTGCAATATTTTCGCCGGCCAAGGACTGGAAGAGATACTCGTTCCCCAGTCTTCTTGCAGTGTCACCACAGTGTTTTTCTTCCGTTCCCAGGTATCCCAGTTTGATTCCGGCATTGTAGCACAGATTAACGAACGCTTCTCCAACTTTCTTATACCGATCGTCGAAGGATATTGCGCATCCACCGAACAGCAGGAATTCGAAGTCCGTATCTTCGGAAGCAATCTTAATCTTATCAGCAACATTACGTTCTTTTAGCCACTCAGCGCGATTTGCCCAGCCAACACCCCAGGGATTGAAGTTTCTCTCGAGGTTGGTAAAGGTCATCTGCGCTTCAGATGGCATATCACCTTGCCACATAACCAGATTTCGCCGCATTTCGTTTATCTTCGGAATATGCTCGATAAACATCGGGCAATGTTCCATGCAAGCGCGGCAATTAGTGCAATCCCAGATTACATCAGTGGTTACTACATCGTAGATCATGCTTTGTTCCATAACCGGCTTGGCTTCTTCTTCAGCATCATGAGTCATGGCCATTTCTGCTTCAGCCGCACCAGATGCTCTGGCTTCTAGAATATAAGGAGCCTTCTCATCAAGATGCTGTTTCAGAGCCTGGATTAATGTGAGCTTCGGGTTCAAATGTTTGCCGGTCAGATAAGCCGGGCAATTCTCCTGGCAGCGACCGCAACGAATGCAGGCATCTAGGTCAAGCAGGTCTTTCCAGGTAAAATCTTCTACGTTCTCTACGCCAAAGGTTTCAGCTTCATCAATACCATATACCATTCTGATAGCCGCACCTTTGGGATTGAGATCGCGAACAAAGTAATTTATCATGCTGGTAAATATATGCCACAGTTTGGTGTAAGGAACTAGCGCGATAAACATGAACGCGATTACCATGTGGAACCACCAGAGTATACGATGCCACATTTCCATTGAGTCCAGAGTGCAGGCACTGAAGAAACTGGCTACGATCCAACCGATCGGAGAAGCTACCTTCTCGTAATCAATAAGATCCATAGTAGGCGCCAGTTTTATCTGAGATGCTATACGCAGCCCCTCAATAATAAAGCCAGTGAATAGGATGGCGAATATTAAAAGAATAATCCATCCGTCACTGCTTTTAGTGTCATTCAAACGATCTGGTTTTTGGAAGTAACGTATTATAAAAAGAACTACAATTCCGACAGTAGCAAGGAATCCGAAAATGTCAACTACCGATGACACTCCGATATAGGCGGCTCCTTCAAGCTTCGGCCAGTGGATCAGGTTATGCACCGCGTCTAGACCAGCTGCCATAAATAACAGGAAGAAACCCCAGAAAAGGAAAAAGTGCATCCAACCTGCAAAGGGTTTCTTTATAACCTTAGCCTGGGCAAGCGAGAAGGTAAACCATGACCAGACCCGTGCGCCTATTTGGTCAACACGATTTATTCCTTTGCCGATAACCCATACCCGAATTTTTAAATAGGCTCCAAAAAGGAATATCGCAATCGGAATTAACATAAAAATATAAATTAACCACTCGAATGGTACATTGGCTCCAACTTTCCGCATTGGTGCCTCAAAGACTTCGAATCTTTCAAAGCCAAAAAACATTGAATGATTCCCTCCTTAAAATTCAGGAGAAAGGGCAGCCGGGTGCATATAAGCACCCGGTACCCGTATAGGGTCCTGAATTACTTCTTCAATTCAGCCAAGACCACGGGAACTACTTTGAACAGGTCACCCACTACGCCAAAGTCTGCCACACCAAATATGGGAGCTTCGGGATCAGTGTTTACAGCTGCTACAAATTTTGAGGAAGACATCCCGGCCAAGTGCTGAATGGCACCGGAAATACCTGCTGCAAAATACAGGTTCGGGTTAACAACCTTACCGGTCTGACCTACTTGGTACTCATGTCCCAACCATCCGGAGTCAATTGCTGCGCGTGATCCGCCTACGGCTGCTCCCAGCAGATCGGCTAATTCTTCGATGATTTTTACGCCATCGGGGCCTTTCAATCCACGGCCACCGGATACAACTACGTCAGCTTCAGTCAGTTCAGGACGTGAAGAGACGGTCGCAATGAACTGTTTAACATTCTGATAAACATCAGCAGCACTGGCTGCAACGGCTGCTTCAACAACAGCACCAGCCTTGCCGCTTTCCTTTACTTCCATAACCCCGGCGCGAATGGTCGCCATTACCGGAGTATCTTCGACCTGGACTTTGCATACGGCTTTACCGGCATAGACGGCCCGGGTAAATATACCCTTGCCACCAGAAATTTCGGCCGCAACACAGTCGGTTGCCATACCAATTTCAAGTTTCTGAGCCAGTCTAGCACCAAGATCTTTTCCTAAGGATGTATGGCCAAGCAGTACAACTGCGGGGTCATATTCCTTAATCATTGCTGCCATCTGAGCAACATATGCACCAGTGTTGTAGTTAGCGAAAACATCAGCATCCGCAACTAAAACCTTATCTGCTCCGAACTTGCCTAGGTCGGCAGCCAGGCCTGCTACACCTTTACCTATAACAACCGCAGTTACCTCGTCGCCAAATTTCTGTGCTTCACTAAGAAGTTCGAAAGTAACCTTACGGATTTTGCCATCCCTCTGGTCAACAACGACCCATGTTCCTTTTGCCATCAGTTACCCTCCTTAATATAAATTGTTGAGATAAAAACTATTTCTTAATCTCAACCTTGACATCTCCGAGCATCCATGCAGCCAATTGTTTGCCGGTGTCTTCCGCTTCGCCTTCGATCTTTTTGCCAGCCTGTTTGGCTGCTGGCAATGCTACTTCGACAACCTTGGTCTTGGATGCTACTGCAGTTCCGGCAGCGTTGTCGATCGGTTTCTTTTTGGCCTGCATGATACCCTTCATGGAAGGATAACGAGGCTCGTTCATGCTAACCTGGCAGGTTATTACTGCCGGCAGGTTTACTTCACATATTTCTGTTCCGCCATCAACTTCGCGGGTGCAGGTAGCTGTATTGCCAGCCAATTCAAGCTTGGTTACTACGTTTGCATGCGGCAATCCAAGAATCTCAGCAACCCTGGTCGGAACCTGAGATGAACCGTCGTCAGCAGCAACGTGTCCGCACAAAATCAGGTCTGCTCCCTGGGCTTTTAATACTTCTGCCAGGGTAACTGCTCTGGCATACTCATCTGCTTCAGCTTCTGAAGTGCTGACCAGAACCCCACGGTCGGCACCCATGGCCAAAGCCTGACGAATGGCTTCAGCAGCTCTGTCCGGTCCAGCCGAAATTACTACAACCTCGCCGCCCAGGCTTTCCTTAATCTTTAAAGCCTCTTCTACTGCGGTTTCGTCATAGGGATTGATGATCAAGCTGATTCCCTCGTCAGAAACCTTTCCATCTTTCAGGGCGATCTTGGCTTCTGTGTCAAAAGTCTGTTTTACACATACGGCAATTTTCAAAGTCCTTCCTCCTTTTCAAGGTTTCTAGCTATGCGTTCCCAAAAGGCCTTCCAACTACACTATTGACAACGGCTTATATAACCACCTCCAGCCGAATTTTTTTAATATTTTTGCCTATTGGCAATTTCCAGGTTAAATGGTACGTTTTTGAGATTCCATATAAGTCATCTCTGCTTGTAACCATAAACGCCCAAAACGTAATTTTCTATAGTGGGTACCAATTTTCCTCTTTTGGTTACAAGGAAAATTGTAATAATTTTTTACCTCTTTTCCGGCTAGCTTAACATCGGCTAAACCTTACGGTAAAAAAACGTTGCGAGGGTTTCCAAGCCCAGTTCCTTTACCTGAAATATTTGTTCTGTACTACCAATGAATAAAACCCCATTTTGACGCAAAGCTCCCACAAATCTTCGGTACAGCTTTTCTTTAGTTTCCTCAGTAAAATAAATAACTACATTGCGACAAAGGATAAGATCCATATCCCCCGGGAATGAGTCCTTTAATAAATCATGCCGCTGAAACGTCACTAATGATTTTATCTCGTCCTTTATCTTTACCTTGTCCCCATTGATCTCAAAATTCCTTTTTACCAATTCAGGTGCGGCTAATTGAACCGATTTAGCACTAAAAATGCCTTCCCGAGCTTTAATTAATGCGTCAGCGTCAATATCTGTAGCCAGGATCTTTTCACACTTGCCGGGGTACCAATTATTCATCATTATCGCAAGTGAATAGGGTTCTTCACCCGTGGAACAACCTGCGCTCCAAATCTTTAGTTTAGGTCGATCCTGCAAAAGTCCGCCGATGATTTTCTCACGCAACACGTTCCAATTATTGTTATTACGAAAAAATTCGGATACATTAATAGTCAGGTGTTCAATAAAACGCCGGTACATATCGTTATTATCATTAATAAGCTTTACGAAAGACTCATAATCATTGGCTCCTACTGAACGTATGAAACTATTGATCCTTCTTTCCATCTGCGGGCGTTTATATGCTGTAAGATCAATGCCGCTTTTTTGCTGCACTTTTTTTACAAACCATTCCCACCCCAAAGACTCTGACATTGTCTCCCCCCTATTCCAGTTCCCCCAATACCTCAACTGCTGAAGCAGCTGTTTTTTCCAGGTCCTCAATGGTATGGGCACACGAAATAAAGCACAACTCAAATTGAGATGGAGGTAAATATATTCCCCTTTTCAACATACCAGCAAAGAATTTTTTGTATTTAGTGGTATCTGAAGTTAATGCGCTCTCAAGATTTATTACCAATCTGCTGGTAAAGAAAGGACAGAACATTGATCCCCAGAAATTTAATTCTACGTCTATACCGGTCTCATTAATTGCAGCTTGCAGGCGATGATCCAATATAGAAGACTTAACATCCAGGCCTTCATACCATTCGCCTTCCTTAAGAATTTTTAGGGTCGCTAATCCAGCTGCTACGGCCAACGGATTGCCTGACAGAGTCCCGGCTTGATAAACCAGTCCTTCTGGGGCAACCATGTCCATAATCTTCTGTTTCCCGCCGTAAGCTCCGACCGGTAATCCCCCTCCAATAATCTTACCCAGGCAAGTTAGGTCCGGAATCACTTTTAGTATGTTCTGTACACCGCCATAAGCAACTCGGAATCCAGTAATAACTTCGTCAAAAACCAGCAGGCTGCCGTACTCATTAGCAATATCTCGCAGACCCTGAAGAAACACTGGATCGCCAGGTATAAGACCCATATTACCTGCTATAGGTTCGACGATTATGGCTGCAATTTCATTGCCGTGCTTTTCAAAAGCCTCTAAAACTGAGTTCAAGTTATTATATCGACATATGATGGTATCACCGGCAAGAGACTTGGGTACGCCAGGGCTAGAAGGTACGCTACCCTCCAGTAAACCCGAACCTGCTTCGATAAGAAAACTATCACCGTGACCATGATAACATCCTGCAAACTTGATTATCTTATCTCTTTGCGTGTAAGCCCTTGCAAGACGGATCACACTCATTGCGGCTTCGGTTCCCGAGTTAACCAGACGAACTTTATCAATTGAAGGGAAGGCATCACATATCATTTCAGCCATTTCGATTTCCGCTGCATGCGGAGCACCGTAGCTGGTTCCCAAAGTCGCTGCCTTTTGAATTGCTTCAACTACCAACGGATGGGCATGGCCCAATATTAACGGACCCCAGGATCCGACATAATCAATGAATTCATTACCATCAACATCATAAACATGTGAACCCTCAGCCCGGGCTATAAAAACGGGATTCATCTCTACAGCCCTAAAGGCCCGTACCGGACTATTTACCCCACCTGGTATAACCTTTTGGGCTTGTTCAAAAAGCAAGGCAGACTTTTCAAAAATCATAATACTTCCCCCCGGCTTATTGACATTATCTAAATTGTAAACTGGTCTTCTTTAATTCTTTTTGGCTGGATAACACTTGATAGTCATTGATTCCTGACGATTCAGACAATCGTTTAATAACATCCTCAAGTTCCTTATCACTCCGGGCATGAACCATGGAGAAGATATTGTACGGCCATTCCGGAATCGCTTGTCTTAAATAACAATGACTAACTTCCGGTTGTGAAGCCAAAATTTCTCCCACCCGGTCACAATCCTCAGGTGAAACATACCACGCAATCATAGCGTTAGTATTAAATCCAGCCTCCTGGTGTCTGAGAATTGCTCCGAATCTTCGTAGTTCACCGGACAATAGCATATCATTTATGGTCTCCAGTAATTCCTCTTCCGAACAGCCAGTTTTTTCAGCTAACAAGCAATAGGGTTCTGTCACTACTGGAATACTGCCCTGCAATTCTTTAATCAGCCTATCTTTTATTTCATCATTCATTAAATCTAAATGCCACCTTAATTTTGTACGTCTTTAGCGCAGGTAGGTTAAACACTTTGATCCGGCAATGATTTTCTATCTTTTTGACCATATTTTCTAACTGTTCCTGGCTGGTTGCTGTTAAAGTAAACCATATATTTAAACGGTTATTACGAACATAGTTATGGGTTACTTCGGAAAACCCATTGATAAATAAGGCTATTTCATCAATTCTCTCGGCCGGTACTTCCATTGCACAAAGTGTGGATTTCATCCCCATCCTTGAACTATTAAAAACCCCGCCGATTCGCCTTACTACATTAGTTTCAACCAATCTTTGAACTCGTTCCAGACATTCAGCTTCTGTAATTCCCAGGGTATCTCCTAAAACCTTATATGGCTTGGGACATATCGGCAAGCCTTCCTGTAAAACATTTAACAAACGACGGTCAATACTATCCATTGTCCAGACAGCCCCCAATTTTATATAAACACCACTTATCTTCGGCCATGTAATTACCGTCACCGTAGTAAGCGGCCCGAGCCCGGCAGCCTCCACACTGGTCGGAGTAATCACAAGTCCCGCATCGTCCTTCATATTCCCTGGTCCGAAGTTTTAGTAAAACCGGGTTGTCCCTCCATATATCAACAAATGATTCTTCTTTAACATTTCCCAGGGGCATATTCAGGTAAGCACAGGGTTGTACATCACCTTTAGGACTAATGATACAGTATGAAATCCCTGCTAAACAACCCCTGGTGAACCTGGTCTTAATGCCCTTCTGATCCGCAACCCTGATAAATTGAGGGGCGCACGTGGGCTTAATCTCTATTGTCACTTGTTTCTGTTTTTCCATAACTCGACTTATTGTACGTTCATATTCGTGTACTCTTAATGCTTCCTGTTCAATATTCGCTCCACGTCCCGTAGGAACCAGAAAAAATATATGATGACCTATCGCTCCTAGTTTTACTGCCAGGTCAGTAAGCGAGTCCAACTGATCTACATTCCAATCCATAACCGTTGTATTAATCTGAAAAGGAATTCCAACCTGCTGGAGGTTCTTCATCCCCTTTAAAGCGTCCTCGTAAGCGCCAGGCAATTTTCTGAAATTATCGTTTTCTTCCGGGCTTATGCTATCCAGACTAACCGCGCAGGCCGATAAACCTGACTCTTTTAATCTGGCCGCAGCCTCTGGCGATATTAAAGTTCCGTTTGTTCCCATCACGGTTCTGAGTCCTTCCGATACCGCATGTCTGCAAAGCTCAAAAATATCTGAGCGCATCAGGGGCTCGCCGCCGCTCAATATCATTAATCGAAACCCCGCCTGCTTAATCTGTTCCAATAAGGTTTTTCCCTGAGCAGTAGTCAACTCCTCATCCAGACGGTTACCGGCGTCACGATAGCAATGATCGCAAAACATATTGCACTGATTTGTGGTGTTCCAAGACACCATCATAAGCCGACACTCCTTTGGATTGATGCCTTTTTATCTAATAAATCCAGAATCCTTTTTGTTTTTTACTATTTCAAACTCTTGGCGTAGTCACAGGCAAAATAAGTGATAATAATATCTGCTCCCGCTCGCTTAATACCGTTAAGAGTCTCATCTATCACCCGGCCCTCGTCAATCCATCCACGTTCAGCAGCCGCTTTAACCATAGAATATTCCCCGCTCACATTATAAGCCGCTACCGGCACATTAAAAGAAGCTCTGACGTCTCTAATAATGTCAAGGTAAGCCATCGCTGGTTTTACCATTACAATATCAGCGCCTTCCTCAATGTCCAATTGTACCTCGCGTAAAGCCTCGCGGCGGTTAGCCGGATCCATCTGGTACGACTTCCTATCACCCGACTTTGGTGCCGATTCTGCCGCGTCCCGAAATGGCCCATAAAAGCCGGAAGAAAATTTGGCTGCATAGGACATTATCACAGTATCCTGAAACCCTTCCTCATCCAAAGCCTTTCGAATATAACCTATCCTGCCGTCCATCATGTCAGAGGGAGCTATTATATCACAGCCAGCTTTGGCGTGAGACACTGCTTGTCTGGCTAAGACCGGCAATGTCTGGTCATTATCTACTCTGCTATCGTTAGTCAGTATCCCACAGTGACCATGATCCATATATTCACATAAGCAAACATCAGTAATAACCAGCAAATCCGAAACTTCGTCTTTGATAACTTTTACCGCTTGCTGTACTATACCGTTGTCGTTAAAGGCTGAGGTACCAATATCATCTTTAGTCTCCGGTATTCCAAATAACAGCACCCCGCCGATTCCCAGTCTTCTTACTTCCCTAACTACCTCTGGCAGCATATC
>JBLMZW010000187.1:0-3279 GCA_050259035.1 Chitinophagales bacterium | reverse complement strand
CCCGATTAGCACCGATACATTGTCGGAGGCGTTGTTAGCAACCGCAAGATCTAGCTTGTTATCATTATTAAAATCACCCGTGATTATACCCTGAGGACTATCACCTACTCCGGGGCTGGGCAGCGGGTTTACGACTGGTACACCCCCGGGGGAATACTTTAATATAGATACGTTATCCGAAGCTCGATTGCATATTGCCAGTTCTGGCTTGCTGTCGCCATTGAAATCGGCTGCGGTTATTCCCCAGGGGCCATTGCCTGTTCCAAGGGTATACGCGGTTTGGAAAGTGCCGTCGCCATCCCCCAATAATATTGATACATTGTCGGAAGCGGCATTAACCACTGCCAGGTCAACATTATTATCACTATTGAAACGAACCGAGGTTATATCCCTGGGAGTAGTACCTACTGCGGGGGTTTCCGGCGCCGCCGAAAAAGTTCCATCTCCATTGCCCAACAGTACCGATACATTATTTGAACCGGAATTGGCAACCGCCAGGTCAAGCTTGCTGTCACCATTGAAATCGCCGGTGGTTATGCCCTGGGGGGCGGTACCTACCGCATAGGTTGCCGCCGCCTGAAAAGTTCCATTTCCATTGCCCAGCACAACAAATGCCTTACTATCATCGGGAAGAGTCCCCGCCAGGTCAAGCTCGTTATCCCCGTTGAAATCAGCGGAAATCACATTAAACGAATTGCCCCCCACCTCGCAATTACTCACATCGAACTCTACTGGACCTGCCGCCCGCACCGGTGCATTTCCCCAAAATAACCCCGCTATTAATACTGTGATCCCAAGTAAAGCCCCAGCAACCCTTATTGTTTTCAAAAAACCGCCTCCCATTTTACTCCCTTTTCCGTTCACTTTGGTTCTTACTATTCCATATTTTTTAGGGGATTCCTGCCATGCGAGGTTAATTGCGAGAAATAAGGCGTGAGATGTAAGAGGTTAAAGTTGTTGCCTTCGTTGGGAGGCCTACCGGGATCGCCAGGCTCCAGCCTGACTGCCGGGCTGTAGCCCGGCGTTCCCAGAAAACAACCAGCTAAAACTAAGTCCAGCTGGCTGTTATCATGCTATTAAACCTGATTCTTCAGTATTAATCTTTAAGATGACCGGGTAGATAGGTACCTTAAGGCTATTTTACCTTCCTCCTGAGGGCGGTTCTCCTTTTGCGCCGGCGTCTGAGGTTTATAAATCTTATTATATAAATGCATAAGACAACGACTAGAAGTGCCTTGAGGATAAACTTGATAACGGCTATAAAGGCTATCTTGAAACGTGTTAGAAACGGCGTTTTCGGGGCTACCGGATTACAAGCCACCAGGTTAACCCGGTTCACCGCATGCTTGCCAATAAAAATCTCGCACTTCCCCACTACCTGGTCTTTTTTAACCGGTGCCATAATCTGATTCTGAGGATAAAGTTTATAAGAAAGACTGGATTTCTCCTTATCAGTAACCGTCATGACCAGATCAGACTCCGGTCTGGCTTGTACTTTATCTAACTGTCCATTCTGTACGGGAACATCAATCGATACCTGGCTTGCTTTTTTTATGGTTTTTCTATAGTAATGGGCAAAACCATAGTCAAACATCTGTTGCACATCCTGATAGGTAGCCGGTGAATTCAGGGTTACAGCAATCAGCATCATTGAACCTCTTTGGGCAGCGCCAACCAGACAGCTTCCCGCTTCTTTGGTATAACCGGTCTTAACCCCTATAGCGTATTTATACTTCCAAAGTAAACGGTTGTGGTTGATAAGCAGACGATCATATTCATTGCCTACCCAGGGGATATTATAGGTTTTGGTAGACACCACCTGGCGAAACGTCTTGCTATTCATGGTCTTCCGAGTCAGCAGAGCCAGGTCGTAAGCCGAAGTGTAATGCCCTTTCGCGTGTAGACCATGCGGGTTTTCAAAATGGCTGTCTTTCATCCCCAATTGCCGGGCTCGACTGTTCATAAGGTCTATAAACTTTTCTTCACTGCCGGCAACACTGTATGACAGCGCTACCGCCGCATCATTAGCAGATTTCAACATTAACGCGTAAAGCAGCTGCTTGCGTGTCAACTTCTCCCCAACCTCCAGCCATATCGAACTCTCCGGGGTACCCGCCGAATTTGAGGATATAGTAACGTTCTGGTCCAGGTGACCATTTTCAATTACCAGCAATGCCGTCATAATCTTGGTCAGGCTGGCCTGAGGGAGGCGTTCATGAACATTTTTCCCGAAGAGAACCCGTCCGGAAGAGGCATCGATTAAGATGACTGCTTTGCCAGTAGTTTTAGGATATACCACAGTGCCCGCTGAATTAGAATTGCTATTAATCGCGTATACACTGGAAAGATTGCTGAAACTAAATATTAGAAGCAGGCAACATAAAAAAATTCTTCGCTGAAACATTAAGCTAGCTCCAGTAAATATTATTCCGGCGTAAAATCAAACCTTATTAATAATACCTATTTTTATCCGCTGTACCAAGAGTGTTTCTAGACAAAACTTATTACTCCTTCTACGTATATGGTCGTATTATTTAACCCCTAAAAATGATAAGGTTCCAACATTAGTTTTCCCGGAAAAATAAAAACCCCTCCAACCTAGGAGGGGTTTAGCTTTCTCTGGAGCCGATGGGCGGATTTGAACCGCCGACCTGCTGATTACGAATCAGCTGCTCTGCCACTGAGCCACATCGGCAAAAATTTTTACTTGGTCATTATATCATGGGTAATTGCCTGTTACAACTGGATGAAGCAGGGCGGAAAACTCTCATCGGGACATTCTATGAGTATTTCTCAGCCAGAAATCCGCCAGGACTTTCTTAGATAAATGACCATCTTTGGCTGTAGTAAGTACGGTTCTCATACCAGGTATATACTCAAGCCTAAGACCCTCAAGATTCCACATCTTCTCACACGAGCGGCAGGCGATCCGGGTCTGTAATCCTCCTGATCCAGCAGGTGAACTCTGTTGAAAATCCAGGTCATGTATTCCCAGCCAGCACTTTATAAAGCCCATTATTTCCTCCCTAGAAACGAGTATTAGTTGAAATAAGCCACTTCGAAATCTTTTGTAATTCACCAAATAGGATCTGCTTCAATTCTAGCTAGTTTCAAGTCAGGTGTCTAACAAAGGGTCCCTATTTTGGGGTAGTCATTTGTGGAAATTCGTGTATTATTAAAAATAGGAACCTTGTTCGACCATGTCGACCGTTATTTATATTAAAATAATTAATTGTTCCATTTGTTTTTGTGTGATTTAGCTAGAATTCTGAATAGTAT
>JBLMZW010000186.1:0-4908 GCA_050259035.1 Chitinophagales bacterium | reverse complement strand
TTATATTCTTCCAAACGCAAGGGACGAAACACTGTTTCCCAGAGTTACCTTGGACCTAACAGTTGAATAAAGTAAGGAAAGAATTTGGCAGGTTGTGCATATCAGTTGCATAAGCGATTTTACAGTTCTTTAGTCAGGCTTTCAGATTAGTCTTTAAGGATTAAACCCTACATGATAGAATATTTGAAGACTGGGAAGTGGGAGGAAGTATGAAACAATATATTGTCGCCAAAGAAGGATGGATATTTTTATTTTTTCTTCTTATCATAACGCTAGTCGTCTATACTCTGGCTGACTGGTGGTGCTTGCTGCCTGGTATCCTGTTTTTCTTTGTTGTTTATTTTTTCCGCAATCCCAAACGTTCAGTCCCAGACGATAATGGGGTAATTGTTGCACCTGCCGATGGGGTTGTAAAGCAGGTGGAGATAGTAACCGAGTCACGTTTTCTCAATGAGGAGGCCATAAAAGTAAGTATTTTTTTGAGTCTGTTTAACGTACATATTAATCGGGCTCCGGTTGAGGGAACAGTGGAATACGTTGAGAAAGTGGGCGGACGTTTCATTCCGGCTTACCGTAAGGAAGCCAGTGATTTAAACGCCCGAAATTTTGTGGGATTGGCCACCCGGTGGGGTAAGATATTGGTGGTGCAAATCACGGGTTTGATTGCCAGACGCATAGTTTGCTGGTCCAGTGTTGGAGACATGGTTGAAACTGGCGAAAGATTCGGGCTTATCCGTTTTGGCTCTTGTACTGAGTTGTATTTACCGAGAAACGTCGAAGTGATGATTAAACCAGGTGACAGGGTCAAGGGCGGATTATCTGTTTTGGGGAGGTTCACGGATTGAATTATGTTCCCAATATAGTGACCTTACTTAATCTTACCTTAGGGGCTTTGTCTATTATTTACACCATCGGAAACGATTATCGAACAGCGGCTATTCTTATCCTGGCGGCAGTGATTATGGACGGTATGGACGGCCGGGTTGCTCGTAAATTGAATGTATCCAGTGAATTTGGCAAGGAGTTGGATTCTCTTTGCGATTTGGTTTCATTTGGTGTGGCTCCGTCAGTTTTAGTTTGGGCTATGAATCCGTTATTAGGCATTGCTTATGGAAGACTGATTACGATCCTGGTATCGTTGATGTTTATCTTGTGTGGTGCCTACCGTCTGGCACGTTTTAATGTTATTAACCTTAAAGACAGTTTTGTTGGGGTCCCGATTACATTTGCCGGAGGTCTGATTGGGCTTTTGTGTTTAGTTTGGCCCGGGGCATCAGCCTGGGTGTTTTATATAGGTCTCATTGTCCTATCAGGATTAATGGTGAGTAAAATTTCTATTCCAAAAATAAAATAATTAAAAATACCAGGTTGGATTATTTTTTTGGCTTGTTAGTTCAAAAGTACTGCCTGCCAGTTCTGCATTTCAATAGTTTATCCTCTAGAACAAATTCCTCCCAGACTATGACGAATTATGTCGCAATAATCTAAGATTGCAAAAAAGGATAATCGTATCAATATGCTTAATTTCATCAAATATTGAACTTTTACCGTATTGTGAATTTCGAATGAAATAGATCGGAGTATTTCACATTGGCTATTCAACCCCTCAATTCTGATGATAACTACCTTAAACTTGCCAACCTAGCTATGGCCCTGGAAGGGGCCCCTTTTCCCTTTATCGCGTTTACATCCAAGGGAACGATCATATCATTTAATTCCGCACTATCACAGTTATTAGGATATAGTGAATCGGAATTGTACAAAACCAGTTTAAAATCGCTGGTGCTGGAACCTTATCCGAAGGTTTTAAAACAAGGGTCTATTGGAACAGGACCGTATTCTTTCCAGCTGGAGTGTCTGCACCGGAACGGTTTTCCCATAAAAGTTGAAGTTAATCTACATCGAAACCAGGGTTATGACAATAATTCTGACTATCATTACGCTTTTATAAAGCATGTAAATACTGAGATTAGAAATACCGATAACAATCAATTTGAGAAACAGTTTACCACCTTGTTTCATTTCCTCCCTAATATTGCATGTATAATCCGTGCCAGTGACGGTCGGTTTGTTGACGTAAATGGGGCATTTGAAAGATTAACGGGCTTTTCCAAAGCGGAGACCATTGGTAATGATGCTATATCCATGAATTTGTGGCCGGTAGCCAATACTGATTTCAGTTTTATTAGACATGCTATTCGTTACGGTCAGATCCTGGAAAGAGAAATTGTTGTCAGAATTAAAACGGGCGAATGTAAGACTCTTCTGGTTACAGGACAAACCATTGAATTATATGGGGAAAACCATTTTATTATCGTAGGAACCGATATCACTAAACAAAAAAGAACTGAATCACAACTTGTTGATTCTAATCGACGACTTCTGGATATCATAGAATTCTTGCCGGATGCAGCGTTTGTTATTGACGCGGACGGAAAAGTTATAGCCTGGAATCGGGCGGTAGAGAATATGACCGGGGTTCAGAAAAAGGATATTATAGGCAAAGGTCATCACGCTTATTCTCGGGTATTTTATGAGAAGGAAGTACCTATTTTGATTGATCTTATTAATGAGCCCAACCCTACATTAGGAAAACAATACGAAACTATAGAATGGCAAGGTGAAACTGTTTATTCTACAGCCCTTGTTCAAAGTGTATATCAGGGACGAGGAGCATTCTTGATGGGAAAGGCGGCACCGCTCTACGATCAACATGGGAAAAAGGTTGGAGCGATCGAAATGCTCCATGACGTAACCAATACTAAAATGGCCGAAAAAGCACTGGCTGCCGAAAAGGAACGTCTGGCCGTTACATTGCGCAGTATAGCCGATGGGGTAATAGCTACAGATCCGGAGGGTAAAATTACACTTATTAACGATGCAGCAGCTAAACTCGCCCAGTGGAATAAAGATGAAGCAATAGACAAAGCCATCAGTGAGGTGCTAACACTGGTTGACCCTCAAACTGGAGTGGCGAACGAGCTAAACCTTTCGCAATTAATAAATATTACCAGAGACTATAGTCTGGCGCTCAAAAATGGTAAGAACATATTTGTCAGCTGGAGTACTGCTGGTATAAATGATCATGAAAACAACCTTATTGGCTATGTAGTAGCGTTAAGAGATATAACAGATCGAAAACGCAATGAAGAGGAATCCTTTCGGATAAGCAAATTGGAGTCTCTGGGAACTTTAGCCGGTGGCATAGCCCACGACTTTAATAATCTGCTTATGGTTATTATGGGTAACTTAAGCCTGGCCAAAATGAACTGTGCTCAGGACTACAATTCATTAGAACTTCTGGTGAATTCGGAAAAGGCAGTAATAGAGGCCAAAAACCTTACTTTGCAGTTGTTAGCCTATGCGAAAAAGGGTTCACCGGAAAAAAGAGTCCTACATGTTGATAATCTAGCCCGGGACACGGTTACTCTTAGCGTCAGTGGCACTGGAATAGCGTGTGATTTCTCAATAGAAGAAAACATTTGGCCAGTCTGCGGAGATGAAAGTCAAATAATGCAGGCAATGTCTTATATCGTTATGCATAGTACTCAATCCAACCAGGGATGTGGCGGCATAAAAGTAACAGTCAATAATTGTGTGCTTGACTCCGTGATGGCCCCGTACGTGGCGCCCGGTAAATATGTTTGTATTGCAATTAATGACTTCGGAGTCATAGTGGAGGATGATTATCAGTTAAAAATATTTGACCCCTATTTCACAACCATATCACATGGCAGTGGTCTGGGTTTAGCCACCGCATTTTCCATTGTTAAAGATCATGGCGGGCACATTACCGTGGAATCCCAAATGGGGACAGGTACCTGCTTTTACATATATCTGCCTGCCATAGAAGCAATAGAAAAGGACGTCATTATTGAAAGAGAAATCGGCAATAATGCCGGGGGAAGAATTCTATTAATGGATGACGAAGAAAACGTACGCGTTTTGTTAAATCGATTTCTAACCAGGCTGGGTTACGAAGTTGATACAGCCGATGATGGATTGGCAGCTGTCAAGATGTTTGAAAAGGCTTATGAGTCAGGCAATGACTACCAGGCAGTGATTCTCGACTTAACCATACCGGGTGGTTTGGGCGGTCGGGAAACCATAAAAATATTGCGCGATAATTTTTCTGAGGTAAAAGCAATCATCAGCACCGGGTATTCTGATGATTTGACCAGGGCAGAATATCGCAATTGGGGATTTGACGATATCATAATTAAACCCTATGGGTTACAGGAACTTCGTTCGGTATTGGAAAAGGTACTGAACAGGGAAAGTGAAAGGTGAAACGTTAGACGTAAATAGTGAGACGTTAAAAGTGAAAAGTAGGAATTTTACGTCTAACGTCTTATGTTTAACCTCTAACGTGCCCTATTTTGATTTAAAAAGGGCAGGGGATGGAATAGTATTATTTTTAATATTTAGAGGCCTTAGAAAGGCCCTGAGAACACCCAATAAATACCAAATGCGGCATAAAAGTAAAACGTGAAAAGTGAAACGTAAGACGTAAAGGTCTTGCCTCTAACGTCTTACGTCTTGCGTTTAACCTTTTACTTTTTACCGCTAACCTTTACCTCTTACCTCTAATCGTCTTGCGTTATAACTATTTCCCTGGGACCTCTGCCAACATTAATAGTCTTTAAGAAATTCCCCGACGAACGATTGAAGATAGCAATACGTTTTTTTTCATACTGGGCTATATAAACATAGCGGTTATCTAAAGTCATAGCTAATCCTTCCGGCTGACCGAGACAGGTAAAAGTGCGAAGCAGGGTACTATTAGCCAAATTGATAACGGAAATCCTATTAGTCGGAGGATGGGTTATATAGGCATACTTCTGGTCGGGTGTGACGGCTATATATTCCGGGTATTCGGCCTTGAGCTGGATGGTCTTGATTACTCTT
>JBLMZW010000185.1:0-3871 GCA_050259035.1 Chitinophagales bacterium | reverse complement strand
CGGGTAAGACCGGATGGAAGCCGCATTTTTGCCGGTGAGGATATCAGCGTTCCCCTTTCGCGGGTGGCGGAGACCTTAAGGAAAATTAGGGCTCTGGGCTCTAAATACGGCGTTAAAGTAGTTAACTACGGTCATATAGGTGACGGCAATGTGCATACCGCACCGGTTATCGATCCTGAAAACGAGTCTGAGGTCGAACAGGTTATGCAGCTGGTGCATGAAATACACCTGTTGGCCATTGAACTGCAGGGTTCAACCACCGGTGAACACGGAGTTGGAGCCGTACGTCGGGAGTATGCCCCCATTGAGCATGGTGAAGCGGTTGAAGTTATGAAAGCGATTAAAGCCGCAGTAGATCCCAGCAATATAATGAACCCGGGAAAACTCTTTTAAGGTTGTTGAAATATAAGCCTATTTAGCTTCTAGCTTATATAGCTTATAGCGGGAGGAATTATCGATGGATTTTAGAGAACTGCCGCCAGTAAAGGAACAGATAAAGAAATGCGTGCGTTGTGGCCGTTGCCGTACAGTATGTCCGGTTTTCGCTGAGATAAAGAATGAAACCGCCGCCCCGCGCGGTCATGTTTTTATGGTTCAGATGCTGCGGGACGGTGTGGTCAAGCCAGAAGAAAAAGTATATGAAAAACTGGGCAACTGCCTCCAATGCGAAACCTGTTCCACCTTTTGCCCTTCAGGTATTGATATACACGAATTGAACGAGGCGGCTCGTTCCTATATATATAAAGCTAATCCTTCCCTGGGTAAGGATCTGGTTTTCGACGAGGTTTGGACCCGTCCTGGCTTACTGAAAACCGGAAGGTTCTTCCTGTGGGGAGCCAATAAATCCGGTCTGCAAAAAGCAGCCCGCAGCCTGGGATTAACCAAAATTCTCCCCGGGGATCTGCCCAAGGCCGAGCAGATCATTCAAGACCTCCCGATGAGATCAGCTAGAGGCACCTTATCGGTATATAACCAGGCCCGGGGACCGAAAAGAATGACTGTTGCTTACTTCCTGGGATGCGGAACCGATATGTTCAGCCCGTCGGTTGCACAGGCCACAGTTGAAATGTTAACCCGGGTAGGGTGTGATGTGATTATTCCCAAAGATATGAAATGCTGCGGACTTCCCCATATAGCCAATGGCAAGCTGGATACAGCCCGCAATCTGGCGATTCATAATCTTAAAATATTCAATTCCCTGGATGTCGATTACATCGTAACCGACTGCGCCTCATGTTCTTCCGCTATTTCAGAGAAACGTTTGAATTACCTGTTGGAGGGTCAGGGATATGACGAGGAAATCAAGATATTTGGATCCAAGGTTCGAGATTTGACGGTTTTTCTTACCGAGGTTATCGAGGTAAAGAAGAATCTCTTAAATACCACTGAGATGAAAGTGACCTACCATGATCCCTGCCATCTGGCCAAGGCCCAGGGGATCAGGCAAAGCCCCCGGGATCTTCTTAAGACGATTCCGGGATTACAGCTGGTTGAGATGCCCGACTCAGACCGATGCTGTGGGGGGTCTGGTACTTTCAGCTTAACCCATTATGATCTCTCTATGAAGATTTTGGGGCGAAAAATGGATGCCATCGGCCAGACCGGAGCTCAAACCATAGCCACCTGTTGTCCAAGCTGCACCCTTCAGTTAAAGCACGGCACCAAACTATATAAATATGACGCTAAAGTGAAACATCCGGTGGAATTGCTGTTGGCTTCCGCTCAGAATCAATTGGTGAAAAAATAGAAAAAAAAGCAGGCTACGGTAATTTAATGACTTCGGCCTGCTTTTTTAGCTTGACTGAGACTTCAGCAAACTCATTCACTGCTGCCCTGATCTTCTCGATGTACCTTTCTTGTTCCTCAGTGGAGGCCAGGACTTCCTGAGTAGCAGCCGCGGTTTCCTGGCTGACGGTCGCAATATTCTCAACTTCCCTGGAAATTGACTCTACTCCAACCATGATTTCATTGCTGGCAGCAGCAATTTGTTTGGCCTCTTCATTGACTGGTATAAAACGTTCTTTCATATTCAGAAGTAATTTCTCGTTATTGTATACACCTTCGGTTTGAGTTTCGAATACCTTGCCTGCTTCCACCATATTGTTTACCACGTGTTCGGTACCCACCTGGATTTCTTCGATTAAGCCATATATTCTATTAGCCGCTGAAGACGTATCCTCAGCCAATTTTCTTACTTCCTCGGCCACTACGGCGAATCCTCTCCCCTGCTCGCCAGCCCGGGCTGCTTCTATAGCGGCATTTAATGCCAGAAGGTTGGTCTGAGAGGCAATATCAGTAATGACGTCTACGATTTGACCTATTTGAGTAGATTTTTCCTGCAGTTCACCGGTTGAACTGGCTACTTTTTTGATGGATCCCATTAACTCGGCTACTTTCTCGCGTTGGAAATTCGAACTTCTAAGTCCGCCTTCCACTATATCCTCGGTTTCTTTTGAATTAGCGGCAACCAGTGATGAACTGTCAGCTATCTCCTCCACCAATTGAGTCATCTCACCAACAGACTTCGATGTTTCCTGCATTTCAATCGCCTGATTGGTAGCTCCGGTAGCAATCTGTCCTATAGCACTGGCCATGGCACTGATGCTTCTAAAAGTGTTGTCGGCTAGTTTTACTGCTTCTTCGGTCGACTGTCCCAACTGTCCTCCGGCGTTCCTTATTTCTGTACCTACCGCCCTTAGCTCACTGGCCATAAAATTAAACTGATCGCGCATCAATCCCAGTTGTCCCATTGACTGGGTATCATCTATGTCCGGTCTTAAATCGCCCTGAGCAATCAACTCCGCGTTCTCAACCAGGACCCCGGTGGGAGCGATAAATTTCCTGGCATTCATTGTGGTTGATACAAATCCGACTACTATCCCTGCTAACCAGGCGCAGAAAAAGGCTTTTAAAAGTCCTGGAAGATCCATGGCATTACCCATGTAGGCACAAACCGGTCCCATCGTAATACCAGCTATTATAGATGCGATTATCATCGTCCTTATCTTATAACTTCGAGTTATGGTTTGGATCTCCTGGTGTATTGATCCCATTCAACTTCCTCCCCTGAAATCAAATAAAATAATACTAATCAACAGTACGGAACTTGCCGATCGTGCTTTTTAAATTCTTCAACAGAGTATCGAATTCGTCCACTAAACCATTAAGTGACTGCATATAAGCTGACTGTTCCTCAGCGGTGGAAGACATCTCTTCCGAACCTGCGGAATTCTCCTGCGTAACAGCGCTTATCCCTTGAATAGCGGTTGTTACTTCATCAACAGCACCAACTATCCCCTGGCAGCGGCTTGATACATTACTCATATCATGACTTATGGATTTAAAATTATTACTGACCTTATCAATAACCTGTAAGCTTTCATCCATAGCTTTTTCCTGTTCAAGTACCGCCCGATTAGCAGCACGGGTTTCGTTAACCACCTGAGTTATACTGGTTTGAATATTGGCCACCAGCTGCCCGATCTCATAAGCGGAACGAGCCGATTCCTCTGCCAGCTTACGTACCTCTTGCGCAACTACATTAAATCCTCTGCCCTGTTCTCCGGTTCTGGCAGCCTCAATCGAAGCATTCAGTGACAGCAAATTCGTCTGTGAAGCTATATCCGTAATGACCTGCATTATGTTCCCTATCTGTTCGCTCTTCTGCTGCAGTTCCTCGATAGCATTTCGCATATCATCAATTACTCGGCGATTAGATTCCATTTGGCTTTTCTGTTCCTCGATGGCCCCTGACCCCTGCAATGCCATTGTCCCAATCGACTCCGCATTAGAGGCCGCTTTCATACTTTTATCAGCCATTCTGGTAACTAAATCCCTTACATTCTCAATCTCCATGACTATTTTCTGAACC
>JBLMZW010000184.1:0-7345 GCA_050259035.1 Chitinophagales bacterium | reverse complement strand
GTGGAGGCCTTTTACGTCTTACGTCTCACCTTTCACCTTTAACCTTTAACTCCGTGTAACAAAAATCAGCTGGTTTATACCCACTGGCTCTTTTTGGTGCTTTGAAATGCTGACAAAGCGTTCCGGTAGAGGAAGGAATCAGAAAGAGAAGGTAGAAATAGAGGAGAAGGAAAGTTGACCAGTATTTACATACAAGGAGGTTAAGGGATGAAAGCGTTTAAGGCAGTAACCGTTGGGGTTGGATTTTTTGTTGGCCTTTTAGCCTTAGTAGCCGGGCTGGGCTGGGGATGTACGATAGCCAACGCAGCATATCCGTTATCATTTACTAATGCAGCCCCCTATTCAGTTGGAACGAACCTAACGGCTACAACCAGCGGTGATTTCAACAAAGATGGCAAAATTGATCTGGCAATAGCCAATACAGGTACAGACCAATTCAACGGCGGTGTATCAATTCTATTAAATACAGGGGACGGTACCTTTAACGCAGCGTGCACGGCTGGCGCCCAGCCCTACGATATAATCGCAAAGGATTTTAACCGAGATAACAAGCTTGATATAGCAATGACAAATAAAAGTTCTGATAATACTAATACCGTAATAATTCTGTTGGGCAATGGCGAAGGTGCTTTTACCTCAGCAATCAGCTGCAATGTAATAGGAACTGATCCACAGGGATTAACCGCAGGAGATTTTAACGGAGATTTCAAATGGGATTTGGCTGTAGCGAATACCAATTCAGACAACGTAGCGATTTTACTGGGCAATGGGGATGGCAGCTTTAATATTGCTAATTATTATTCGGTTGGAGATGCCCCCTATCACTTGACAACGGCTGATTTTAATGGTGATAGCGAGCTAGATCTGGCGGTAACAAATCGCTATTCCAATAATATATCGATTCTGTTCGGCAATGGAAACGGTGCGTTTCCAACCAAAACAGATTACCCTATAGGCAATTATCCGGCGGGCATAGTAGCGGAGGATTTCAATAAGGATGGCAAAATGGATCTGGCGGCTGCCGATACCAACTGGGCCGATATTATGATTTTATTAGGCAATGGAGACGGTACCTTCCCGACCCAGAGACAATGTCCATCAGGGTTTACTCCCATAGATTTAATATCAGGCGATTTCAACGGGGATGGTAACATAGACCTGGCGGCTACGAATTCATCTGAGAACGTAACATCAATTTTGGCGGGCCGTGGAGATGGATCATTTGAGTCCCGTGTTCAATTTGTGGTAGGGACTGAGCCCAAAGGTATTACTACTGCCGACTTCAATGGCGACGGCAAAAGCGATCTGGCGGTTACCAATTCAGGTAGCAACAACGTATCTATTTTAACTAATGCCACCTATATTCCGGGGATTTTAAATTTTGACGGGTCAGCCTTTGGAGTAAACGAAGCATGTGGACAGGTTACAGTGACCGTTAATCGGAAATGCGGCCGGGACGGAACAGTAACTGTTAATTACTATACCGTTGATGGAACCGCAACCGCTGGGTCAGACTATACCACCACTAAAGGAACCCTTACTTTTAGTGAGGGGGAATCCAGCAAAACCATCAGTATACCCATAATCAATGATAACCGTGGAGAAACGTTGGAAACCTTCACCCTCAATATCACGAAGCCAAGTACTGGGGCTGTAATTGGCAGTCAGGATTCGATTAGAATCGAGATAACAGATAATGATATTGCAGGTTCCCCGGGCTCAATCCTGTTTCAAGAGGGGATATACTTTGCCAATGAGAATGAAGGGGATGTCTTGCTGAATGTTAAGCGTATCGAGGGGGACTGTGGAAGAGTTACAGTTGATTACTGTGCCTGGGAGTACGATGCTATCGCGGACCAAGACTTCACCGCGGTTTCCGGTACTCTGGTATTCCAGGATCAACAGACGGAGGCGGTAATCAGGGTACCATTGATTAATGACGTAGAAACGGAAAATGATGAAACCTTTACGGTATGCCTGGATAACCCGGGGGGTGGAGTCACTCTGGGAACCCCGGCCGAAGCGGTGGTTATAATCCTGGATGATGAGAGCAGACCCGCGGCAGAAGTCACAGGGCTTAAACTAACACCTGGCGATGGTGAAATTAGTGTGACCTGGACCGATCCGACCAGTAGCAATCTGGCTAAAATACATTTATACATAAAGCCCGATGGTGGGGACTACGGCGAGGCAATAGATGTGGATAAAGGAGTGCTAAGTTACGCCTTTACCGGACTGGTTAACGGGAGAACTTATCAGATTAAGGTGGTAACGGTAAACGGGGTAGAGTTGGAATCCGCCGGGGTTGTCAAGGAGGAGGTTCCGATTGGCCCCAATTCTTTACCGGATCTTGTCACTAATTCGCTTCAGGTAACCGGAGGCATCTATCCCGGCGGCAAAGCCAAGATATCCTTTATGGTAGTAAACCAGGGCCTTGCCGTTTCAGGTAAATCTGACGTTAAAGTATATCTGCAAGCCTCGGAAAACGAACACCCGGAAAACTGTATTGGAACCAAGGCTTTATCCGCCTTAAAACCCAACAAAAGCAAGAAAATAAGCCTATCGGTGGTCTTACCTGCCGATTTGACCGGGGATAACGCTTATCTTCTGGTGGTTGCCGACGGCAGTCATCTGGTAACCGAAAGCGATGAATGGAACAACTGGAGTATGGCTACCCCGGTCATACAGTATCCTGATCTGGCTTTCTCCGTAATGCCGACGGTAACCGGTACCCTGGAGTCGGGTGCTGAGGTGACCATTCAGGATATAGTAAATAACAAGGGGGGAGCCCCAGCTGGGAAGTGCGAAGTGACCTATTATGTTACGGATCTCGGTGTACCCGGAAGTGACGTAAAGATCGGAACCCGCAGCGTGGCCGCGTTAAAAATCGGTAAAACCAGCAAAGGAAAGGTCAAGTTAACTGTACCAAGTATCGGTGCCGGCAACTGGATCTTGAAGGCGGTAATTGATGAGGCCAATGTGGTAAAGGAAAAGGATAAGACTAACAACGGGAACCTAATATAACAGAGGAGTAGGCTGAAAATTAGGGCAACTTAGATTTTGGAAATAACGAGAATCGGGTTTAATCGCGTAATAAGAGTCAACTGGAATTACACCAGCTGGCTCTTTTGCATTGATCCATAAAAAGGTTTGACAAACGTTGCCAGAGAGCCTATACTTTTATTTTGGGTGCCTAATTACTTTTTCACAACGAAATTGGTTAGAACCTGAAGATATCGGCATCACTCGCATGTGTTGCCGTTAATTTTTGTCTTAAGAAGAGGAGAGTCAGATGCTGAACAGTTTAGAACACTTAAGAAACATAGGAATAATCGCTCATATCGATGCGGGAAAGACCACCACCACCGAGCGGATCCTGTATTATACCGGTTTAACTCACAGGATTGGCGAGACCCACGATGGCGAGAGTGTGATGGATTACCTGCCTTATGAGAAGGAACGGGGAATTACGGTTAATTCCGCCGCTACTCGCTGCACCTGGAAGGGACACAGCATCAATATAATTGATACCCCCGGCCATGTGGATTTCACGGCCGAGGTGGAACGGAGTCTCAGGGTTCTTGACGGCGCGGTAGTGATTTTTTGTGCCCGGGGCGGAGTGGAACCTCAATCGGAGACGGTCTGGAGACAGGCTGATAAGTATATGGTCCCCCGTATAGCCTATATAAACAAAATGGATGCCGTGGGTGCGGATTTTCACGCAGTAGTGGATCAGATAAAGAATCGGCTGGGGGCAAAGCCTCTGGTGGTGAATCTGCCGGTCTTTAAGGATGAACACTTTTCCGGTATTGTTGATCTGATAACCATGCAGTTTTATACTTTTGCAGGTGAATTAGGTGATGAGATAGTAGTAAGTGATATTCCGGAGCAGTATCTGGAAGAGGCAGACAGCCGCCGGATGGAAATGCTGGAAAGTCTGGCTGAGACTGATGAGGAACTATTGGAACTGTATTTCAGTAATGTAAGCCTCTCCGACGAAAAGATTATACAGGTTATTCGGCGTAATACCATTGCCGGAAATGTGGTTCCGGTATTGTGTGGCAGTTCGTACCGCAATATTGGAGTACAGACTTTGTTGGATGCGGTGGTTGATTACCTGCCTTCGCCTCTGGATCTGCAGCCAGGTCAGGAAACCGGCGAGATGGCAGAAGTCAGGCCGGAGACTGGTGGACCTTTTTCCGCTCTGGTTTTCAAGATTGCCAGCGACAAGCATGTAGGGAAACTGGCATTCATTCGGGTATATTCCGGCACCATCAATGCCGGCAGTTATATCTTCAACAGCACCAAACAGAAGAAGGAACGCATGGGACGCCTCTTAAGGATGCATGCCAATCACCGGGAAGAGGTGGATAAAGTTGCGGCGGGCGATATAGTGGCGGTTATAGGGCTTAAGGATATAGGGACTGGAGATACCCTGTGCCTGGAAGACCATCAGATCCTGTTGGAGTCAATTGAATTTCCGGAGCCGGTTATTCATATTGCCATTGAGCCGAAGACTCAGTCTGATCAAAGCAGGATTTCCGAGGCCCTGGCCAGGATTTCGGCAGAGGACCCAACATTTAAGCTTTCATATAATAAGGAAACCGGACAAACCTTGATTTCAGGGATGGGCGAATTGCATCTGGAAATCGTGGCGGAGCGTCTGGCCCGTGAATATAAGGTTGATTTTAATGTTGGGCAGCCTGAGGTGGCATACAAGGAGACGATTTCCACCAGCGCCGAGCATGTAACCCGGTTCGTAAAGCAGACCGGAGGTAAAGGGCAGTTCGCACATGTGGTTCTGCGTCTGGAGCCGGCTGAGGGTTATGAATTCGTTAATAAGATCACCGGCGGAGCTATCCCGAAGGAATATATCCCGGCCATTGAGGCAGGGATCAAGCAGGCATTGGAAGAGGGCGTTGTGAAGGGTTATCCGGTGGTGAATTTAAGGGCAATCCTCCTGGATGGATCTTTCCATGAGGTCGATTCATCGGAAATGGCCTTTAAAACAGCCGGATGGATGGCAGCCCGGGAGTGCCTTAAGAAGGCCAGACCACATCTGTTGGAACCGGTGATGAAGCTGGAGATTACCTCACCTGAGGAGTACACGGGGAATGTAATCAGCAACATCAACAATCGCCGGGGCAGGCTGAGTTCTATGGAGATGATTAATAACACCCAGATTATCAGGGGGTGTGTACCTCTGGCGGAAATGTTCGGTTACTCGACGGTTCTGCGCTCACTTACCCAGGGCCGGGCCGGTTTCTCGATGGAATTCTCGCATTACGAGGATTACCATATCGCCTCGTGAATTAAGGCCAAGCCCGAATAATAATAAATTGATATTAAAACCAGCGGTCAGCCGCTGGTTTTTCTGTATCTGAAAGAGGTAGTTCGAGGCTAACCTGTCTTAGTCCCTATTTACCTTCCTTGCCTTGCTCTTTTCATTATCTGCCCCCTCTTCGTGGGACTGTTTCTTCCAGCTTGTCACAATTTGAATATCCGGCGTGTCCTAGTAATGAATACCAGCGTGAGGAGGATTACTATGGAGATTCTTAAAACCATTGATTTATGTAAAAGTTACGGCCTGGGGGAGACCAGGGTCGATGCTTTGAATGACGTGAATATATCTATTGAGCAGGGGGAGTTTGTAGCTATTATCGGCCCCAGCGGATCAGGCAAGAGTACTCTCCTGCACCTTCTGGGAGGAGTGGATGAGCCCAGCTCCGGCCGGGTTATTATTGACGGTACGGATATCTATAGCATGAAAGAAAAAGACCTTACGGTTTTTCGCAGAAGAAAGATCGGTTTTGTATTTCAATTCTATAATCTGATGCCGGTCTTGACTGCCGAGGAAAACATAACCCTGCCGCTTTTGTTAGATGGACAAAAAGTAGACAAGGCCCGGGTTAACGGGCTATTGGAGGTTCTGGGGATTTTGGACCGTCGACATCATCTCCCATCCGAACTTTCAGGGGGGCAGCAGCAGCGGGTTTCGATCGGCCGGGCCCTGGTTTATAATCCGGCTATTATCCTGGCTGATGAACCGACAGGGAACCTGGACCGCAAGAACGGGCAGGAGATTGTGGATTTATTAAGGCTGTCGGTGGATAAATATCACCAAACAGTGGTAATGATTACCCATGATATTAATATCGCTTCCCAGGCCGACCGCATCATTGCCATTGAAGATGGGGCAGTGGAAAGCGAGGCGGTACAGGCGTGAAGTTCAGAGACATTACTTTCCGCTACCTGAAAGGGCAAAAGAGGCGGTCAATTCTTACTATCGTGGGTATAATCCTATCCGTGGCCTTGATTTCCGGGATGGGGACCATGATGGTGGGATTACGGGAATACCAAATAGGTAAAACAGCGGAGAATAACGGGGATTATTACGCCCAGTACAACGGGGTTAAGGGAACCCTGGTCAATGGTATTACCAGTTCCAAGGGCATATCACGGGCTGCGGTTACTTCTGAGGAAGGATGTGTAATCCTTACCCGGCTAAGCAATCAAGAACGGGCCGGGGATCCTAAGATCCCTCCCTGCCGTTATGTCTATCTAACGGCCTGTGATTCGGAGTCGTTTTCGTTGTTTTCGCTTCGCCCGGAGCAGGGGCGGGCGCCCGCCAGCCCGGGAGAATTGATGTTAGACTATGGGGCCTGGGAGCAGATGCCAAGTCGTCCTCAGCTGGGGGAGAAGGTTAAGCTGGAGGTGGGTTTCTGGTACAGCGGGTATAACCGGGTTCCCAATGAGGATTATTCGTGGAACGGCAAAGAGGTATTCCGCAAGAAGGCAGAAAGCGAATATACGCTGGTGGGGCTAAGCCGGGCTCGCATCCAAACATCCCGCAACTATGTTACCAGTGGGTTCGTATTTCTAGATCGCCAGGCTCTGGCTGCCAACCAATCTTATGATGTGTTTATCAAAACAGCTTCAGTAATTAATGCTACCGGGCAGGCGGAGGCCATAGCCCAAAAGGTGGGCCTAAAGAAGTTTCAGAAGCTAAACGGCACCTGGAGTTATCCGATAACATATAACGACAGCCTGTTGCGGATATCAGCCCAGAGTTCTGACGGTACGGTCAATAACGGGTTGACCAAGATGGTAGGCTTTATTGCTCTCCTGGTTATGCTTTGTACGGTGGCGGTTATTTACAACGCGTTCAATATATCAGTTATGGAAAGGATTTCGCAATTCGGCCTGATGCGCTGTGTGGGGACCACTCCGGGCCAGATCCGCAAAATTGTTTTTCAGGAAGCGGCCATTATGAGCTTAGTTGGAATACCGGTCGGATTAGCCTGCGGTGTTCTGGCTATGAAAGTGGTTATGCTTCTAATCGGTA
>JBLMZW010000183.1:0-5705 GCA_050259035.1 Chitinophagales bacterium | reverse complement strand
AATCTTTCGGCTGTCATAGCCTATGACCAGGCCCCGGCAATTATCGAGGGTATAAACATCCCCGTCGTCCATAAAGCCCCGCAGCTGGTTCATAACCGCAGTCTTGAGGATAAAATACTTTCGTTCAAGGTCTCTTAACTGATAGCCGTTCTTGGGATCATTTATGAAGCCCTCGGTCATAAGTTCACTTAATGCTTCAATATCTTCAGACTTTACAGGACGCATACGACTTCTCCTTTTGCTTGTGTGAGATATCTTTATTATGGCATGCCCCGCCATTATTCACGAGTGCAATCCATGAAGCGGGCAAGTCTCCATTGGATGAATTCTCCATTTTTATGGTTTTTCCTTCCAGCATCTTGTTAGAAAAATTAACTGAGGAATTAAAGGATGGACAAAGGGTGGGATAAACAAGGCAGACCCCCTGTTTACGGCTTCGAGGCAACCTTTCCGCTGTGGGATGTGGTAAATGGATGACGCAATGGTTTCCGGCGATCATGAGGGTATGCCGTACTCGGATATGGTGGGCCAGGCTGCTGAAGTAGGCCATCCCTAGAAGAATAAAGGCTCATGACCCGACCGCGTTTTTCCTCATCCACGGTGGTCTGAAGATTATTACCCTATTGTTTAATTTAGCAAGTCATATTGAACTTTGCCTTCGTTAACCAGTGAAATCATGATTTCAACCATTTCCGCATCTAATTGAAATCCTGCTACCCGTTTCAATTCTTCAATAACGGCATCAATAGGAAGCTGTTTCCGATAAGGCCTGGTGGAAGACATGGCATCGAATGTGTCAGCTACAGCGATGATTCTGGCAACCATCGGTATTTCGTCTTTCGTCAGCCCAGAGGGATATCCTGTACCATCCACCCGTTCGTGATGGTATCTCGCACCTAATGCTAGATCTGGGAAAAGGCTTATTTTCGATAATATATCGTATCCAGTAATGGCGTGCTGTTTTATGTATAAACATTCTTCATCCGAAAGTACTTCGGTCTTATTCAATACTGCGTCAGGAATTGAAATTTTCCCGATATCGTGGAGAAGTGCGATGTCGTGGAATTCATCCAGCTGTTCTTCGGAACATCCCATTTTATCCGCTATTAAACAAGTGTATTCTGCGACTCTAGAGGAATGTCCCTTAGTATAGTTATCCTTATAGTCAATTGTCTTGGCAAAAGCATCCATTATCTGTTTTGTCAGCAGTTTGTTGGCTGGATCACCCGGCGCATTCTTGAGGCGTTCCACAATTGACTTGGGAAGAATGTTGTTTATCAATTGTTCTATCGACTCACGCCTTTGGTCCAGGTTATACACCAGGATTTTAATATATCCCAACCCATAACATACTGCATATACGACGCCAACCAGAGTATCAACCCACCGCGCAAAATCGGATGGGTAAGGGGAAACCATTTGGGGAATTAATTTTTCTATGACAATGAGTGCGAACAAATGAATAATGGTGGCTGACAAAACAATCCGTCGGGTCCAGCCATGCATGATTGATACGCCAGCCAATATAGGCAGAATGTAGAAGTAAGGCATTGCTCCCTCCAGTCCGTCACTGGAGAACCAGATAAAGGTTACCGGAAGAAGAAAGAATATATATATGAGAGGCGCTATTGCTTGCGAGAATATTTTCTTGATGCGGACCAGATAGTAGCCGACCAGACAAATAGCGGTTATCCCGAGGGTGCCTTCGGCGGCCGGTGCTGGAATCTGAAGAAGGAGATTCTCTATAGTCAGCAAGACACCTACAAGGGCATTCATAATAAGAACCCAGTTCAGAACTTGAAATTCTATCTCAAATTCACCGGGCTGCCCACAAATCCGAACGAGCCATTGCGGATTGGCATTTTGGGGGTGAAAACTTTTTCCTAACGGTAAATCCATTAGTCTACCTCACCAAGTTTTTGATGTGGCAAATTTCCACTTGAAATTATTCTATTTTTCATATCATATTTAATTCCATTGTATACTAACGTTTGCAAATATTCTCTTTTAATATTTCGCCCAAATTAAACTTCATATCCTGATTCAGACGAAAAGAGTTGAGGTAGTGTTACCACTCCCTTTTTAAGCCTTGGAGGCTACTCCCCTGCTCAGGTTGAATGCAATAAAGGAACTCAAGAGGCAAACCACTCCCCCGATCATTAGAGTATTCAGTACTCCGATATGGTGTGCCATGGTACCGGAGGCCAGGCTGCCGAAGGGAGCCATACCCATAAAAGACAAGGTATAAAGGCTCATGACCCGGCCGCGTTTTTCGTCCTCCACCGTGGTCTGAAGATATGTATTGCTGGACGACATTTGCAGCATCATGCTGAAACCAACCCCCGCCATAATGACCAGAGAAACCGGGAACAGATGGGAGAAAGACAGGGCGATCAGGCTGAGGCCTAAGAGGCCCGGAGCAAACGGTATGATTTTTTCGACCCCTTTCGGGCTGGTCCGGCTAGCCATATAGATCGCGCCTGAAACTGCACCGAATCCGGCCGCGCCCAGAAGGTAGCCCAGGGTATGGGCACCCCCGTGCAGAACCTGCTTGGCTACGATTGGCATTAACGTTGAGTAAGAATAACCCGCAATACTGACAATAGCGATTTGAAGCAGGATGTTGCGAATCCTACGATCAGAATAAGCATAGTGCAATCCCTCTTTGAAATGGTACCAGAAGGGCGGGTGTTCGATTTTGTTAAGGCTATAGGTGGTTGTCATGGCCAGTAATGCGGCAATCACCGCAATAAAGCTCAACCCATTGACCAGGAAGCAGCCACCTTCCCCAATAGATGCAATTAAAACCCCGGCTATCGACGGCCCCACCAGCCGGGCCCCGTTAAAAAGGAATGAGTTCAGTGCGATGGCATTTGGCAGGTCTTCCCGCCGTTCAACCATTTCCACTACAAAGGATTGCCGGGCCGGGCCGTCAAAGGCGTTTATTACTCCCAGGATGAAACCTAATAAAATAACTATCTCAATACGGGCAGTATTGGTCAGGGTAAGCAGGGCCAGAGTTAAGGCCTGGACCATAGCGCAGGTCTGGGTAACGATGAGGATTTTATGCCGGTTGAATCGGTCGGCTACCACCCCGGTAAATGGGGTCAAAAGCAGTGACGGAATCTGGTTGGCGAAACCCACCAAACCCAATAGAAACGCCGAGTTGGTCAATCTATATACCAGCCAGCTCATGGCCACCATCTGCATCCAGGTACCGATCAGTGAAACCGCCTGGCCGCTAAAAAACAACCGGTAATTTTTATGATCCAGGGATCGGAAAATGACCCGCGTATCCATAGTTCTCTCTTCTCTCTGGGATTCTTCCGCCTTCTTCTTTTAGGGTTTACCAGACGGAGTGTACTCCATACGCCGGGCGGTGTTAATAGCGGCCTGTTCTCCTACTAGTTTACTGACCAGGTAAAGCGACATGTCTATGCCGGCAGAGACCCCGGCTGAGGTTATGATCGAACCTTCATCAACAAATTTGATATCTCGCAGGACTGTAATGTCGGGATATTGACTCGCCAACCGTTCGAGATGCGCCCAGTGAGTGGTAGCCTTCCTCCCCTTAAGAAGCCCGGCCTTGGCCAGCAAAAACGCCCCCGTGCAAACGGATGCTACCATGTCTAACTTGCCAGCCTGATCAGCAATCCAATCAATCACCCTTTGGTTGCGGGTTTCGATTTCATAGAACCCGGGCCCGCCAGGAATAATCAGGATGTCCAGGCCCGGTGCATCCGCAATTCCATAGTCCGGCTGGATCTTAAGCCCGTTGCGGGCTGAAACCAGACTGCCGGTTTCTGAAATGGTCACCACCTTGAACGGAGGGGCTTCACCCCCCTGAGGCTCGGCAATGGAAAAAACCTCGAAAGGCCCTGCAAAATCCAATACTTCAACATCATTATAGAGCATAATACCGACCATCCTGGATTCCATTACACATACGCCTCACTTGCTTCACTGTTTCACTACTATTAATGATACATGTTTTATTAGTTAAAGGTTAAAAGTGAAACGTTAAACGTGGCGGCTTCTGACGTCTCACGTCTCACAGCCCTTAACTGGGTTCGCCAGGCTCCAGCCTGGCCAAGGAAGTTATAGGTTAAATATAAAGGCGTCTCACTTTTTACTTCTTACTTCTTACGTCTTACGCTTCACGTCTCACAGCCCTTAACTGGGTTCGCCAGGCTCCAGCCTGGCCCCGGTCTCGTCCCGGCCAGGTCAAAACAGCCACTCTCTCCTGGTCTCCTCACCTACAACACCAGCGGTTTGCTTCGCCGGCGGCGGGCGACCTGCCAACACTACATCCGTGTAGTAATGGCAGGTAGGCCAACATCCAGTTGCCCTAACCCGCCGCTGGAAATTGGTCTCAGCTGTGCCGGGTGTTGTAGTGGCTCGTCGAATGTCGCTTCGTCAGCTGCTTGGCCCCCGCCTATGAATACTGGGGACACCCGCTGGGATCGCCGGGCTCCAGCCCGGCAGGAATACAGTTCGGAACTTCACTGGGTTCGCCAGGCTCCAGCCTGGCAGCAAATAGCCAGGCGAAGCCTGGCGCATGGAGTATTATTAACACAAGTAAACGAAGGCCGAAGGTTTCAATTTAAATGTCTTACGTCTCACCTTTCACGTTTCACCATTTACTTTTTATTTAAAATGTAAAATGACAAATAGTTATTTAGCCTGCTAAGTACACCTTTTTGGTTGAACGGTATGGGGCTCATTGGACCAAATACACCAGTAGTCTTTTTTGCTGGACTATAAGGACTTAACCCTTCGTTATCCTTAACGGCTTCTTGATATTCTTTTTGTCGTTCAATAAGAAGTTTACTTAATAAGTCCATCGAAACAAGTTCTTGAGCTTTTACTCCAACTGTTGAGTAGTTCAAATGTGGGCTATACCAGTAATTTTTATCATCCTTCGTAACGATAACAACTGTTCCTACACTAGACCTCAAGATGATATTATCCTTTAGTTCTATTCCATTATCCTTGGATACTTCCTCGATATCTCTGTTTAAGCTTCCTCCAACATCTACCCAGGTCCACTCCCCATTCCTTAAATAAACTGTTAAATCACATACCGAGTTATTATCTTCATCCTGTACCGGGAACGCATAAAAGGCTGTCGGCTGCATTTGTTCTTCAATAGTCCTAGAACCATCAAAGTCTTTAATTGGAATCACATAATTGTCGAGAGGATCGCCCAATTTAGCCCCCTTGGCCAGGTCCATAGACTTAAAGCCGTAATCTTTAAAATCTGGGGTGACTATGTTTAGCGATTCTGGTAAGTTTTCCTCTGCACAAATTCTAGCTTGTTCTATTGGAGAAATCGCATAGCTAACCCCAGAAAACAAAAGAAACAACAACAATAACCCCGCTATCCCGGCAATTACTTTTTTCATCCTTCTCCCCTCCATCTCCAGTAATTGTATTACTCAATTTATACTCTTCTGTACTAGCCATAGGCATTTGACCATGCCATTGTATCCGGGTAAACACTAACCTTCCGGCGACGATAACGCCAATCGCTGCAATGGGGCACAGTAAGGGGCGTTTTCTTTTATGTACTTCAACATCTCATCGGCTTTATCGTTCATACCGGCCTTGTGATAGTAACTTCTTAATGCCCATGCCGAAACCAACCGGTCTGTAAATGTGTCATTTTCAGAGAGGGCCTCCACTTCTTTTACTATTTCCGGCGT
>JBLMZW010000182.1:0-4033 GCA_050259035.1 Chitinophagales bacterium | reverse complement strand
GAACCCAGGAAAAACGCCCGACTGAGATACAGCCACAAAAATGACTTGGGGAAGTCGCTTGAGCGCAAGCGAATGCCGCGTCCCCATGTCATTTTCGGGAAAATGACGAACCGAACGGATTAACTGAGAACGCCGGGCTCTAGCCCGGCCACGATTGACAGCCAGGCTGGAGCCTGGCGAACCCAAAAGGAACGCCCGGCGTTCCTATCTTATCCCAAACCGAGCTTCGCAAAAAGAATGGTTAACGGAATGGCCACAAAAATCCCCGGCATCAGGTTGCCCACTTTAATTTCTTTGATTTCCAGAATATTTAAACCGATGGCGAAGATCAATAACCCGCCGGTGGCGCTCATCTCAGTGATTATGACCTGCGGCGTCCCCTGTAATAAACCGGCCGCCAGAGTTATGGCTCCCTGGTATAACAATACCGGAATGGCCGAAGCTAATACCCCCATCCCCATTGATGAAGCGAATACAATGGCGGTTATGCCGTCAAGCATCGATTTGGCAAACAGGATGGTATGATTTCCTCTGAGACCATCCTCGATAGAACCCATGATAGCCATAGCCCCGACGCAAAAGATTAAACTGGTACTGACGAAAGCCCGGGTGAAGCGTCCATCTTCGCCCCGGGCCACTTTACTCTCCATCCAGGCACCCAGATTTTTTAGTCTTAATTCAATATCGATGAGCTCGCCAATAACTCCTCCGATTACCAGAGAAGCAATTACAACCAGTGCATTGTTGGTTTTTAATGCCATACTCCCTCCGATCAAAAGCACAGCCAGGCCTATCCCCTGGATTACGGTTGATTTCATTTTTTCCGGCAGGGCGTTGCCAAAAAGGAGACCTATAGCCCCACCCAGGATAATTGCGCCAGTGTTGACGATGGTTCCTAACATATTTATTCTCCTCTAATTAAGCTTTGATTTTCTATGCTCAGTGATCGGATTGTTTAATACCAATGTTATAGACTATCGGCGAAATCGGTCTTGAACTTTGCTACCAATTTGCTTTGCCAATCTGAAACCGGCTCCAATCTGCCAAAGAAGAAACGCAAGATCCTGGGTTCTTCCACAAATCTTAATCCGCCAATCAAATCACGGTTCTCATAAAGCCATCCGATGCGGTCAACGGCATATTTGACCTGAGATAACGTAAAGACCCGACGCGGCATAGCCAAACGTAAAAGCTCCATATTTGACAAAGGTTCAACTCCATTTTCATCTCTTTGTTCAGACATAGTTCCTCTTTCCATTCCTCGAACACCGCTTGCTATATAGAGAGCCGCCCCCAGTGCTCCGGCCGGGTATTGAGTTTGAGGTACATGTTCTAGGAAAGCCATGGCGTCAATATGACAGCCCAAACCACCTGCAGGAGTCACCACCGGTACTCCCTTCTTCAGAAGTTCCTCAACCATGAATTCAATAAACTGAGGTCCCTGGTTGATCATGTTCTCGTCCATAGTTTCTTCGAGACCGACAGTCAAAGCCTCCATTTCACGCACCGACATCCCGCCGTAAGTAAGAAACCCTTCATACAAGGGTAAAAGTTCGCGCATTTTCAAATATAAGTCCTTATCATCGGTACATATCCCCCCACCACGAGCACAGCCCAGTTTTCGGGCGGAGTAGTAGATTATGTCCGAGAGATCAGCCATTTCACGAGTAATTTCCCTGATGCTCATATTTTTGCATTGTTCTTCCCGTACTTTAATAAAGTAAAGATTATCTGCTAAAAGACTGGCATCAAGTACTACTAAAACTCCGTTTTGTTTACACACACCGCTTACTTCACGCATATTCTCCAGGGAAAAAGGTTGTCCCCCGATGAGATTAGTTCCCGCTTCTAACCGCAAGAAAGCTATTCTCTCTGGGCCGTGCGTTTCTACTAATGCTTTAAGTTTATTAACATCGGTGTTGCCTTTGAAGGGATAATCACTGGCTACATTAAGCCCCTCATCGATGACTATCTCTTCCACCGCGCCGCCATTCAAAACGATATGAGATTTGGTGGTGGTGAAATGATAATTCATCGGAACTATTGAACCCGGCTTAACAAAAACCTGAGATAATATGTTTTCACAGGCTCTACCCTGGTGGGCGGGCAGAAAATACTTTTTGCCGAACAGTTCCTGATTTTTGATCTCAAGTTTGGAAAAGGTTTCGGAACCGGCATAACTATCATCAGCTACCATCATAGACGCTAACTGCTGGTCGCTCATGGCATTTACACCGCTGTCAGTCAGCATATCCATAAATACATCGCGGTTTTTTAATAAGAAGGTATTATTCCCGGCTTCCGTAGCAACTTGAAAACGCCTTTCAATCGGCACCAGATTTAGTTTCTGAACAATACGGACTTTGTGCATTTCCAGGGGAACATTCTCTCCATAATGAAACTTGATATTCGACACTCTACCCACACTCCTTAAAGTCATATTGCAGCTGGTGTCATGCGTGGGGCTCAATAAAACTACGTGCCGACTAAAAAAGCGCACCCAGAAGGATGCGCAGATTAATGCAATAACCGATTTATTCTCCCGCCCTGCTATCCTACCGTTTTTTCAAATAAATACTATTTCCGCAAAACTACCAAACTACAGTTCAAATTATAAACAATCAACTAATTTGTGTATAGAGGGAAGTATTTATAATATGATGTCGATTTGACCACCGGGATCGCCGGGCTCTAGCCCGGCCACGATTGACAGCCAAAAAAATGACTTGGGGAAGTCGCTTGAGCGTAAGCGAAGGCTGCGTCCCCATGTCATTTTCGAGAAGACTTGAGTTGTGCCAGGCTGGAGCCTGGCGAACCCAGAAGGAACGCCCGGCCTTCCGTTTGGCAAATTATTATTTGACCCCGACCTAAGGTCGGGGTTTATACTTTCCTTAAGGTGGGATGCAAATGGAGAAGTCTTTAAAGATCGGTGAATTTGCACAATTAACCGGGGTAACGGTAAAAACCGTACTCCATTATCATAAGCTTTGTTTACTTCCCGAAGCGAAGCGCTCACCAGGCGGTTATCGCTTGTACGGGGCAGCGGATTTGAACCGGATGCGTTCTATCCGGCGTCTTAAGAATCTCGGCTTAAGTCTGGAGCAAGTTAAGGAAGTGTTGGGCGAGCCTGATGACCAGATTTCATTTCGTTCGATACTGCTGACACTGCAGGATGAACTGCTGGCTCAGATTAAGGCGATGCAGGAACGGATGGAACTGATTCGCAAGCTGCTGGCTGAAGCCCCGGATGAGACTCCTTCTTTTAAGATGGTTATCGATATACTGGGCCCGGAAGCTCAGGAAAAGTTCCTGGAAACCTGCCCGGAAATCTATGAGCAGGAACGCAAATTATATGAAGTTATTGATGACTTGCAGTGGGGTTTAGATAGCCAGGATATTTTCCGTGAAGTCGCGGAGTATTTCCGTGACAACCCCGATCAATATCAAAAGTCCCTGGATTTTGGGGCGAGAATCACTGCCATTGCCGACCTCCCGCCGGGTTCGCCCTTGATTGAGGAATTGGCCCGGGCTTACTCCGATTATTTAATGAAGCTGCCTTTCTTTAGTAAGCTTTTAAATCAGGGATTCGGGATGGATAAATCCCTGGAATCGATGTTCGGGGATATGGTGGCGGAAGTATATTCCCCATCCCAGATGAAGATGCTGGAACTCCTGGGTAAATACCTGGAGGATGCCAAACAGGCCGCCGAAAGGGGTGATTAGCATGCCATCTAACGAAAAAATCTTATTCAGTAATACCAGAAGTAATCAGTCGATGAGAAGCATGTCATATGCCTTTCTAGTTATGATGGGATTAGAATCAATAATTGCTGTATTTATCATTCATGTCTTAACCAAGAGCACAACAAGCTTCCTAATCATTTCGGCCGCCTATATATCAGCCGGGGTGTTCGTGGTTCTTTATTGGATTATGCCGCTCCTGCGTTCAGCGCATGCCCTGGATGAAAAGGGCCTGACAATTATTCTGGGCAAGTATATTAAGACGGTCGTTCCATGGAAGATGATCGAGAGA
>JBLMZW010000181.1:0-5684 GCA_050259035.1 Chitinophagales bacterium | reverse complement strand
TGTGTGTCTATGGATGTGACCGCTGCCAGGATGTATGCCCCCGGAATTCAGCCTGGAAAGCCCAGGAGCTAAGCGAGAATCAGCGGGCCTATGCCAAAAAGGATCATTTCGACCTGAGGCGGTTGCTGCATATGGATGTTGAGTATTTTAAGGCCAATATTCAGCCTCATATGTTTTATATGTCCAGCCGCAACCTGTGGAAGTGGAAAATGAACGTGGCGAGAGCTATGGGCAACAGTAAGGACCGAAGCTATGTATCGGACTTGATTAGGGCTTTCAATGAAAACGATGACGAAAGATTAAGGGGAATGATTGCCTGGGCCTTGGGCCGCCTGGGCGGGCAAGAGGCACGCGAAGCATTAGAGCAATTTAAGTCGTTTAGTAGTGGCATTGTCCTGGCTGAAATTGAAGGAGCACTTAGATGCAGGTTGCAGTTCTTCACTAGTGAACCTTGGAAAAACGATAAATCGGAAAGTAGATAAAAACGGGTGTATATTTTCAATTAAACAGGGGTTCAGAGGGTTATTATGGGGAAAAAACTACTTACCGCAATAATAGTCTTCCTTACGGCTTTTCTAGTGTACGGTATTCTGATCAACAGGGATTCCAAAACAAATAGTCCTTCTTACATGAAAACGGTTAATAATATCGATACTTTGGTTTCGGATCAGAAGAACAGTCTAAGCAAATATAGTATTAGAGAAGCGGATATAAATGGGGAATCAACGGAAGGTGGTTTGATCAAAGGATATTACAAGGGTAATGTCTTGATGGTTATTGAAGCCTCAATCTTTGGTGAAATGGGAAAAAAGGAATATGAAATCTATTTCATAAAACAGGATTTCACTTATTGCATCGAGCGAAATATGGAGTACGATAAACCAGTTTACGATAGCAGTTCTAACATTAAGGATACACGCGTTATAAGATATGTTTTAGTTGGTAATCGAGTTTATGAACACAATCGGGATAGAAGAACCCTTTCGAAAATCGATAAATCAAACCCTATCAATGAAGTAATTAACGATTTCGTTACAACTCTCTCCGAGAACAATTCTGGATTGGAGGACTAATACTTGGAGTATTGGCTTACCTTATAAGATTCCGTTTTAAACCTGGTCATTTCGAAGCGGATAGTTCGAGGTATTCGTCATAAGTCATGAGTTTGTCTATTAAGCCGTCCGGGGTTATTTCAATTACCCGGTTGGCTACGGTCTGCAGCAGCTGGTGGTCGTGGGATATTAGGATGACCGTGCCGGGGAAGGCTATTAACCCATTATTCAGTGCGGTTATTGCTTCCAGGTCGAGATGGTTGGTGGGTTCGTCCAGCAGCAGTACATTGGCGTTGGAGAGCATCATGCGGGACAGCATGCAGCGTACTCTTTCGCCTCCGGAGAGAACGTTGGCTTTCTTCAGAGAATCTTCACCAGAGAAAAGCATCCTGCCTAAAAAACCTCTGACATGGGTTTCTTCCTGATTGGATGAATATTGGCGCAGCCAGTCAACCAGGTTCATATCCATTTCGAAATAGCCGGAGTTGTCCTTCGGGAAATAAGCGCGGGTGCTGCTTAATCCCCAGGCTATATCGCCGCTGTCAGGGGCTATCTCTCCCATTAGAATTTGCATGAGCGTGGTTTTAGCCAGGTCATTAGTTCCTATGAGGGCTATTTTTTCACCCCGGTTGATGACCAGATTGATATCCCGTAAAATCTCTTCGCCATTAACGGATTTACTGATATTTTTGGCGGTTAAAATGTTGATCGCTGGCTCACGTTCAGGCTTAAAGTTAACCCAGGGGAGGCGCCGTGAGGATGGTTTAATGTCTTCCAGGGTCAGTTTCTCCAGTTGCCGTTTGCGGGAAGTGGCCTGCCGGGACTTGGAGGCGTTGGCGCTGAATCGCTGAATGAATTCCTGCAGTTCTTTCATTTTGGCCTCTGCTTTTTTGTTGGCTTCTTTGGCCTGCTGCAGGGCTAACTGGCTGGATTCCATCCAGAAGTCATAGTTGCCGACATAGAGTTGGATTTTGCCGTAGTCGATATCGGCGATATGAGTACAGACCTGATTCAAGAAGTGGCGATCATGGGATACCACAATTACAGTGCTGTCTAGATCGTATAGGAAGTTTTCCAACCAGGCTATTGATTCTATGTCTAAGTGGTTGGTGGGCTCGTCCATCAGCAATATATCAGGGTGCCCGAATAAAGCCTGGGCCAATAATACCTTCACCTTTTCACTGCCATTCAGTTCCTTCATTTGCTTGTTATGCAGATCCTGATATATCCCCAGGCCGTTAAGCAGTGAAGCGGCTTCGGCTTCGGCCTCCCAACCGTTAAGTTCGGCGAATTCAGCCTCCAAATCGGCTACCCGTATCCCGTCTTCTTCTGAGAAATCGGGCTTGGAGTAGATGGCGTCCTTTTCTTCCATGATGGTATAGAGCCGGGCATGACCCTTTAATACGGTTTGAATAACCTCATACTCATCAAATTCAAAATGATCCTGTTTTAAGACCGAGAGTCTTAAACCTGATGGGATAACTACCTCTCCAGCATTGGCTTCAATTTCTCCGGAAAGAATCTTTAGGAATGTGGATTTTCCGGCGCCATTGGCCCCGATCAGGCCGTAACAGTTGCCGGGCGTGAATTTTATGTTTACATTCTCAAAAAGAGGTTTGGAACCAAACCCCAGGGTCACTCCGTTGGTTATAATCATACTGATACCGACTTTCAATCATAATTAACCCTGTTATTTTACCATACAATGATCTAAGGGTTGTGTCTTTTTCTAGATGTGATAAAGGAATGGGCCAATCACGTGCCAGAAAAGCAGACCGGTATAGACAACGACGGTTAGAAGAGTTCCGCCATAAGCCAGGCGAAAGTTTCGATTAGCGCATGCTTTCATAACCCATACAAAGGCGGCTATTACCAATAGTTTATAGGCTATTGCGGCCAGAGGGTGAAGGGAAAAGAACCACTGCATTATGGGGTTATACTCGATGTCCGATCCTGCCGCCCGGTACCAGCTAAGGGTGGAGGCCAGATCAAAAAGATTTAAAAATATTACTATACCCAGGAGAACATAGAATTCACCCATCTTGGTGCCGGTCAGTTGTTATCCCACCCATCGAATTTAGTTTCGGGTATCAATATTAATTGTGTTGTGAACACAGGTTATTATTACCCTAGAAAGCCATAAATAAAGCTTTCTGATGAATGCTTCAATAGGGATCGATATAATGATTGGCAGGAGCGTCTGCTAGCTAACGCAGAAAGAAAACCGATATATTGACGTAAGTGATACCGAACTTAAGATAAACTCCACTTCCTATAGGGAGTGGGTTTTCTGTTGAAGAAAGGGTTGGAAAAACCAGTGATATAATGGTAAAAAGGGAAGGAACGGGAGGCTGTCGATAGTGATAGAGATAAAACAATACGGGGATGTTTCTCGGTTTTTAATGGGAAGGTTGTTCAATGGGAAACCGGTTTATACCATGGCTTGCTACTATTTGGACGGTCTCCTAATCGACACCGGGCCATCAATTGTGGCAGATGAGATTGAAGACGCTTTTCGAGATTACCCGGTCATGCAGATCGTAAACACCCATCACCATGAGGATCATACCGGCAACAACATTGTGTTTCAGGATAAATTAGGGTTGGGTCCGGCTCTGGCTCATGAACTGGCGCTACCTAGAATAATAACTCCGTCAATATGGACAGACCGATTGAGAGCTTATCAAATCTTTGCCTGGGGGCTTCCACCCGCCTCTATGGCTGCGTTAATAGGCAGCCAAATACATACTCCCTGTTTCAACCTGAAGGTCATAAACACTCCCGGGCACTGTGACGATCATATCTGCCTCCTGGAACCCGATCGGGGCTGGCTGTTTTCAGGTGATCTTTTCATAGGTGAAAAGGTTTCGGCTTTACGAAGTGATGAGAATGTAATAGAAATGCTTAAATCCCTTCGGCTACTCCTTGACTACGATTTTGAAACCATCTTTTGTTCATCAGGTAAAGTGGTCGAGAAAGGCCATGAAGCAATTATGACCAAGATAGAGTACTGGGAGAGCAAAGGGGAAGAAATCAATAAGTTATACCAGCAGGGTAAGAGCACTGATGAAATAAGAGAGACAGTTTTCGGGCGAGAGACTGCACTCTACGAACCCTCAGAAGGAGACTTCGGAAAGATCAATCTGGTGCGGTCGTTCTTGGGTCTCTAAGATAGATTTCTACCAGGTTTTTCTTCTTGCGTAAGGTTATTGAGTTGTCTGGCGTATAAATAACAAAGGATCATTTCATGGAGGTGAATCATAAGTGAACAAACGTGGCATAACCATATTGCTGCTATGTCTGGTAATGCTGTTGGGTTTGGTGGGCGGAGCTATGGCCGCGAGTTACGGGGAGAACGATAATGGCAAGAAAGTCACCGTTTTAGAGGGAGATACTTTTACTCTGCAGCTCCCTTCTAATCCGAGCACCGGATACAGCTGGGGACCGGTGGAATTTGACCAAAAGGTGTTGAAACAAGAGTCTCAGGAACAGATTCCGAGCAAAACGGGGGCAATAGGAAGCGCGGGCTCTGAACAATGGGTATTTAAGGCCAATAAGGCAGGAAGTACCCAGATTAAAGTAAGTTACAGCCGTCCCTGGGAAGGGCGTCCACCGGCGAAACAATACGCGCTCGATGTAAAGGTTATTGCACCACAGATTTACTTAGGGACCAAAGAGACCGGAAAGAAAATTACTGTTTACCCGGGCCAGAAGGTCATAGTAAGTCTTCCGCCGGTCAAGGCTTCCGGGTATGCCTGGCAGGTTACCGGCGCTGACAAGCCGGGGTTGAAACTGCTTAAGCATTATCATAAAACCAACGGCCGTAATAAGGTTACTGCGGAGTGTTGGAGCTTCAATGTGAAATCAGATGTAACCCAGCCACTTACTATTACCTGTCAACGGACCAAGGCCAAAAAGACTTACGTTTACCAGAAGTGGTCAGTTGTTTTACATACTGATAAATAACCTCATTTTGAAAAATGGAGGTGGAACGTGTTGAATGGCAAAGAGAAAACAGCCCGAATGACCACAGCAATTAAGGCCTTTATCCTGGTGTTGTTATTGGCTGGGGTGTCTGTGGGCGGTGTATTCTTCTACAGCCCGGCCTGGGGGAAAGCCAATTCCGATGGTGTTTCCTATAAGATAAAAGGCAATAAAATAACGGTTTATTGGGGAGAGAAACCTACCGGCGGTTATTCTATATCTATAACATCACAAAAGAGAAACGGCAACACCCTGAACGTATACTATAAATTGAAAAAACCGGCCGCCGGAGCCATGGTTAGTCAGGCCATAACCCATCCCCAGGCTACCGCTAAGATTCCGGCCGGCAAACAAACGGTTAAGAAAGTCGTCCTCAAAAATGCAGCAGCTGCTGCCGTGAAAAGTAAATTAACCGTGGTGGGTTCAAGAGAAAACCTTCTAAAACTACTGGAGAAAAATGCACAGGCGCAGACACGTTATTATGACAAAATGAACTTAACCCTCCCGGCTATGCCTGCCGGATCGATCGCTGCACCGACTGCTCAACTAGATCAAGCCCGGTCTTCTAACAGTCAGAAGAGTGCTGCCGATAGCGACTACTCGACCACCAACGTACAGGTCGAGGGAGTAGATGAAGCCGATGTGGTT
>JBLMZW010000180.1:0-5579 GCA_050259035.1 Chitinophagales bacterium | reverse complement strand
GCGGTCATTAATACCGGTCGTATTCGCACGGCTCCTGCTTCGGCAATCGCCTGGTTCCGTTCCATACCTCGTTCACGCATTGTCTTTATATAATCAACCAGTACTATAGCGTTGGAAACCGCGATACCGACCAGCATGATTGCGCCTATAAAAGCGGGAACACTGAAGGTCCTTCCTGTTATAGCCAGGCTGGCAACCACCCCAATGAAACAGGTAGGGACAGAAAACATTATTACAAAGGGAATAAAGAACGATTCGTACTGAATGGCCATTACTGCATAGACCAGTAAGATAGCCAGTAACAAAGCCTTAGCCAGGCTGGTGAAACTATCCATCATTTCCTCATCTTCGCCAGCCAGCTCAGTTGAATAGCCATTGGGCATTCTTATTTTATTAAGTTCTGCCTGTACTTTGTTGGAAACCGTACTTAAGCTATAACCGTTGGCCAGTTTAGATGTTATCTCGGCCACCCGTCCTTGATCGATATGGGTTATTGACATTGGTCCCCGACCCAGATCGAAAGTAGCCAGTTCTCCCAATGGAATCTGGGTTCCAGCGGCAGTGGCCACCATGATGGACCCCAGCTGGGTAATATCCTCCCGCGCGGCGGCATCGTAGCGCACCCGAATATCCACTTCTTCACCCTCGACCCGGTACCTGGTGGCAACGGTCCCCTGTACTGCGTTCTGCAGAGCTTGGGATACCTGTATGGGTGTCAAACCATAAGAAGCAGCTCTTTCCCGGTCAACCTTTACCTGCACCTCCGGTTTACCCTCACTAAGTGAAGAAGTGACTTCACGTGTGCCTGGAATGGCACGAATCCTATCTGTAACCTGGGATGATAATTTCTTCAACGTTTCCAGGTCGTCACCTTTGATCCTAACAAGTATGGGAGCTGAACTGCCGCTCATCGATGACATCATGTCATATTCGCTGACAGTTATTTTAGCTCCCGGTATGTTTGCCATATGAGCGCGCAAATCTTCTACTACCTGAGCAGTTGAACGTTTACGTTGCGATTTTTCCTTTAGCATCACTGTCATAGTGGCAGTATCGGTTGCAGACGTACCGGTATCTATCATCATTTCGCCCGTAGAGCCAACACTGGTAAATATCGTTTCCGTCTCGTCCATAGAGTTTATAACATCTTCTATTTGACTGACGACTTTATCTGTCTCCCCTAGAACCGTTCCTTTATCCATCTCCACTGAAATAGACATTTGTCCCGCATCCGTCCGGGGTATAAACTCGGCCCCAATAAGCCAGCATACCGGAACGCTAGCCATCATCAATACTGTAACAAATATTACAACAGCAGCCCGATGAGAAAGAGCCCAATTAATAACTCCACGGTACCATTCTCCCAGTCCATCTATAAAGCGGGCGAATCTTGTGGCTACTTTGCCCAGGCCTCTACCTTCATCCTTAACCTCATGTACTATCTCTCCGACCAGCATTCTGGAAGAAAGCAGCGGAATAATGGTTAACGCGACAACCAGAGAACAGAGGATTGCGAAACTAACTGTTAAAGCCAGAGGTTTAAACAGGATAGAAGAAATTCCTTCTACAAACATTATGGGCAAGAATACCGCCACAGTAGTAAAGGTTGCGGCCATAACCGCGGTTCCTACTTCGCTCGCGCCATTTACAGCTGCTAACATCGGAGCTTCACCATTCTTACGGTGTCGGAATATGCTCTCTAAAACCACTATGGAATCATCGACTATTCGCCCTATCCCCAGCGCAACTCCACCCATAGTGATAAGATTCATAGTCATATTATTAAAGTACATCAGGGCAAAAGTTGCGATAATTGATAATGGAATAGAAGTAGCTATAACCAGAGTGCTGGGAACACTTCGTAAAAACAGGAAAAGAACCAGCATTGCCAGAGCTGCACCTTCAAGCATAGTACGTCCCATTGACCCCATGGACTCATTAATAAAATCTGCCTGGTCGAATACCACACCTATAGTGATTCCACCCGGAAATTCTTTCTGAATTAACTTCAGTTCTTCCCGAACAGCACGGGAAACCTTAACTGAATTCGCATCAGTTTGTTTTTGTATATGTACGCCTATACTGGGCTTCCGGTTCATTCTAGTCAGTTGCTCTACATCTTTATAACCATCTGTAACATTAGCAACATCTGATAACCGAACGGGTTGCCCGGAGGAGGTTATAATGTTTACATTCCTTATTTCATCGACGTTTTCGAACTGCTGCAGACTGCGAACAAAATACTCGCGTCGTCCGTCTTTGGCCACCCCTCCCGCCTGGTTGAAATTATCCGTTCGAAGGAAAGAAACCAGCTGCGACATAGTTAGCCCATAGTTTTCCAGTTTCACCGGATCGACATCGACCCTGACTTCTCTGGTAAGCCCTCCGGTCAAAGTAACCGAAGCCACCCCGGGGATTCTCTCCAACCTCGGTTTAACCGTATCAGTGGCTATTGACTGTAACTGACCCAGATCACGACCACCACTCATACCTATTTGAAGAACAGGCATCATGGATGGATCCGCCTTAATAACCATGGGTTTATCAGCATCCGAAGGCAGGTATTTCTCAATCAGGGCCAATTTTTCCCTTATATTCAAGGTTGCAAAATCCATATCTGTTCCCCAATCGAAACCCAGTAATACTACTGAAGAACCGGATAGGGAGTAGGAATAAATCTCCTTAATGTTGGAAACAGTACCCACTACGGATTCGATGGGATCGGTTACCTGGCTCTCAATTTCTTCCGGGCCAGCACCGCTATAACTAGTTATGACTGCTGCATAGGGGATTTTCATTTCCGGGTAGAGATCCACCGCCAGTTTGGAATAACTGACAGCTCCTAGAATAATTAGCACCCCGACCAGAATCGCTATAGTAACCGGATGACGTACAGCAAATGAAGGTATTTTCATTAAATCTTGCCCCCAGTCACGACCCGGACCTTATCGCCATCATGGAGAAGGGTTTGCCCCTGAACAATCACCTGATCTCCAGCTTTAACGCCCTTTATTATTTCTACCACTTCCTGATTCTCGATTCCGGTGTTCACCTCTAATTCACAGGCAATCGAATGGTCATTGACGGTATACACGATTTTACGTGCTCCACTTTCTGAAATAGCTCCTTTAGGAATAACTAATACATTATCTTTTCTTTCGATAGCCAATTCAACCTCGGCAAACATACCGGATTTTAGTAAACCCTGCTGGTTTTCTATCACGATTTTTACCGGAAATCGTCTTGACATTGGATCAGCGACTAAGGCCACGGTGTCTACCGCCCCAGAAAACTCCTGGCCAGCTATGCTTTGAACCTTAACCTTTACCTGTTTTCCTGGTTTTATATACTGTATGTCACTTTCGCTCACATTCAAGTCCAGCTTCATTTGGCTAAGGTCGCTAACAACAGCAAGCGGACTCTGGGCTGATACCATACTGCCTGGAGTAGCTTTAATTAAACCCAGGGTCCCACTAATGGGGGAAGTTACCTGGCAATTGGATAAAAGGGTTCTGGTATCCTCTATCTGGATTCTTGTCTGTTTTAAGGCAGTATCAGCCATCTCCATGGCAGATTCGGCCTGTTCCATATTCTGCTGGGAGGCGGCACCGGCCTCAAATAGTTGACGGGTCCTTGCCAGATTAGTTTTGGCGGTATCATAGTTATTGAGGGCCTGGATTTCACCCAGCCTGGCAGAATCAAATTTAGTAGCATAGTCGCTGCTATCCAAAGTGGCAATTACTTGACCCTTAGTAACCCGGTCGCCTTCCTGCCCATGCATGGAAACCACTTTAGCCGCCAGTTTGGGGTAAACGTAAACCTCATTGCTTCCTTTTAAGGTTCCACAGTAGCTAACCATTCGGGTTACACTGCCCTTGTCTGCCACTTGGGTTTTAACTGCCAGGATACTCGTTTCTTCGGCATTGTTGGTATTTTTAGAATTCTGATAATAACGGTAACCTATGCCACCCGCAATAATTAGCACAATGACAATAACCACAATCCCAACTTTTTTACTCATTTGGTTGCCCATCCTCCCCGTATATTAAATAAAGATCCAGGCGACAACATCTAGACAAGACAGGCGCGCCATAATCATTGTCTTTGGCGCGCGGCTGATATTATTTCGATCCTCTGCCGTTGCTATAAATATCGCTACGTATACTTGCATGTACAAAAATACTCCTCCCGCAAACCTGGCGGGAGGAGTATTTCATGTTATTTCAAGGTTCTTCCGGTTAATATTATATACTTAGCTACTAAAGCTGCATGTTGACATTCCACATTAAGCAACTGATTTTTGGCGGATTCCAAGGAAGCCTCTGCCTGCAACACTTCCAGATAGGTACCAACCCCCAGTTTGTAACGAAGGTTAGCGGTCTTTAGGCTGGTCTCACTGACAGATATTGATTTCTCCAGGACGGGTTTTTGTTCCTCCATACTGATTAAGGACCAGTATGCGGAACTTGCTGACTGGGTTAAAGCGTTCTTTGTCGACTCAACTGTGTACCCAGCCTGAACCGAAGAAATTTCATTGGAGTCAGTCAGGTATTTGGTCTGGTCCGCAATTTCAGCGGCCATTTGGACCTTCCAAAGGTCAGTACTTGAATTAAGAGCCTTCGTTATTTCAGATTCAACCGTTCCAAGTTCAATTGTCTGCCACTTTGGGTCTTCTAAAGCATACTTCTTTACCTGCTTAGAACCCAACGCCAGGTTGAAATTTTTCCAGGCTGATTCCAGGGACTTATTCGCCGAATCCAGGGAGGTTTTGCTCGATAAATAGGCTGTTCTAACCTTCTCGGCATCGGCATCGGTGGTTAAACCGGCCAGCTTCATTGCCTGGGTAACCCGGTTTTGCCGTTCGTCTCTTACCAGGTTCTTCTCACAGCTCTTCACCTGAGCTATGGCCTCGACCACTGCGTAGTATTTGTCATACATATCCAGCTTAATCTGGTCTGTTGTAGTAGTTACGTTCTTTTTCGCTGCCTCATAACCCATATTGGCTTGTAAGTAAGCGGAATATGTAGCAAGACCTGCAGTATTAGCGTAGGGAGCATTAACCGGTGAAGTATCCAACATCTCTACAGCATCAGTGGCATCCTCCTTTTGGTTCTCCGCCTTGTCAATGTCCAGTACCGCGGTTTTCAATGACGGACTGTGTTGAAGCGCAATATTAGTAGCCTGCTCCAGAGTCAGAACCTGAGGTTGTTCATTATCCGCAGCCATTACGGTTGTTGGACACGCTAGTAATGCGGCTATAACAGCCAGTATTGTTATGTACCTAAAGAACTTGTTGTGCAAATTGATTCACCCCTTAATAATAAAAACTCAAAATCCGACCTGCGGGTCGGTTTCTGAGTTCATTATATATCCGCATGTAAACCTAGTCAACAGAAGCAAGCTTTACCAGAAAAAAAAGTACAGGCCCGAAGGCCTGCACTTTAGAGATTCAGTTATTTTGGCAATTACTTGCCGACAACTACCTGCTGTGCTACTGCGTTCCAGGTTACTGTGTAGCCCAGAGCTTCAGCAACGAAACGGGCCGGCAGCATGGTGTAGCTGTTCAGTAATTCCGGAGC
>JBLMZW010000179.1:0-3358 GCA_050259035.1 Chitinophagales bacterium | reverse complement strand
ACATGTTTTCGCAGGCTCTTCCTTGATGGGCGGGCAGAAAGTACTTCTTGTCAAATATCTCTTGCGTTTTGCTTTCTAATCTGGAAAAGGTCTCGGAACCGGCATAGCTGTCATCAGCTACCATCATAGCGGCCAATTGCTGATCACTCATGGCGTTAACACCGCTGTCAGTAAGCATATCCAGGAATACATCCCGGTTCTTCAGCAAGAAGGTATTATTCCCGGCTTCGGTAACAGCCTCCAGGCGGCGATCGATCGGTACGAGGTTTAGCTTCTGAACGATACGGACCTTGTGCATTTCCAGAGGGATTTTTTCACCAAGATGAAATTTAATTTCTGACACCGATACACACTCCTTTAATAATTAGTTGCAGGGCTTCGCAGTCGGTGTAATGCGTTAATCTCATCTCGTCTCTTAATATTTGTCTCTAACAAATAAAAAAGCGCAACCAGAAGGGTGCGCAAACTATCAACTACCATTATTAGTCTTATTCTACTACCCTGCCATCCTGCTATTTGTTATTCATGATAACTGCTACGCAAAACTACCTAACTACTGATTATGATTATATAACAAAATATTTACAAATGTATAGATAACCACATAATTTATTTGATTATGAGCATTTCATTATGTACTCCGAACCCGCAGTATTAGGTATGAAAGCCTCCGACAACTGATCTGACATAGCTTTAATGGCGGGAAATCCTGTACAGTGCATAGGGACCAGAACATCAGGATGTTTTGCGGTGATGGCCTGCAAGGTCTTTTCAATCTTTTCCGGCGGAGCGCCCGTAAGATGAAAACCTCCCAGGATTGCATACACTCTATCCTCTCCAGTAACCTTGCAGGCCTCCTGCATTATATTGACAAAGCCAGCGTGTGAACAGGCAGTGATCAAGACCAGCCCTTTATTGGCCAGATTGAATACCAGTGATAATTCCCCCGGGAAAGTATCCTTTTCCAGGGCTCCATTTCTTTCAATTTCCAGGAAGGGCTGTCCCAGTTCAAAATCAGTGACCCGGGGTACATTGGCCAGCAACAATAACCCTGGGAGTATAGCGATAGAATCTGTTACTTCCTGAATGGAAAGGCCCTTATCGGTCACCATATTTGGGGAGAGCTGTAATAAATCAATGGGGGCCCGTCCGGGAATCGAAAAATATCGATGAGCAAAGGCTTCAACACCAGTATAAAATGGCAGTTCCGGCCTGCCTTGCATAGCCATATCAGCCAGACGGCTTACTCCTCTGAAATGATCGAGATGGCCGTGGCTGAGCACCATTGCATCTATCTTGGTGAGATCCAGGCCCAGAACCTCTGCATTATGGGCTGCGGCAGCCTCAGAACCACCAAAGTCCATCATTATTGCATGCTTCTCTTCGCCGATCAGCCATTCTATGTACAATGAATACCCATGTTCCCCGACCAGCGACGGTTTGTCTGCTGTCGTCCCGGCATCATCTCCAAACATTCCTCCGCGTCTGGCCACTTTAGGGCCCGGAAACATCAAGCCATCAAAACTATTATCGATGACAACTAATGTCCTTACCTCATCGACCGTCTTAAATAATTCACTATTGATAATCATTAAGAAACCCCCTCTGTTGCAGTATATTCTTTTCTGTACCTGTAACAATTTCTTTCTTTGCTATTACATGTTTAAACTGAAACAGCCTGTATAAATCAGGGTGTTACCATTATCTTCTATATAATTCCGTAAAATCCTCTATCATTTTCGTTCATATATTTTTTATTTTGATTCAATACGACTCCCAAAAAACAATAAACCCCTCAAACAAATTGTCTGAGGGACATAAATATCTTATAATCGTAGTCTATTGCATCTTCTAGGCAAAACTCTAGTTAAAGTTCATAGACAAATCGGAATTCATCTATTCTTCCAATTCCCTTGTGATCAATGCCAATGCTATATGGAGCGCTTTAATTCTACGTATGAGCAGAGTATGCTGAGAAGTACCTGGTTTCAGTTTTGGCAGTACTTTCTCGCATTTACTAATCGTTGAAGCTATAGCTCGGAGAGCTTCTTCCAATTCTTCTTTTGTGTAATTATCCATAATACTACTCCCTGATAATATTAAAACATCATGTACTGGTCATCGGCGGGAAGCGGTCAGCATTTCCAGTCGATCTTCGCCGGGTTTGGTTCGTTCTCCACAGCAACAGCACGCAGCGCATCAAGCATGCGCCCGCACTCGAGGGCGGCATTTTGTTCCAGCTGCTCCCATGTCGCATTCGTTCCCAGACTATCATACGCAACCGCTATGGCCCCATATAGTGCGAGCCCGATACAGTGTCTTGCCGAGTGAATAGTTGACGAAGACTGACCTATCGCCCTCGCGGCGGCTTGTGCAACCGGATTCATACTAGCTTCACGGGCGGCCGCGTGGCACTCTAAGATGGCCTTTTTCGCTTGCGGTAATTTTGCAGCTCCCGATAACCACTCGCGCGCATCATTCATGGCATTTTGCGGGCGCAGGTCATTCGGATAGTACTTTCTCCAGAGCGGCAATATAACAAGCTCGGCATAATCAACTGCCCAATGCGCAAGCGTTGACTTGCTCTGCGTTTCAATTAATGTAACAAGTGATTGAATATACGGTGCGTCCCAGTCACTTAGCATCTTTCGGGCTTTCGGCATACTCATCCTCCTTAGTTGTTGTAGATTTAGAAAAAGCGAGTCACCTACCGTAAAGAGCTTCTCCATCTCCGGCTCAATTTACCCCTTTGTAAACGGGATGTTTTACTTTCATACTTTCTTGCTTCTTGATCCTGCCTTTAAATTCTTTGGCTCTTTATCCCTCTAATCATTATATGATATATTCCATTTTCGTTTTTAGTCTGGCTTTCCTTGGCATTGATGAACAGCCCAATCCAAGCTGGAATTTTACGCAAAATTATACCCCCCTAAGTGCCAGGGGGGTTCCTGGTAATTATAAACTTAAGAATGCTTATATTACCCCGGGATGAATTTTATTTATGCAAACGCGAATTATACTAATTACCTTTAAAATCAATCCCCTGATTGGAAATAGCCTCATCCATAAGAATGCATATAACCTGACTCGCCAATCGTCACAGTCGTATTTCTTGTCTTTGCGTGTAAATGATGTTACTAGAGCGACAATAGATTCACTGGGAACGTTGTATTCAATCTCGGTCTGAGCATCTCCGCACAGATAATAGCCGTCCTCATTAACTTCTACAATCCTATGTATTACATACTGACCGTTTTTTCTTTTATAAAGTGGAATATCACCCTTTTTCAATGTATTTTTTTCACATTTGGTCAGTAATACACTATCTCTTTTATGTCTCCACAACGGAAGCATGCTA
>JBLMZW010000178.1:0-25714 GCA_050259035.1 Chitinophagales bacterium | reverse complement strand
ATCGATATGCAGTTTGTCCATGGAATTAAGAATGGCAACAAAGATGAAGCTATAGCGAAGACTATTATCCAACTAGCCAAAAACCTAAAACTGAAAGTAATTGCCGAGGGAGTTGAAACAGAATCCCAGTTGGAATTCTTTGCAGAGCAAATGTGTGATGATATCCAAGGGTATTTCTACTACAAACCGATGCCTGCCCATCAACTGGAAGCGCTGCTGATGGGCCAAGTTATAGAGCAATAATATATACCCGCTGTCATCCTTCGTTACATTTATGATGACGATAAAAACCCATTACCAGTAAAGGCGATCAATGAGACGCTGCAGGAATGTTTTTTTAACTGGTGGAACCTGTTCCTTTGCAGGCTCAACGGTTTTTACTGCGGGGATCAGATCGGCTTTCTTGGACCGTATAGGTTCGGGCTTTGTCAATGGTTGGACTGGGTCCATCTTAGCAGGCTGAGCGGTACGGGCGGCTGTAGCCGGGCCTAGTTCTTTATTGACCCTAACTGGTTGATCTCTGTGTTTATCATGATACTGAGAAAGTCTTGTATTGTTAGTTTTCTTTGGAGTCACTTTCACCTGTGAATTATGAGCGACAACAGGCGGTTTGGCCTTCGGCGAATTGGCCTGTATCCATTTATTGATAGAATCCAGGTTCTCATTGAAAAAGGATTCCGGAGGCATGTCTGCTTCAGGGATCATTACTCCGATATGTTCTTCAATCTCATAGAGGCTCATGATGTCATCACTTGAAACCATGGTTATAGCCCGGCCGCCGGCACCGGCCCGGCCGGTTCGACCGATTCTGTGCACATAGCCGTCCTTCTCCAGAGGCACATCGTAGTTTATGACCAAACCCAAGTCATCGACATGAATACCGCGGGCTGCAACATCGGTAGCGACCAGTATATTAAAATCGCCCTGTTTAAACTGCTGTATGGTTCTTAAACGTCTGCTCTGAGGTATATCGCCGTGCAGAGGTTGAGCGGCATACCCTTTGTGTGACAAAAAGCTGTGGACTCTATCTACGGCAACTCGGGTGTTGCAGAAGATCATACAGCTTTCCGGCTGCTCATATAAGAGAAGCCGATTTAGATTCACATTTTTTTGATTTTTATCTATCCGATAGTATGCCTGCTCGGTGGTTTCAACTGTCATGGTTGGCGATTCGATTTCAATCATAACCGGGTGTTTCATATATTCACGGCATATTTTTTTTATTTCAGGAGGAATGGTGGCCGAGCATAGGAGAGTCACCCTGTCTCTAGGCAGGGTTCTGATAATTCGGACAACCTGATCAAGAAAACCCATGTCCAGCATCCTGTCTGCTTCATCAAGAACTAAGAATTTTATATGCTTGGTGACCAAATTACGGTGGTTGATGTGATCAAATACCCGACCGGGTGTTCCCGAAACAATGGAAATACCTTTTTTAAGAGCCTGAATTTCGATATCCATGCTGTGACGGCCATAAACAGCCGTAGTTTTGTGCTGCAGATGCTTTGACATCTTTTTAATATCGCTGTCGACCTGGACGGCCAACTCGCGGGTAGGTGTCAGGATCAAGCCCTGGGGGCCGGGCGCTATTGGATCAATCAATTGCAGCATTGGTACGCCGAAAACAGCAGTCTTGCCGCTTCCAGTCTTAGATTTGATTATTAGGTCTTCCTGATTCAAAATGTGAGGGATAGATTGGCTTTGTACCTCGGTGGGTGTCTCAAAACCCATTTCCTCAATGGCTTTCAAAATAGGGGGCGAAATGCCCAGACAGTTAAAACTACTCATGATCATTATCTTCTTTCATTAGCAAGCAGGTATCCTGGACCAAGCCAGGAAGCGCATTCTTATTGTAATGTATCACCTTTACCCAAAAGGCTGTCTCATATACATATGATATCACAACATTAAACAGCCGCAACGCTGACAAGGGGACGGTTCTCTTGTCAGCCAGTTAGTCATTTGCTAGAATGGGGCTAGTGATCGATTCACTAAAAATGGTGGAGGAGAGGACGCTATGCCCCGGCACCAGCGAATACTAACCGAAACCGGAACCTACCACGTTATGATGCGTGGAAATGAAAGAAAAAACCTGTTTCTTGATGATCATGACAGACAGCGGTTTCTTGAGACGCTGTTTAGTAAAAAGCAAGAGACGGGTTTATTTCTTTATGCCTACTGTCTTATGGATAATCATGTTCATCTGCTCGTCCGGGAAGGGAAAGAGAGCCTGGCGACCACCATGAAACGGGTGAGTACCAGTTACGTTTATTACTTTAACCAGAAGAACCAGCGGATAGGGCACCTGTTTCAGGATCGGTTCAAGAGTGAGCCTATAGAAGATGATAGCTACTTATTAGCCGCTGCGAGGTACATTCATAACAATCCGGTTAAAGCCGGTATAGTAGAAAAGGCAGATAAATATAGGTGGAGCAGTTATTCGAGTTATTTGGCTCCAGATAAGCCAGAAGCAAGGGACGTAGATATAGAATTCATACTTTCAATACTATCTCTGGATCGGCCGAAAGCTATACGGGAGTTTAAACTCCTTTCCGGGAAGCCTAACCCGATTGGGTTTATTGATGTAGTGGACGAGTCTTCCTGGAGCGTCGCGGAGGGAAAACAGTTTTTAGAAGAATATCTGCAAAAAGAGTGGCCGGGCTCCAGCCTACCAAACTTGATGGTGAACGCCGGGACCCGAAATGAGATTGTTGCTTATATGAGAGGTAATACGGGTCTATCTATACGCAAGATTGCCGACTTATTGGGCCTAAAAAGGGGCAGTGTTCAGTCGGTAGTGCCAAAGTAAATGTGAAAGATCCTGACAGGAGAACAGTCCCTGTAAGAACCTTTTCAGGGAAGCGCCGGGACGAATAGCCGACGAGCGACATTCGACGAGCCCTTGCAACACCCGGCGCAGTTGAGACGATTTCCAGCGGCGGGTTAGGGCAACTGGATGTTGCACTACTGGACACCACTATCACGGATGTAGTGTTGGGAGGTTACCCGCCGCCGACGAAACAAGCCACTGGCGTTGCAGGCGAGGAGACCAGGAGCGAGTGGCTTGTTTGTCCCGGTTAGAGTTAGCTAAGACAATGGTTCTGACAAGAGAACCGTCCCCCTGTCAGGAAAGTAGGAGGAATAGTTGTGGAAGTATGCCCTAATTGCCATCACGATGACGAGGTAAAAAGGGTAGGTGAATTGTACCGTCAGCTCAACTCGGAAGAGGGTTCGGAGATCGGGGGAGATTTGGGTACCAAACTGGCGCCCCCGGCCAAACCGGTAGGGGATTTCTATTTTCTAACCTGGTATATCGTGCCCCTGATTCCTTTAGTGGATCTGATTTTGGTCTGGTTTGCCCCTCTGGACAAAACCGCCAAAAGGATATTTAGCGTGGCCTGGATTTTAGTAGCTGGCTTCTGGATCTGGCGCGGGATTACGCACCCGGTAGGTGCTATGGCTATGCTGCCGTTTGCCTCACTGGCCCTGTGGGTAGCGGTTTATTATGCAGGCCTTATGATTGAGCAGAGACGGCGTAAGGCGAAGTATGAACTCCTGATTCTGCCCCCCTGGGAACAGGCGATGGAACGCTGGGAAAAGCTTGGCTATTGTGGCCGCTGCCAGGTGGTGTTTACGAATCAGCCGCTGTCAGGCAGTCCGGCATCAGTCCCGGTTGGAGAGCAGGATGTCTTGATCGGTGTTTGAATGCTTTTGTAGGTTTTAAAGAGAGGAAAGGTATTTAAGCAATGAATGTCGCAGCCAGGTTGCCGCAATACGTTGTGGACGTTATGGATAAGCTTAATGCCCGGGCCCATGAGGCTTACGTGGTAGGCGGGGCGGTACGGGACTTAATAATGGATGTCCAACCGGTTGATTATGATATTACTACTTCGGCTGATGCCGGAGAGATTGCGGCCTGTTTTTCCCGCAGTTTCACTCGCGGGGACCAACACCAGACCATAGCGGTTTCAACCGATAATGGGGTGGTGGAGGTATCACCCTTTCGAGGGGACCCCGGATCCGGGCTAAACGGTGATCTAGACCGGCGTGATTTTACCATTAATGCTTTGGCTATGGACCAGGATGGCAAGATCTATGATCCTTTAGGGGGGAATGAGGATATTGCCAATGCTCTGGTCCGCCTGACCGGCGAGGAACGTCTTAAAGAAGATCCTTTGCGTTTGATGCGGGCGATCCGCTTCTGCAGTACCCTGGGTTTTCAGATGGAACCCGAAACTGAAAAACTGATTATAAAAAATAACTCGCTGATTCAGAAAACAGCCATAGAACGGGTGCGGGAGGAACTGAACCGGATTCTGGTATCAGCTGATCCGGCCCGGGGCTTTCGCATGCTGGCGACAAGCGGACTCTTACCCCACATTGTGCCCGAAGTTGCCGCTATGGTGGGGTTTGATCAGTGTAATCCCCGCCACGATAAGGATGTGTTTGAACATAGCCTGGCGGTTATGGAGAAGACCCCGGCTCGGCTTAAGGTAAGATTAGCCGGGTTGCTGCACGATGTGGCGAAGCCAAACTGCTATTCAGTTGATGAGAAGGGAACGGGCCATTTTTACGGGCACCATACGGTAGGCGAGAATATAGCCCGGGCCATACTCAACCGTTTAAAATATGACCGGGATACCGTGCAGGATGTCTCACGGTTAGTGGGAGCACATATGAGCCGGTTTGCCAGCTTGCGGACCGTGGGATTGAAGAAGCTTATTACCCACCTGGGAGAACATAACCTAACCGACCTTTATGACCTGCAATGGGCAGATATAGTTGGCTCTGCCCCACCCGCTGATTTCACTACCCTCGAAGATATGCAAAATCAGATTGACCATATTCTTAAACAAAAACCTCCGATTAGGATCGAGAATCTGGCTATTAGCGGCCGGGATTTGATTTCCCTGGGATTTTCCCCCGGGCCTTCCCTGGGTAAAGCCCTGGATTACTTATTAGAAGCAGTCCTGGTTGATCCGGAACTGAACAGGCCTGAGATCCTGCTTGACCTGGCCAGGCGCTACCTGGCGGATAATATGTAATTAATGTTAAATCCTAGCAGGTATTAGCAGACTTGTTGTGGAATAGTATCTGAAAACAAGTTTGGCTGATGGAGGTATCGGCCTGTGAGTCTTTACAGGCTTGAAAGGTCTGATAGCTGGGCGGCTGAAACCATACTCGAACAATTAGACTGGTTGGCCGACGGCTTTTGGGATTGTAACCTGAAGACAGGTGAGGTATTCTTTAGTCCCAGATTCAAACAGGTTCTAGGCTATTCCTGGGAAGAAATCAAACCCGAAATCATGAGTTGGAGACTGTTGATTCACCCGGAGGACTACAATGCCATAGGATTACTGCTGGATGATCTCCGAATGGGTGGCACCGTTTTTAAGGTTGAATGCCGTTTGCATACCCGACAGGGCGAATGGAAATGGTTCCTCTGCCGGGGCAAAGTATTCGAACGCGACTTCAACGGGGAACTGGTCCGCTTGATGGGTGTTCATTTTGATATCAGTAAATACCGGAAGAGCCAGGAAGACTGGGAAAACAAATATAGAGAGTTACTGGCCGCAGAAAACAGCAGTAACAATGAGTTCCAGAACTTATCTCACAGGTTAATGCAGGCCCAGGAAGAGGAACGACGTAGCCTGGCCCGGGAATTACACGATGAAATCGGGCAGGTTCTGGCCGCGGTAAAAATCAGCCTGCAAACCTTCATGCACGCAGGAATCACTCCACCCGAGAAACTGCAAGAGAGTATAGCAATCGTTGAGCATACCCTGGATGAAGTTCGCCGGATGTCCCTGGCCTTACGGCCGTCTTTACTGGATGATTTAGGTCTGGCAGCGGCCTTGCGCTGGCATGTGGACCGCCAGGCTCGCCTGGCCGGTCTTACTACCCATTTTACCGCTAACATAGGGAATGCCCGGTTGCCCGGGGAACTGGAGACAGTCTGTTTCCGTATAGTTCAGGAGGCTCTAAATAATATTCTAAAACACGCCGAAGCTGGGGAGGTATGGATTAACCTTTGCCTGGACGGGCCGGAACTTCAAGTTACGGTGCGTGACGATGGCAAGGGATTTGATGTGGAGGAAGCTCTGAGAGGAGCAGCCCGGGGTAACAGCCTGGGACTGCTGGGACTTAAAGAAAGGGTTACTCAGGCCGGGGGACAGGCGGAAATCGGGTCTTCGCCAGGCGAAGGCACCACTATTAAGGCGGTTTTTTACCTGTCATAGAGATAGAATACCCGGGTGAAGGAGGGGGTAACTTTGAGAAGCCCTATAAGGGTGTTGCTGGCTGACGACCATAAGCTGGTACGGGCTGGGATCAGGTCATTGCTAGAGAGCCTCAAGGGCATCGAAGTGGTGGCCGAGGCCGATGATGCTGCCCAGACCCTGGAATTGGCGGGTAATAAAGAAGTTGATATTATTTTAATGGATATCGCTATGCACGGCATGAACGGCCTGGAGGCTGCGGCGCGAGTGATTAAAGAGCATCCAGGCTTAAAGATAATCATTCTTTCCATGTATGTAAATGAAGAATACGTTTGGCAGGCCTTAAGGACCGGAGCCTCCGGATATCTTCTGAAAGATGCGGTCCCGGTAGAACTGGAATTGGCTATAAAATCAGTGGCCGATGGACTCACCTATCTTAGCCCCGCTGTTTCCGATCATGTGGTAACCGAATATGTTAAAAGGGTTAACGGGGAAGTCGGCTTTTTAGACCGGATTACACCCCGGCAGCGAGAGATCTGGCGTCTGATTGCCGAAGGAAGTACCACAAAAGAAATCGCGGCCGAGCTGGATATAAGCGTTAAGACCGTGGAAACCCACCGGGCCCAGTTAATGGAGCGCCTTGATACCAGAGATGTTGCAGGTCTGGTACGCCTGGCCATCAAAACCGGGCTTATTACCTCCAGATAAATCATTTTCGAAATTAACCGGCCATTAGGTGCACCATTCACCATGGCTACACGCAAACCTCGACATTTTTGTCTTTCCCTTAGTTTTTCCTAAGGAAAACCCCCCATTGACACCTCAGGTATTTCCCGATATCGAGAGTATCTATGCTGTTATATATTTATTCCTATAAAAGAAAAGGAGGTGGGGGAAAGACTACTGATTAGTCATTTAGATCACCTATAGAATTCCTAGAGAGAAATTACGCCGGCTGTAATCACAGGACAGGCGTAAAAAGGCCTACGGGCCAGGAGGAGTTATTTCGTTTTGGTCGAGAAAGGTATGTTTAATTTTTCAGAAATTATGAACCGGAACTTTGAAGTCACCGCTAGCATGGTCAACAGGTTGTGGGAGATGATGGACACCAGCCGCAAGAACATGTCTATGTTTAACGAGCAATGGATGGATTATATGAATCAGCTGATGACCGGAAAGAAACCGCAGCTTGATGTCCTGGCGGTAAACCTGAGTGAATATATGGAACAGTGGTTTGCTATTATCCAGCAGGCCATGAGCCAGAGCAGAACCCAGCAGGAACACCTGATGAACCTTACCGAACAGATGTATTCTAACTTCCAAGGTCATTTTAGGGAACTGGTAGAGAGAACCACAGAAATGGCATCGATCTATACGCAAAACCCGTCTCCACCTGCCAGGGTCAGCCTGGATGATCTGACACGAAGGATTGACGAACTGAGCCAAAAGGTGGATGAGTTAAGTCAGGTACAGGCCGGGGTGGCTCCGGAAATGAAATCGGTTACCAAGAAAAAACCTGAAGGCGAAAGCCAGGAATAGGGTTAAAAGGGAGATAACAGAACCGCCTTACGAGGCGGTTTTGTTTTACCTGGATATATTTATTTCTTATCCTTATCAGGAGGGATTATTCTGGAGCGGCGCTCAAAGTTAATATCCTGGTCTTTTTCCACTACATAAGAAAAAGTCCGGTCACCGATCTGTACATTTGCATTACCCGTTGCGAGCGGTAGTTTATGCGCCCATTCGCGAAAACTTAACTCGCTCTCTTTTTTGGTTTTTGATTTGTTTGGCTGCGCGGAGGTTTCTGTCGGCTTCGGAAATTGTGGGCCCTTTACCTGCACTGTACTTCACCTCTTTCTCGAAAATCCGCCCGTCCTGCTCTATAGCTATCGTTGGCCGAGTGGATTGCAATACCTGGTCGGCCTCATCCATAGTAGAACAGCTGAAAATGAACTCATCTCCGCCGTAACGGCAAATCTTAGATAAATTATGTTTGGACAGGGTTTTATTAAAAGCCTGAGTAAAAACCTTTAAGGTTTCATCACCGACTTCATGTCCCAGAATATCGTTAATGTCTTTAAAATCATCAAGATCAATCATAACGATGACCGGTTGTTTAGGCAATTCTTCAAATGCCCTTCGGTTAAGGGCTCCGGTTAACATGTCATGATAGAGCCCGGGTAAGGTTTTGATCTTATCTTCAATCGGAGCAGTGCGCAGAAAATCGTCCAACAGATATCGCAGGATTTGGTTTTCTGGCTGTCTCTCATCGGGAACCGTTTCAATTGCCAGATACCCCTTGAGTTCCAGCATCTTAATCCCGGTTATGACCTTTTCCAGGTGGGATAAGGACTCAAATCCGGCTGTTTTGGCAATTTCATCGGTTATCTGATTGGGAAAACTAAAGTTGTGCATATGTACCCCTTAGTATCTAAAACATAGAATGTCGAAATAAAGCAATATATTACCCCATCTTACGACATTATAACATAATGCAGCCAGAAGGTAATGTGGTACTTGTGAAAACCTGGTAGGGTCGAAAACAAAGCAAAATTGACGAAAACTTTTATTATGCTAAAAACATAAAACGACTAATATCACCCCATAATTCTACCTATAATTGGTTTGTATACTTAGCACGATTATAGCTTTAATGACAGGAGTGGTTAAGTGAAAAGAATAAATAAATACTCGTTGCCCATGAGCGGGGATGCCATATGGGTACCTGCCAATGCAGAAATTCTGTCCATTCAGACCAACCGCCGCCGGGTTTTAGTTTATGCTCTAGTTGATCCCCAAGAGAAGGAATTGAAAACCCTGCTATACAAAATCATTCCTACTGGAGGCCCGGTTAAGGATGTAGAAGGATACAATTTTATGGGCAGTATAAGGTTAACAGCCGATGTCGGTTATTATCATGTGTTTATAAAAGAGGTTTTGGCACCGGCGGCTAACGAATAACCAACCGTATAACTGGTTTGCATTCCCAGCGGTAAGCTATTATGCTAAGGTTAGTTGCTGATTGGAACCTGACCGGAACTATCGATTTCAGACTTAGTATCGCTCTAAACCTTTAAGGAGGAGTTGTTGTATGGCATATCAGAATGACTTTTACCAGGATTTACGGGTCCGTGTGAAAGAATGGCTTACCACCGAGGACGGCAAGACCAACAAATGGTCCGAGTATGTGATGCTTGCTCCTGATTTGCTGCATTTGTTGATTAAGTTATCCATGGATTCAGATGTTCCAGCGGTGCAAAAGGCCAAACTGGCGGGGGCGATTGCCTATTTTGTATCACCCATTGACCTGATTCCGGAAGCTTTATTGGGCCCGGTGGGCTTTGCAGATGATATAGCCATGGCTGCCTGGGTACTGAATTCCATCGTCAATGAGACCAACCCGGAAATAATCAGGAAACACTGGGCTGGGGAAGAAGAAGTGCTGGAAGTCATCCAGAAGATAATAAACGCCGCCGATTCCATGGTAGGCAGCGGCTTATGGCAAAAGATTAAGCGTAAGTTTGGTTAAGCCGAATTAGAGACTGGGGGGCTAACCGTCTTACGCCTAAACATTAACTTTCAAAAAATAGAAAACGGGATTTTTCCCGTTTTTTTATGTCCTGACTATTGGTGCTTAGCTCACTTATTTGATTTTGCCATGTCCTGAACTTGAATTTGGTCACTCTTCGGCAAAGCTGGTCTTAAGACTATGGCTTCGCTTCCAATCAAAACGTCTAAAGAAGATGTACATTATCAAACTGCGTAATGCCCAGTCAATTACGAACAGGGTCCACACCCCGGTTAATCCTACATGCATACGCATTATAAGGAACCAGAGAACTGGTAAACGGAACCCCCATATCCCGATTGTAGCTACCAACATCGGTGTTCTGGTGTCTCCCGCGCCGCGCAGGGCCCCGGCAAAAACCATCTCAGCAGCGATGGTTAACTGTTCGAAAGCCGCTATTTGAATAGCCAGGGCTGAAAGTTTGATAAGATCGGGTTTATCAGTAAAGAGTCCCGTAATCCAGGACGGCAAAAAGAAGAACAAAACTGCAAATCCTCCCATTACCAGGATGGCAAAACGGAATGCTTTTAATGCTACCTTTCGGGCTTCTGACGGGTGGTCAGCCCCCAGAAGTTGTCCCACCAGTGCGGTGGCGGCAATAGCGAATCCGAAGCCGGGCATATAAGAGATTGATTCAACAATTATCGCTATCTGGTGAGCCGCAAAGGCCTGGGTCCCCAAGTGAACCAGCAGTATACTGGAAACCACCTGGCTTGAGGAACGAAAGAATTCTTCTGCGGCGGCTGGAGTTCCCAGCGAAAGTACTCTCCGAATGGCTCCAGGACTGATATGCAGGAGATCCGAAAAACGCAGTTTAACTCCCCATCTCCCGCTGGCAAAGGCATAAAGCGATAAAACGAATGCTATTGTATGGGCAGTAGCCAGGGCAACCGCTGTTCCGACAGCCCCCAATTCAGGAAGGCCCAACCGGCCAAAGACCAGTGCGTAGCAGGCTAGGATATGCACTATATTGGCAACAAAGGCAATGGTCATCGGTACCCTGGTCTGGCCATTTCCTCGGAAGACTCCGTTTCCCATGGTGACACAAAGCATAAGGGGGGAAAAGGCAAAAGCAATCCGCATATAGCCAACAGCAATGGAGGCGACCTTCGGCTCAACCGCAAACAGCTTAATAATGACCGGACTCAGAAACCATCCTAGAAAACTAAGAATAATTCCGGCCAGAAAGGCGAAGCTTAAAATCTGAGCGGCCAAACGGTTTACTTCCCGTGATTGTCCGGCACCGGTGTTATGGGCGACCAAAATGGAACCGCCCGCCCCCAGGGCATTGAGAGTTAAAAGAACCGCGAAAAAAATCTCGGCTCCAACAGAAATACCCGCAAGTTCCGCCCCTCCCAGACGACCAACAAAGGCTACGTCAGCGATGCCCATAAGCATATACATAGCCATTTCCAGGACTGCCGGCCAGGCTATACGCCAAATTGAACGATTAATCTCTTGCTGCATGATTATTCCAGAGCCTCCGCATATACAGGTCATTCAATTCTATAGGATACAGAACTAAATTTCCAGTCTGAGAAACCAAATCAAAAAATACGTCTTCATACAGGAATCTCAACATATTTTGTAGAAAAACGGTAAACAAGACGAATAGTGCCATATAGGTAACGTTAGACCGAAAAGCAATTATTCTTGAAGATCTTCGTACTAAGGGGGGGATTATTTGTTTTGTTCTAAGTGCGGAATGCATAACCGGGAAGGGGCGACTTGTTGTATCAGCTGCGGGTCTTCGTTGGTTCCGGAACCGGCTCCCGAACTGACTCCCGAACTGACTCAGGAACTGACTCAGGAATTGACTTCGGAATCGGCTCCAGAAGTGATTCCGGAACTGACTCCGGAAACGGTAAGGTATGGCCCCCCTGAGGCTGTTCAATATTATGAAGTAACTTATGCTGGCTTTTGGAAACGGTTCGCGGCTGCTCTGATTGATGGATTTTTCTTGAAGATATCTACAGCGATAATCGGGGTAATTGCAGGAATTGCAATTGACGGTTCGCCTGATTCAACCTGGATGCCTAACAATAGTGAAGATTTTACGCCCTTTGACCTTATTACTCTAGTAATATATTGGTTGTATTTCACCCTGATGGAAAGTTCAACTTTCCAGGCGACCCCCGGAAAAATGGCCCTTGGCATTAAAGTGACAGATCTTGAAGGAAACCAGATCAGCTTTGCCCGGGCCAACGGGCGGTACTGGTCTAAGTTAATATCCACAATAATCCTGCTTATCGGGTATATTATGGCTGGTTTTACCGAGAAGAAACAGGCCTTGCATGACTTAATCGCGAAAACCCTGGTAATTAATCAAAAGCAATAACAGTATTGGAACGTTTGGTTACCTACTTAATCTGCAGAATCTTAAACCCGATCAGCCATAAAGGTTTGCTTCGGGTTGTTTAGTTTAAAAGAGTTTTAGGCTCCCGAATTCAATAAAAGTCAGGGAAAGATACATTTGTAGTCTGATGCAATTCTATATTAGGGTTAATGGCTTTCTCAAATATATAGGGTTCAATCATCCCTATGGCAAGGGTGCCTCGGCGTTAAAAAAATTCGTCTCCATACAGGAATCAAGTCATAATTTGTAGAAGTGCAGTTTAAAAGCCGAGTAAGTTATGAATTAAGGAAGGGGAGAATATTAGACAATTAATCAAGAATTCATGAGTTTTGAGCCAGATAAAAGAATTGGATATCTAAGTAGGGGAGTAGAATGCGCAGGAATCGATAGAGTAGTTTAAGGAGGTAGACTGGCTTGTTTTGCTCGAAGTGTGGAATGCATAACCAAGAAGATGCCTTGTATTGTATTAGTTGTGGGTCTTCCCTGGCCCCGGCACCGGCACCGGTTTGGGACGGCAGCCCAGAGGTTATCCAGTTGAATGACGTAACCTATGCCGGATTCTGGAAACGATTTGCGGCAGCTTTGATTGATGGAATTATTTTGGCGATAGCCGGAGGAATAGTGGGCGGAATAATCGGTGGATCAATGGGAGTCTCAGGGAGTAGTGAAGAGTCTATAAGTTCAGTCGCGAGTTTCGCGGGTCTGGTATTAAACTGGTTGTATTACACCCTCATGGAAAGTTCGACTGCCCAGGCAACCCTGGGGAAAATGGCCCTCGGTATTAAGGTTACCGATCTTTATGGAAATCGGATTACGTTTGGCCGGGCCAACGGGCGGTACTGGTCCAAGATAATATCTACAATAATCCTGCTTATCGGGTATATTATGGCTGGTTTTACTGAGAAGAAACAGGCCCTGCATGACTTAATCGCTAAAACCCTGGTGGTTAATAAAGCCCAATAAAATTTACGCCGCAATATATTCTATCATATTATGGCATTCGAAAACCCGACAGCCAAGGTTGCTTCGGGTTTTTCCATTGAAAGGGGTTTGAGAATGGTTGGTTGATTCGGTACATCGTTATTGTATTCGGGCTCGATTTGCTCCCGGTATAGGGCAAGGCATCCCTTATCACCTCAGGATGTAGGTATTTTCTTAAGCTTCATTACTTTACTTGAAGGGAAAACGGGGTGGTCTGTCGAAATGCCCATAATGCAAAACTAGTGCAGATAAAAAGGAGGGTTATCTCTGGTGAAGATTGATGGACGGGAAGATAGAGGTTATATGGTGGTTACGGTTCAGGGACGGATGGACACAGTAACCGCTCCGAATTTTGAAAAAGAGGCAGGGGGATGGATCGAAAGCGGAACAACAAATATGATTCTGGACCTGACTGGTCTGGAGTATATAAGCAGCGCGGGATTGCGCAGTTTATTAATAACTGCGAAGAAACTTAAAGGGGCTGGCGGCAACCTGTTACTGTGCCAACTCTCGGAAATGGTCAAAGAGGTAATCTGCATGGCAGGTTTCGATAGCATTCTTCCTATTTATACTGATATAGAAGAGGCAATGAAAGGGGGGGCTTAGAATGTCCGGATCTAGTGAGGAACGGACTTTCGAGGCCAGTGTGGAAAGAGTAGGGGAAATCGTAGAGTATGTTTCCGGACTGGCTGTAGTATCTGAAGTTCACCCCAAAAGAATCATGCAGGTGGAGCTGGCGGTGGAAGAGGCCGCTATGAACATCTGCAGCTATGCTTACGAGAAACCTCCCGGACATGTTTTGGTAAGGGTGACTAAAAACGAAGGTCGTTTCATAGTGGAATTAGAGGACGAAGGCGTTCCCTTTGATCCTTTAAAAATGGATGAGCCAGATATCAAAGCGGAAATCGAAGACCGCCGGGTAGGTGGTCTGGGAGTATTTCTTCTTCGCCGGGTGATGGACGAAGTTCATTATTCCAGGGAAAACGGATGCAACCGTCTGACTCTGGTCGTCTATCTGCAATAAGCTGCCCATACAGTGACGTTCCCGAAAACACTAAGCATATATAGCTTATTATTACGCGTAAAGATTACAGAATGAAATCGAGTGGGGGAACGGCATGAAGAACTGGAAATACATAATCGCTATTCTAGTGCTGGTAGTGGGGGTGGTTGCGGCGGTGGCTGCCAGGAATCCGAGCGAGACCTCTCAGTTTAAAAGATTTCTTAAAGAGCATGAAGCCAGGGTGCGGGATTTATCCCGTGAATGCAACCTGGCTTATTTTAATGCCTCAATATCTGGCAATGATGAGGATTATGAAAAGGTAATAGATCTTGAAATTAAACTGGATCGAATATATGCCGATAAAGAGGATTTTGATGAGCTTAAGGCCTTTAATGAGTCTAAGTCTATTAAGGATCCCTTATTAAAGCGTCAATTGGATCTTCTGTATCTGGCCTACCTTGGTAATCAAGTAGACCCGCAGAAGATGGAAGCTATTACTCGCCTTCAAAATAAGGTGGAACAGACCTTTTCCACCTACCGGGCAGATGTTGGGGGGCGAAAACTAACTGACAACGAGTTAAAGGAAGTCCTAAAAACATCTAACAATAATCAAGAACTCGAAGAGGCCTGGTTGGGCAGCAAACAGATTGGCCAGGAGGTAGCGGGGGATGTCCTGAAACTTGTTAAAATGCGGAATAAAACCGCCCGGGATCTTGGTTTTAAAAACTATCACGAGATGCAATTGCGCCTGGCTGAACAGGACCCGGATGAGGTTGAGACTTTATTTGACGAGTTGGATCGGCTGACTGGGGACGCTTATGCCAAAGAAAAGGCGGATATGGACAAGGTGCTGGCGGAACGGTATGGAGTTAGCCAGGACGATTTAAAACCATGGCATTATACCGATCCCTTCTTCCAGGAAGCACCCCAACTAACCGATATTGATCTGGACCAATATTATGCGGATCAAAACCTGCCAGCGGTTACTAGAAAGTTTTACGCTGGATTGGGTATGCCGATTAATGATCTGATGAAGAAAAGCGACCTATACGAAAAGCCGGGCAAGAATCAGCATGCCTATTGCACAGATATTGATCGGAACGGGGACACCCGTGTAGTTGCTAATGTAAAACCGAATTCTTATTGGATGGATACTATGTTGCATGAATTCGGCCATGCAGCTTACTTCAAGTATATTGACCGTGACCTTCCATGGCTGCTTAGAGAACCGGCTCATACTATGACCACTGAGGCTGTAGCCATGATGTTTGGCCGTCTGGATTCCGATCCGGTGTGGATGGGCGAAATGACTGGGCTAAGACCCGAAGAGCAAACCCGGATACAGGAGGCGTGCCAGAAACAAAGCCGGGCTGACGCCCTGGTGTTCAGCCGCTGGTCGCAGGTGATGTATCGTTTCGAGAAAAGTATGTACGAAAACCCCGATCAGGATCTAAATAAATTGTGGTGGAACCTGGTGGAACAATACCAGTTAGTAAAGATGCCTGAGGGCCGCGATCAGCCGGACTGGGCGGCCAAAATACACATAGCAACAGCCCCGGCTTATTACCACAACTACTTGATCGCAGATCTGTACGCATCACAGCTGTCACACCACATCAGGACCAGGGTATTGGCACCGGATGGGGATTACAACAGCGATCCCCGGATAGGTGAATATCTGAAGAAGGAAGTTTTTGAGCCTGGGGACCGCTACCCGTGGGATGAATTAGTGAAAAGGTCTACCGGTGAGGCGTTAACAGCCAAATATTACTCCCAAGAATTCGCCCAGTAGCCCAGAGAACACATGAAGTGGATAAGTCGCGAGGCCAGAAATGGGGGTTGCCATTATCTGGTCTTGTTATTTTTATGGAGGTCACGAATTAGTGAAGCCAAGCCCTTCTATTACCACATAGCCTTCATGAGTTTTAATAACATGTACGGTCGTTGCTGGGCTTGAGTCAGTATAGCTAAACCAATCTTTGATTGTAATGAGTATTTGATATAGTTACAGGCTTCTTGAGCCATATCAGCATCTCTAATCTGTGACTCCGCAGCTGTTAGGTTTAAGATTGTATCGGAAAGACTGTTTATTCTATGTTCCAAGCTGTTTATACTGGCCCCGATAGAAGCCCGTTGTCGTGAAACGCCTGTAATTGCCTCATCAAGAATTCCGATAGACTGGCTGGCCAGTTCTCGGGTGGTAACATCTATATCACCAATAGACCTAATTCGCTTCTTTTCGGAAATAGGTTCTAACTTAATTATTGAGTCTTTTAGTACAACGTCACTCAAATCGATAAACTCGTTTACCTGCGCATCACTAATAAAATCTCCACCGTACTGTTTATTCATTTTTATATTAAAGGAGGTTTTAAAATCATTTACGGAAGATAAGGCATATTGGTTGATTTCATTGGTCAATTTTGAAATTTCTTTTTGTATGTCAAGACGGTCGGCATCACTACAGTCATCGTCCATTGCCTGAACAATTAGATTTCGAACCTCGCCAAGCCGGGATGTAACTTCGCCCAAATTCTTATCAGCTTGCTGAATCCACGTTAATTTACTTTGCAGGTCCTTGGAGACATCAACCAAATGGTCGGTCGGATTCGAAAGACCTGTGTTACTGAATGTATCTGCGCCAGAAGAAGATCCTATAACAGCCATATTGTTCTCGGGTGCCTCCGCGGTTCTACGGACAAAAGAATTATAACTTTGGCTGATGGCAGCAGAGGATACGGGTGTTACATTCAAAGAAATAATCCTCCTTGATCAATTTGTTCCATCCATGGACCGTTTAAATCAGATGAAGTTATCTGTAATTAACTAGTAATAAAAACACTACCAATCTAATAATAACACATCCTGGCAATTATACGAATGAGTTAAAAGGCTGGCCATATCCAACTCGTTCCTGGTTTTCTCGCCAGCAACACCAGAGCGGCGAGTAACCTGCCAACACTACGTTTGTGATAGTGGCGGCAGGTGGTGCACACCCTATGCCGTCCGGTCTTAATTTAATGGGCCAAGTTATTAATACTTTTCAGACTCAGATTTTGACACTTTTAAAGTTGTTGTTTTCGTAGTCTTCGAAGATAACCCGATCGCTATCAACTGCAGCAATAACGTAGTAATCGGTTCCGGGCTCGAAGACGAAGCCTTTTGGTACTTTTGCTTTCATTTTCAGGGTCGTTGTCCCCTGGGCTTGTTTAGATACTTTTTTAGTGCCCAGGCAGATGGATGGGGGATTGTTAAAGTCAAATCCATTACTGGTAGAGAGATAAAACTTTACGTTGAACTTCTTGGCCAGCGCGTTATTGGCGTTATTGATATCAACATTGACGTTGGTCGATTTTCCAGGGGTCAGTGTGCCCAGTACAGTCACGGAGTCAACACTAAGGTCGGGGGCGGCTATGGTTACGTCCTGTTGGACCGAGTTATTATCGGGGTTATCGTCTTCTCCGGCAGCCGGAGTAACTACCACTCGAATGCTGTAAACATCGCTGGGCAGACCAAAGGGCAGTGTAGCTTTGTATTTAATGGTCTTAGCTTTGCCGGGCTTGATCTTTGATAAGCTCTTGCCCTGGCCGAGCGTAACGTTGCCCGACTCGGTTACCAGGATGAAACTTAACGTTGACTTAGGAGAGTCCGCGTTACCCAGGTTAGAAACTATGGTACTGATGTTTATAGAGCCTTCGGTATACAGTGAACCTGTTACGGTAGGGGTGGCAAGGGTCAGGTCAAAGTAATTGCCCTGGGCAACAAAGTCTCCTGTAATCGTTATATCGGCAGCCGGCATAGTAAAGCTGTTTCCGATAATATGTACATATTCGGTTCCGTCATAGTATTTCAGGGTACTGGGCCTAAACCGCATACCGGTTCCGGGTGTTATGGTGAGGTTTATAGTAGTTCCAATTATAGCGGTTTGCGGGTCTGCTGTGATGCTTCCGCCGGTCAAAGAACCCACGTTAACAGAGTAATTAATCGGAGTCCATTTAGCGTAAAGGGTTTTATCATCCGTGATTCTCGTTTTGTCAAAATCAAAAGGCGTAGTTAGTTCGGGATCTTCATACCAGGCGTCAAATGTATATCCCTTTTTGTTTGGGGTGGTTGGCTTTTGAATTAGGCTGTTAACGACAACAGTCATTGGGAGTATTGTATCGCCTCCATTTGATTCAAAGGTAACTGTTGCGGCCTGAGTAAGACGGTTAACCGTAATCCGGTTCTCATTGGAACCATCTTGATAGGCGAGATAAATGATCCCATTACCGTCTATTGCGATTGACGTGTAGTTGGCACTGCCTGGGGAAATCCCTTCCGGTCCGACCGATACCCAACCAGTGCTGGTATGCTTCTTTACTACCGCTTTATTGTTAACGCCTTCATCTATATAGGCAACATAAGGCGTGTTGTTACTGTCTAAAACAATTGATGTGTATGTGGCAATCCCAGCGGAAAATCCACCTGAGCCTCCTATAAAGCTCCCATAATTTGTTGTACACTGTCTTACGAGAGCTTTATAACCGAATCCAGGTCCACCTTGAAATGCGATGCGGGGAAGGCTGTCACTACCTATGGCCATTTTAGCGTATTGGGCTGTCCCTTCGATGCCTACACCATCGACAAAGTCATAGATGCCAGTTCCGCTATATGTTATAACATGTATACCTCTGCGACAGTATGAAAGGTATAGTCGATCGTCGCTGGTCATACCGGCGGTTGGAAAACTATGCAGACTGTCACTGGCCCCCTGGCCGAAATTTAGGTTCCAAGTCCCACCTTCATATGTGTATACGTTCATGTTATAATCGTGGGTACATACGGCATAGATTTTGCCGCTGCTGGTGACGGCTATTGCCCCAAATCGTTCAGATAGGTTTGGGGACCCTAAATCTGTCCAGGCATTATTCTCGTACTTCTTAACTTTAACGGTGGTCCCTCCATCGGTATAAACGATATAGAGGTTATTATCCCTCCCGACAACAAGGGATATATTCGTGGCTGCACCATCCGAAATAGCCTCGTTATCGCCATTTTTAACTGTGGTCCATTCATTGTCAATGAATTTTTTTACGGTGACTTTACTGCCATTTGAAACATCTGCATATGCAGCCCACAGGACATTGCTGCTGTCACAAACAATCGATATGTACTGGGCTTCTCCACTTGAAAAACCTGAATTTCCCACCGGTTGCCAGGTATAACCTGCCGCCAGAGCCCCGCTTAATGGTATGGCCCCAATCAGCATAATCGCAGCGACGATAACCAACATGACTGTCTTAAAACTTACTTTCACCTTTTACCCTCCCAACACCATTTACAGTTAAGAACCGTTACGACCCAATTCTATAAAAAGAAACTTTGAGGTGTTTTATTATATTTTAGAAAACTCCTGTATAACTCGCCATTAAACAAATAGGTCATTAAGCGCTAAGTTTCGACAAAAAGATACTTTCTATTTCCTCCAATCTACAATGTTGGGGATTTATTTAACGACTATTCATTGCTTGATGGGCAAACGCCTGGAGAACAGTATTGCGATAGGAAGGGAAGAGGGAAACATGGTCAAGGAAGGCGAATTAATCTAGTTAGCTCCACAGGCGGTCATTCAGTCGCTTTTCTATTTCCCATATTTGCTGCACGCCGTTCTCCAAACGGTAGTAATGAACCACATAGGCGGCTTCCAACAAAGCCAATATCAGCAGTAGGATGGCATAAAGAACACCGTTTTGAGTGATAAACATATAAAAAACGAACAGAACTACAATGGCAAAACCCAGTGTGACCAGGAGATGAATCAGCCTCTCGTGCTGAAAGTATTTTCGGATTTCGATAATCTGGCCCATTACCAGGCGCAGTTCATCATGGGGTAAGTCTTGTCTTTCGAGGTTTTGCAGCCATTCAATATGGTTCTTAATCTTCTGCCACATATCAGTATTCCCACCTTTTCCACCGGACTGTCCAGGGTGTTTTTATTATAACTTAAATGGAAAAAGGAGGTGGCACCTTTTGCCATATCATCTTATGGCGGTTAAACACATTAAATTGCCCCGATTATTAGCTAACTCTGTCTTAGAATAAGAATAACTGTCAAATTTGGAAGTAAGATCTCACTTGTGGGGTTACTAGCGGGGTGCTAAGATGAGATAGAATAGGTTTGCCAGAGTGGGCGATTGCCCACTTTTATATACCGAACAACTTAAGGGAAGGGGTGATTGAAAGGCAGGCCCGGCAGAGCCCGGGCGGCAGCTAATTAACTAAATACGAAACTATTGGGTACCATATACCATTTATTCGCTGAGTCCTCCTGCGGGAGGATCGGGGGAACCAACTTTTGGGGTGAATCCGGAATATCCGGAAGGGCCAGCCCTGGGCCCTAATCCGTCAGCTAACCTCGTAAGCGTTGCAAGGCACCAGGTCTTTGGTACTTTTGTTTGCTTATCGCCGATAAGGGAGAACGGCCTTGATATATAGCCGTTGTATCTCAAGGTCGGCTGGTTAGGATTTCAGAGCCCGAATAGAAGTGGTTCCGCACACGTAATCGAAATACAGGCTTTGGCCAAGGAGGGTTATGTATGCAGATTAATTCTATGCAAGACGATAAGCGATTTCAGGCCATAATGCGAGCTGAAGAATTGGCGCAGGATACTGCCGGTTATCTGACAGCCAGCCAAAGGATTCCAACCGGTTTGACCTGCTCCGAACAGATAGAGGAGAGAAAAAATCAGATCCTGACCATCTTGCAGGCGACGCAGGATGACTGGGACGATTGGAAGTGGCAGCTGCGCAATCGGATCAAGGATCCGGCCATGCTGGCTATTATATTGGGATTAAGCGCGGTTGAGACCCGAAGAATTCAAAAGGTCGCCAAAGCCTATCGATGGGCAATTTCGCCCTACTATCTAAGCCTTATCGACCAGAACTATCATCAAAACCCGGCTTTCAAACAATCTGTCCCCGATATTCGTGAATTGTCAGGCGGCGGCAGTCTCGACCCTATGGATGAGGAAGGTACTTCCCCCGCGCCCTGTGTTACCCGACGCTACCCGGATCGCCTGATCATAAATGTAACCAACCAGTGCGCCATGTTCTGCCGCCATTGCCAGCGGCGCCGCAACATCGGCGAAGAGGATCAGCACGCCCGCCGGGCTGATATTGAGAATGCTATCAGTTATATCCGGGAAAACGAGGAAATTAGAGATGTATTAATAACCGGCGGGGACGCTTTGCTCTTAAGCGATAAGTACCTGGATTACATTCTAGGTGAATTGGACAGCATTCCCCATGTGGAGATCAAACGCATAGGAACCAGGGCCCTGGTAACCATGCCGCAGAGAGTTACCCCGGCACTGTGCGAGGTAATAAAGAAACATCCGCCGGTGTATATCAACACTCAATTCAATCACCCTCTGGAAATAACAGCCGAAGCCAAACAGGCATGTGACCGGCTGGTGGAGGCCGGAGCCATCCTGGGCAATCAGGCAGTATTGTTAAGAGGCATCAATGATGATCCAAATATCATGCGGAAATTGAACCATGAACTACTTCGCATCCGGGTGCGGCCTTACTATATCTTCCACCCCAAGGAAGTGAAGGGGACCAGCCACTGGTGGTGCGGAATAGGGAAGGGACTGGAAATAATCGACTCCCTCCGGGGGCATACCTCGGGGCTAGGGGTCCCAACCTATATAATTAACGCTCCGCACGGCTGGGGGAAGATCCCGCTCACCCCGGGTTACCTGGTCAATATTCTACCCGGCAGGGTGGTGTTAAGGACCTGGGAAGGACGGCAAATCGAAATCGGGGATTCGATGGACTACTGAGGTTAAATATGCCATAATAGACCTTTGAGAAACCAAGTAATGGATATATTAGCCGGACAGGCCATCGAAGGGGGATTTCAAGTTGTATTTCTGGTTGTCAATAGCGGTATTTGTGCTCGCTTATGTGGCAATCATGTCGGAAAAATTACACCGGGCCATAATAGCACTGACCGGAGCAGCTTTATTAATCGTCTTACACGTGCTTTCCCAGGAGCAGGCAGTTGACTATATAGACTTTAATACCATCGGGCTTCTTATTGGAATGATGATAATCGTTACCATCACCAAAAGGAGCGGAGTATTTGAATACCTGGCAGTTAAGTCGGCCCAGATCACCAGGGGGCGTCCCCTGGCGATCCTGGCGGCTCTGGCCGTAGTCACGGCAGTTGTCTCGGCTTTTCTGGACAACGTAACCACCGTGCTCCTGATAGTACCGGTGACCGTGGCTCTAACCGACCGGCTGGACGTATCCCCCATGCCTTACCTTTTGCTAGAAATCATAGCCTCTAATATCGGAGGAACGGCCACTCTAATCGGCGATCCCCCAAATATTATGATCGGAAGCGCCACCGGACTGGGATTTCTGGATTTCGCTGCTAACCTTGCCCCGGTGATAGTTGTGGTTCTGCTGGCAACCATCGGAGTCATGCTTCTTATATACCGAAAAGACCTTAAAACTACTGACGATAGGATAAACAGCCTGCTTGAACTCAACCCCATCGATTTTATCAAAGACCGGGTTCTGCTTAAAAAAGCCTTAATTATATTGGCCTTAACCATCGTTGGCTTTTTGCTGCACCAGACTTTGAAACTCGAATCTGCCACCATCGCCTTGATGGGGGCGGCTCTTTTGATGATTATATCCGGAGAGGAACCGGAGGAGACCCTGCTATCCGTCGAATGGCCGACTATCTTTTTCTTCGCCGGCTTGTTTGTCATTGTTGGTGCCATGGATGTCCAGGGGGTTATTAAAATCCTGGCCCAAGAATCCTTGAAAATAACCCACGGCAATCTTATGCAAACCGGGATGCTGGTCCTCTGGCTGTCTGCCATAGCTTCGGCATTTATTGATAACATCCCCTTCGTAGCCACCATGCTTCCATTGTTGGATACGGTAGGGAACTTAACCCATATGCCCATGGAATCTATCTGGTGGGCCCTCTCGCTGGGAGCTTGCCTGGGCGGCAACGGAACTCTGATCGGAGCATCCGCCAATGTTATCGTTGCAGGTATGTCCGAGAGAATGGGTAATCCCATCCGCTTCATGGACTACTTAAAAATCGGTTTCCCTCTGATGCTGATGTCAATTGTCATCTGTACTGTCTACCTATTCTTGCGTTACTGGATGTAGGAAGAATAAAGCAGAATCCTAAAGTGGTTCAATATCGTCCTTAACCTCAATTACCAACCCCTCAATATGGTGTTTACTCATAATCTTCCGTTTCTTTCTGTTTTCCTTGCTCTCCAGGACAACATCCAGATCATAGTCTTCCGGGTACAATTCTTCACAGCTGAGATGCAGCGATAAACGCTGCTTGTTAATCCGGTATTTCTTCTTCATTACCATTACCACCAGATCGCCTTTACTGTTCTCCTCCTCACAGACTATGCCGGTTCGTCCCATGGTGCTAATGTAAACCCGGTCACCACGTTTAAAGTCTTCTTTGACATACTTTTGGCTCCGCTCCCGCCGGGCCTTATTCGTTTCTCTCTCATCGAAAGACCTTGATTCCTCCTGGTGGGTTTGAATGGCTGCCCGGTCAGTTACCTCTGCCGTGCCTAATGAAACCGGGGAATAGACGGTCTTTTCCCCGTAAGTTATCTCGTGAGCCCGCTCAATAAGCCGGGGCTCCATACCCAGACGTAAGGCAATTAAAAAGGCGTGGCTGTCACCCGGGCTTCCGATTCTCAATTGATACAGGGGCTGCAGGTTATCCAGGTCAAACTCCATGCGCCCGTTTCTGAATCCCTCGGCCCGTGATGCAAACTCCTTAATCTCTCCCAGGTGGGTGGTTGATACGATAGTTGCTCCCCGGGCATAGATCTCCTCCAGGACCGCAATGGCAAACCCCCGGCCTTCGCCGGGATCGGTTCCAGCTCCCAATTCATCCATAATGACCAGAGTGGAAGGATCTGAGCAATTGACGATGGTGATAATATTACGTACATGGGCGGAAAAAGTGCTTAAGGATTGCTCAATGCTCTGTCCATCGCCGATATCAACCAGGATATCGGAAAAAATCGCGATCTCGCTTTCTTCTCCCACCGGTGCATGCATGCCTGCCTGGCACATCATGGTGATCAAACCGATGCTTTTTAAGGCCACGGTTTTTCCACCGGTGTTTGGTCCGGTAATGATTAGAGCCCGGTAATCAACCCCGATATGAAAGTTCAGAGGCACCGCGCCGCTGCCCAAAAGGGGATGGCGGCCATCGACTATGACCGTTTTCCCCCTGGTGTTTAGTTCGACGGACCGCATGTTAAGCTCCCGGCTGTATTTCGCCTTAGCGAAAATGAAATCGTAATGCGTAATAGCCTCCACATTTATAGACAATTCCCGGGCTGACTCCTCAACCAATCCAGTAAGATAGGTAAGAATCCGGAATACCTCAGCTTCCTCTTCCGCTTGCAGTCGGTTCAATTCATCATGGAATTTGGCAATTGCCGAAGGCTCCATGAAGACCGTAGCCCCGGTGGAAGAATAGTCAATTATATGGCCCGGAAAAGTCTTGCTGAACTGCCGCCGAACCGGAACCACGTGGCGTCCCATCCTTTCCAGGGCAACCACATCCTGCAGCATGGCTGCGTAAGCTGAGGATTTTAATACATCATTCAGCTTTTGCTTGATCCGGTCCTCCGCGATAATGATTCGTTTACGGATTCTCGCCAGCTCTGCACTAGCCCGATCGTCCACCTGATTGTTAATGATAGACTTCGTAATTTCCTCACGAAGATCGGCCAGTTCATACATGGACAGGGCATAGCTGGCCACCTGCGGCCCTACAAACTGCATGGAATCCATGTATTTCTGAATCCGCTTAACTGACTCCAGCAGTTGGCGGCAAGAATCCAGATCCCCGGGCGTTAAGACCATGCCTTTATTAAGACGGGTTAAAAGGTCCGGAAGATTTTCCATAGCCGGTATAGGTACGCTGGAGTTCTGATCCAGCATGGCTCTTGCTTCAGTAGTCTCATTCATCCAGGACCTTATCTGATCCAAATCCGCCGAAGGGGTAAGATTATTAATCCGTAACCGGGCTCCTTCGGTCATGGCGTACTCACTGACTCGTTCTAAAACCTTATCAAATTCCAACGCCTGCATCGATGCGATATTCATAGTTCTATCCTCCCTTATCAATAAAAAACCGGGTCGCGTCAGAACACCTCTGGCATGGCCCGGTATATTTCATAAAGGAATTGTAACAAATAAAAAACCGTGCATCGATCACGGCATTAAAGGTAATATTTCAGTTTATGCCCGCCGGTGTTCATCCGCTGCAAACAGCACAACAAATTAAGCCCTTATAAGAGGGCAAGTTGAATGCTATCTGCTCGCCTATATTAAACTACTGCGATTGATGGACAACCTCAGACATACATACATCCTTTTCATTTAAAGTACCTTTATAATAATTTAAGTTAAATTGAAAATCAATGTGGGGTACTATAAAAAACCGCGATTGGGTTAAAAGTGCAATATTGATAAATACTGATTTCTCCAAAAATGGTAAAAATCCTTCCCGGGGCAAGAATAGAGTTTCTTAA
>JBLMZW010000177.1:0-8319 GCA_050259035.1 Chitinophagales bacterium | reverse complement strand
GCCCGCCGCCGGCGAAACAAGCCGCTGGTGTTGTTGGCGAGGAGACCAGGAACGAGCGGCTATTGCCCCGGCCTGAATCTGACCAGTCAATCCTAACAATATCAAAACCAACATAAGAACGGCTATTGCTCTAGCTTGAATTTCCTGACAAAAGAACCGTCCCCTTGTCAGGAGATGGTGCCGCCGCCCAGCACCTGGTTGCCGTTATACAGGACAACGGCCTGGCCCGGGGTTATTGCTCTGACTGGCTTTTCGAATTCTACCTTAATCTTATCCCCGTCTGAGGGAGTTACCAGGGCCGGAACGCGGGCCGCCGAATATCTTATCTTCGCAGAGGCCTGGAAGGGTTCTTCGGAGATGATGCCCGATATGTAGTGCATATTATTTGCCATTAATTCGCTGCTGAAAAGGTCCCGGTTCTCGCCTATCCAAATAGTATCGGTTTCCGGGTCAATTCCGGTAACATAGGCCGGGCGTCCCAGAGCCAGCCCCAGGCCCCTCCTTTGTCCGATAGTGTAATGATGAATTCCCCTGTGAGTGCCTATAGACTCCCCATTAGTGGAGCGGAAGTGACCGGTTTTCGGCTCTAATCCGGTGTAATATTCCACAAATTCGCCATAGCCCCCAGCCGATACAAAGCATAAGTCCTGGCTTTCCGGTTTCCTGGATACGGGCAGGTGGGCAGCCTCGGCCAATCTGCGCACATCCTGCTTGATGTAGGTGCCCAGAGGAAAAAGTATGTGTTCGAGTTGAAATTGGGTAAGGGTATAGAGGGCGTAGCTTTGATCCTTGCTTTTATCGAGCCCGGTAAAAAGGCCGTACTTGCCAGAAGCCTCATCCCGTATAACCCGAGCATAATGACCGGTGGCGATATAATCCGCTTTCATAGCCAGAGCTTTGTTTAATAGGGATTCGAATTTAAGGTAGCGATTGCAGGCTATGCAGGGATTAGGGGTGCGGCCCTGCCGGTAACCATCACAGAAATAATCAATTACTTTCTCTTTAAACTCATCGCGAAAGTTAAACACGTAATGAGGGATGTCCAGTTCCCATGCAACCTTGCGGGCATCGTTCACTGCCTCCCAGCCGCAGCAAGCCCCGGTTCGCTGTTCGGAACTCGGCCAGATTTGCATAGTAATGCCGGTTACCTGATAGCCCTGCTGTTTTAGAAGTAAAGCCGCTACCGAGCTGTCCACCCCGCCGCTCATAGCTACTATTACTTTCTTGGGCCCCGGTTCCGCCCTGTCTGGCAAACTACTCGGCCCGGGTGCAGCAGGAGTCGGCTTCATTTTTACAGCAGCTTTCAATAACCCTTTTTGATGACCCGTGTCCCTCGCGGTAGCTCTTTATAGCCTCGTGTAGGGCATCAGCAGCCAGGTTGGAGCAATGCATCTTAATCGGCGGCAACCCATCCAGGGCTTCAGCCACAGCCCTATTCGTGATTCTCTCCGCCTCATCGAGGGTCTTTCCCTTCACCATTTCAGTAACCATGCTGCTGGTGGCGATGGCCGCAGCACACCCAAAGGTCTGAAACTTGATATCCTCGATCCGGTCATCTTTTACCTCAATCTCAATATGCATGATATCGCCGCAGGTTGGGTTCCCTACCTCACCAATACCACTGGGCAGATCTATTTTGCCTACATTGCGGGGATTCCTGAAATGCTCCATTACTTTCTCAGAATACATCATTGACCTGAACCTCCTTTACTGCCCCAGGGGGGACATAACACGCAAATTCTTAATAATCGGCGGAAGTTTTTCCAGCACGTAATCAACATCTTCCCTGGTATTATCTTTCCCCATTGTCAGCCTCAATGAACCATGGGCGGTTTCATGCGGCAGCCCAATGGCTAGAAGCACATGTGAGGGATCGAGGGAACCGGAGGTACAGGCGGAGCCGCTGGAAGCCATTATTCCGTAGCTGTCGAGCATTAAAAGAATTGACTCACCCTCCACGTAATCAAAGACCAGGCTGACACTGCCCGGCAACCGGTTTACCGGGTGCCCGGTTAACCTGGAGTTGGGAATAGACTCTAAAATCCCTGAGATTAAACACCGTTCCAGGACCTTCAAATGGGCAATGTTATCCGTCATTCTGGCTTCAGCCAATTCAGCGGCCTTACCGAATCCCACCATACCTGGTACGTTTAATGTCCCGGCCCTTAAGTTTCGTTCCTGAGCCCCGCCGTGCAGGTAACTGCTGATGCGAACGCCTTTCTTCGCATACAAAAATCCGATTCCCTTAGGTCCGTATAGCTTATGACCGGAAGCGGACAGAAGGTCCACCCCTATGTCCTTGACGTCAACCGGAATTTTTCCTACCGACTGTACAGCATCAGTATGAAAGGCAGCGCCCGCTTCGTGAGCAATGGCGACCAGGGTGGTTATGTCTTCGATGGTACCTATCTCGTTGTTGGCGTGCATAATGGAGACCAGGGCTGTATCGGGTCTGATGGCCTCCCGGAGGGTGTCCGGTTCTACTTCGCCGTACGAGTTGACCGGCAAAACCGTCAGTTCAAATCCGTGTTTGGCCAGATGTTGACAGGTATGCAGAACTGCATGATGTTCAATAGCCGAAGTTATAAGGTGCTTACCTTTCTTCTGGCGTTCATGGGTCATAAAGGAGATAAGAGCCTGATTGTCAGCCTCCGTTCCCCCGGCGGTAAAAATGATCTCCTCCGGCGAGGCGCCAATTAAGGAAGCAACCTGCTCTCGGGCCTTCTCTATCGCTTTAGCAGCTTTTTGCCCCTGTGAGTGAATACTAGATGCGTTACCAAATACATCGGTATAGTAGGGTATCATGGCATGAAAAACCTCCGGATCCACCGGAGTGGTAGCACTGTGATCCATATATACACTTTTCATAAGTATTGCCTCCTGTTTTTAAACGGGCAGTCCACCCTTTATTAAAATGTTTAGAAACCATGCTTTTATACGTGAAATTCTCAGACGGGAAGTTTTTGTGATTCCCTGGCCAGATCAGTCAGGGAATAGGAATCAAGCACTTCCACGATGGAATCCCTTACTTTAGTCCATAGAACCCTGGTTATACAGTAATCCGACCGTTCGCAGTTTTCCGGGTCCCGTTCACTGACACATTCAACCGGAGCGATGGGACCTTCCAGTACCCGAATAATATCACCGGCGGTAATTTTATCGGGGTTTTTGCCCAGCACATAGCCGCCTTTGGAACCTCGGACGGCCTTGACCAGTCCGGCCCTTTTTAAAGGAACCATCAATTGCTCCAGATAACGCTCGGAAATGCCCTGTCTCTCAGCAATCGCATGGATGGCTATGGGCTCGTTTTCCCCGATCTGAGCCATATCGATCATGGCACGCAGCCCATACCTGCCCCGGGTTGATAATTTCATTAACGCTACCCCCTCTAAGTTTTTAGATTACTGCTCTTTCTGGATGACTGTATATGCTGAACTGGTCTCCGCGGGCAAACCCCACCACGGTTATATTCATTTCCTCCGCCAGTTCCACGGTCAAACAGGTCGGAGCGGACCGTGACAGAATTAGTGGTATTCCGGCCCGGGCTGCCTTAATAAGAATCTCCGATGCCACCCGCCCACTTAAGAGCAGACATTTATCATCGGTTGGAATATTATTTAGAAAAGCATACCCCAAAACCTTATCCACGGCGTTGTGGCGGCCGATGTCCTCATACATGCAAAGCAGGCCAGTACTGTCTGCCAAAGCAGCACTGTGAACTCCACCGGTAAGACGAAAACTGGTAGATTTCTCTTCCAGCGCATTGATAATTTCTAGCAGGTATTCAGCTTTAAATCGCATATCCGATTCCACGGGGTTAAGCTGGCGGGCGTCGTTGATAAAATAGAGCCCGGCCCGGCTCTTGCCGCAGCAGCTGGCTATGTGACGCCGCAAGAAATTGTTGGTCTGGGGAACTGGACAACCGGTTTCAATCCATAAGAGGCCTTCCTCCTCACGGCAAGAGATATCTAAAATATCGGAAGGCTTTTGCACCAATCCCTCGCTGAGTAAAAACCCTACCCCCAGTTCTTCATAACCGCCAGGAGAACAAACCATAGTAGCCAGTTCTACATGATTCAGAAAAAGCGTCAAAGGCCTTTCCTGCACCACTGCAGCTTCGGTATATTCGATCACACCATGATGATAAACTGCCCTTGCCAGGTTTTTATAGATCGGCAGCATTACGTACTACAACTCCTTCTCTTTAAAGAGATATTACACTATTTATATAGGAATTATAAAATATTATTTAGACGATGACAAGGGAATCATTTGAGATCGGCAGAAACAGGTAAGAAGCAGGGAGACGCAAGAAGTAAATCGCAAGACGCACGACGTAAACGGCAGAAGGCTTCTACTTTTAACGTTTAACTTATAAGGCTTACCGGGTTCGCCAGGCTCCAGCCTGGCTGCCAATTTTGGCCGGGCTGGAGCCCGGCGTTCCCAGTTGGAGACCGACTTTCTCATCCTCCTTCACTTCATTCACCCATCGTCCCCTGAATGTTATGTTTTTCCCCACCTGCCGTCTAGTTGGAATGTGGACGGGGGCAAACAGCTGACGAAGCGACATTCGACGAGCCGCTGCAACACCCGGCACAGTTGAGACCGACTTCCAGCGGCGGGTTAGGGCAACTGGATGTTGCACTACCTGCCACTACTATCACGGACGTAGTGTTGGCAGGTCACCCGCCGCCGGCGAGACAAGCCGTTGGTGTTGCTGGCGAGGAGACCAGGAGCGAGGGCGGTCTCGTCCCCGTCCGCTAGCTCCAGGCTCCCGCCTGGCTACCAATCATGGACGGGCTGGAATTTGGGGTGAGAAGTAAGACGTGAAAGGTGAAACGAAAGAGGCCTCTACATTTAACGTTTTACTAACGCTTAACTTATAAAGGCCTCCACGTCTAACATTTTACTTTTAACGTTTAACTATTAGAAGAATTAAACAAATGCCTGGTTATTCCCTTCATCTTTCTCTTTCACCTGGTCGATTTCGTCGATCACCGCTAAGAGGTGGCAGGGGGCCGGAATCGTACCTGGTAGAGTTAACTTAACCTTGCCCTTACTGGCTTTGCCAGGTTTTAAGGCCGCGACGTTGCGTTCACCGAGCTTCACTTTGGTAGCCGGGTCGGCTCCATCCCATATATAATAGGTAACAATACATTTCACGGCTGGGGCCCCGCCCAGGTTCACAACCGTATCCCGCACAGTTACTGTCGCACCTGCTTCTAGATTACCGGTTATCACCGGGGCCACCGAAAATGCCAGGTCAGGATACTGCAATTCCAACGTGATCATGCTCCAATTGTTCCAGTCATCGGGTTCCGCAACCACACCGCTGTCATCGGCCGCAACCAGTAGATAGACCTTGCTTCCGGTCAAATCGGAAGGCAAAGTAACTGATAGACTGATATTCTTGCTCTTCGTGGGTTTTAACGCGGATAAGGCCTTGGTGGCAACACAGTTTTCAGGATGTTGGTTTTCCGAGGTCAGAACATATACCTTAATATCAGATTTAACGGATGGGGCCTGGCCCTGGTTTAGTACCGTAAATGATACCTTTATCTTGCTGCCGGGATAAGCGTTTCCCTTGACCTGCACCGCGTTCACGACCAAATCGGGCAGGGCCCCGGGGGCCGTTGGAACCGCCTCTCTAACTACTCCGGTGGATTCTATGCCAAACCCATTTACCGTTACCACTTTTATCTGGTAGGTTCGGCCATTGACCAGCCCGGTAAAGGTATAAGTTTCTTCTCCCTTGGCCACTTCGATTGCTTGACCGTATTCACCACCATCGGGCTTTATGTACAGGTGGATCTTATCCGGACTGGCAGAGCCCGGATCGGTCCAGGATGCGGTAATCTGCCCGCTGTCGGGAGTTAATGTCAGCCCGGTGACCTCCGCCGGCGGCCGGCTTTCATCATCCAGGATGGTAACCATCGTTTCACCCGGAGTCCCTAGAGTTGCCCCGCCCCCTGGATTATCAAGTATTATAGTGAAAGTTTCATCTTCTTCCTGCAGACTGTCGTTAATCAAAGGCACCTTTATCACCGCCTCAGTCTGCCCGTCCGCGAAAGCCAGGGTGCCTGACACCTGGGTATAGTCCGTTCCCCCAGTGGCGGTTCCTGCTGAAGTGTAATAGGCAACTGACACAGATCCGCAGTCTCCACCCACTCGTTTGACATTCACCGCAGCCCACTCGCTGCTCTCGTCAAAAGAGGAGGTTTCTCTTTCAAACTGGATAGTCCCAGGAAGACCTGCTCCATCATTATCATTTATGGTAATATCGACAGTATTAATCGACCCTAATGCCGCCCCGCCTCCGGTTCTGCGGAGTATGACCGTGAAAGTCTCTGATGATTCGCCCCGGCTGTCATCATTTATCGGGATACTGAGGGGTTTGGAATATTCTCCATCTGCAAAAGTCAGGCTTCCAACATTACTTATGTAATCCTGCCCCCCAACTGCAGTTTCATCAAGCGTATAATAATTGACGGTCGCCGTGCCGTCCCGGCCCCATTGCCGTTCGACCGTCAGCACCGCCTCACCACAATCTTCGTTCACACTTAGGGCTACCTGGTTAAAACTCATTACCCCCGCAATATATGTAGTATTAAGCAGAATCGATACATTGTCAGAGTCAACATTGGCCATCGCCAGGTCACCCTTGCCATTGCCGTTAAAATCAGCCGTGGTTATTCCCCAGGGACAACTTCCCACCCCGTAGTTTACCGCCGCCCCAAAAGTTCCATCTCCTTGGCCCTCCAGAGTCGATACATTATTTGAACCGGCATTTACCACCGCCAAATCATCCTTGCCATCTCCGTTAGAATCCGCCGTGGTTATACCTTTGGGACTACTCCCCACCCCGTAGCTTCCCGCCATCTCAAAGGTTCCATCCCCCTGGTTCTGCAGAATCGATACATTATTTGAACCAGAATTGGCCGCCGCCAGGTCATAATATCCATCATCGTTAAAATCAGCCGTAGTTATACCGACGGGAAAACTCCCAACCCCATAGTTCACCGCCGACCCAAAAGTTCCATCTCCCTGGCCCAGCAGAATCGATATATTGTTTGAATCCATATTGGCCACCGCCAGATCACCCTTGCCATCACCGTTAAAATCAGCCGTAGTTATACCCTCGGGACATCTCCCCACCCCGTAGTTCACCGCCATCCCAAAAGTTCCATCTCCCTGGCCCAGTAGAATCGATACATTATTTGAACCAGAATTGGCCACCGCTAGATCGCCTTTGCCATTACCGTCAAAATCAGCCGTGGTTATACTCCAGGAAGCCCCCCCCACCCCGTAGTTCACCGATGCCCCAAGAGTTCCATTTCCCTGGCCCAGCAGGATCGATACACTGCCGTCACCGCTATTTGCCACCGCCAGATCATCCTTGCCATCTCCGTTAAAATCAGCCGTGGTTATACTGCGGGGAAAACTCCCCACCCCGTAGTTTTCTGCCGCCCCAAATTTTCCATCTCCCTGGCTAAGCAGAATTGATACATTATTGGACATACAATTAGCCACCGCCAGGTCACCCTTGCCATCTCCGTTAAAATCAGCCGTGGTTATACCTAAGGGATAATTCCCCACCCCGTAGTTCATCCCTGCCCTAAAAGTACCATCTCCCTGGCCCTGCAGAATCAATACAGTGTTAGAACCAGAATTGGCCACCGCCAGGTCGCCCTTGCCATTACCGTCAAAATCAGCCGTGGTTATACCCCAGGGAGCCCCCCCCACCCCCGAGTTCCCCGATGCCCCAAGAGTTCCAACTCCCTGGCCCTGCAGAATCGATACATTATTGGAACCATAATTGGTCACCGCCAGGTCAAGATTGCCGTCACCGTTAAAATCAGCCGTTGTTATATTACAGGGATTACTCCCCACCCCGTAGTTCACGGGCATTCCATAAGTTCCATCTCCATAGCCCTGCAGAATCGATACAGTGCCGGAGAACTCATTGGCCACCGCTAGGTCACCCTTGCCATCACAGTTAAAATCAGCTGTTATTATGCCATTGGGATTACTCCCTACCACGTAGTCCACCGCCGTCCCAAAAGTTCCGTTTCCCTGGTTCAGCAAAATCGATACATTATTGGAGCCACTGTTGGCCACCGCCAGATCATCCTTGCCATCTCCGTTAAAATCAGCCGTGGTTATACCGACGGGATTACTCCCCACTCCGAAGTTTGTCGCTGTCCCAAAAGTTCCATCTCCCTGGCCCAGCAGAATCGATACATTATTGGAACCATAATTGGTCACCGCCAGGTCAAGATTGCCGTCACCGTTAAAATCAGCCGTTGTTATATTACAGGG
>JBLMZW010000176.1:0-6833 GCA_050259035.1 Chitinophagales bacterium | reverse complement strand
AATATCATCGGCGGCTGTTGTGGCACCACTCCTGATCATATAAAGGCGATGGCCGAAGCCCTTAAAGGGAGTGTTCCAGTAGCCCGAACGGTCAGCAGGAACTGGGCCTTTTGTTCCCGTTCCCGGTCGGTATTTATTAATAATAACAGCTACCCGGCATTTATCGGAGAAAGGATAAACCCCACCGCCCGTAAGAAGCTGGCGGAAGATATCCGGGAAGACCGGATGGAGATAGTAGTTGACGAGGCAAGAAAGCAAGTGGAAGCGGGTGCTCCTATATTGGATGTGAATATGGGAGTTCCGGGTATAGATGAACCGGCGGCTATGACCAAAGCGGTTCTGGAGATCCAAGCCGCGGTTGATGTCCCGATTTCCATTGATTCTACCAATCCTCAGGCCATGGAAGCCGCTTTAAAGTCTTTTGTTGGGCGCCCCTTAATTAACTCCACCACCGGTGAGGCGAAAAACCTGGAAACAGTTTTACCTCTGGCCAAAAAGTATGGAGCGGCTGTTTTAGGACTATGCCTGGATGAAAAAGGGATACCATCCTCCGCTGAAGAAAGATTACGGGTAGCGGAAAAAATATATAGGCGAGCCCGTGAAATAGGGCTCCGAGACGAGGATATATATATCGATTGCCTGGTTAAGACAGCGAGCGCGGAGCAGGAGCAAGTGATGGAGACTATCGAAACCCTGCGAATGGTTAAGAGTAAGCTAGGTGTTGGAGCGGTTCTGGGAGTCAGCAATGTTTCCCATGGCCTGCCTGCCAGGGAGATTTTGAATTCAACCTATCTGGCTATGGCCTGGGGCTCTGGGCTGGATCTTCCTATCATGAACCCGTTCGACGAAAGGATGCAGGAGGCGACCAGAGCGGCCGCAGTTTTATTGAACCGGGACAGCCATTGTAGCAGATATATAGAGGAGTACAAGAATAAAAACGTTAGTGTTGTTATAGATAAGAAAGGTTCCCCGGCTGAGGCTACACCCCAGAATGACTCCCCCTCAGGGATAAATCAGAAAATCAGAGAGTCGGTCATCAAGGGACAAAAGAGTCAGGTAGTTAACCTGGTTAAGGAGGCCATGGCGGCCGGGAATGACCCGATGACTATTATCAATACCTGCCTTATTCCCGGGATCGAGGAAGTCGGCGAGCTATACGAACGAAAAGTGTATTTCCTGCCCCAGTTGATGCTTTCGGCCGAAACCATGAAAGAGGCCTTCAGTTATCTTAAACCGCTGATGTCGGAATCCAGTCAGGAGCAAAAAGAAACCATAATTCTAGCTACTGTGGAAGGCGACATTCACGACATTGGGAAAAACATAGTAAGCATTATGCTGGAGAACTACGGTTACCGGGTGATTGACCTGGGAAAAGATGTGCCAGCGGAAAAAATTGTGGAAATAGCGGAAAAGGAACAGGCTCAGGTAGTCGGACTCTCGGCGTTGATGACGACCACCATGCCCCGTATGGGGGAAGTAATTCAACTGGTCAAAAGCCGTGGGCTGTCGGCCCGGGTAGTGGTTGGTGGGGCGGTCTTGACACCCGAGTATGCGGAAAAGATCGGGGCCGATGGATATTCGGGAGATGCCCGAGCGGCGGTTGTATGTGTTAGAAGCTTGCTGGAAAAGCGCTAAGGAGGATGCTGTAAAGTGGGTGTTATAAAATCTTATGAAGAAATTAATGAGAAAATCAGACAGGGCAAAGCAGTAGTTGTTACAGCAGAAGAGGTCATAGAGATTGTAAAAGAGAAAGGAATTACTGAAGCGACACGCCAGGTAGATGTAGTCACAACAGGGACGTTCGGGCCTATGTGCTCCTCCGGGGCGTTTCTCAACTTTGGACACTCAACCCCACGCATTAGAATGACCAAGGTCTGGTTGAACGGAGTCGAAGCCTATTCCGGGATTGCTGCGGTTGACGCTTACCTGGGGGCGACTCAGCTGCCAGAGACCGACCCCGAAAACAAAGTATATCCGGGTAAATTTAGTTATGGCGGGGGCCATGTCATTCATGATCTGGTGGCGGGAAAAGAAATCAAGTTGGAAGCAATAAGCTATGGAACCGATTGTTACCCGCGCAAGAAGGTAGAGTCCGTGATTACAATTAACGATATCAACGAGGCGATGCTGTTTAATCCCCGCAATGCCTATCAGAATTATAATTGCGCAGTAAACTTAAGTGACCGAACCATTTACACCTATATGGGGATCTTGAAACCCCGCCTGGGCAATGCCAGTTACTCAACCTCAGGACAGTTAAGCCCATTGCTTAATGACCCTTACTACCGAACCATTGGCGTTGGTACCAAGATCTTTTTAGGGGGTGGTGTGGGATACGTAGCCTGGAATGGAACCCAGCATCATCCCAATGTTGATCGTAATGACAAGGGTGTTCCTACTGGTGGGGCTGGAACCCTGGCGGTTATTGGAGATTTGAAGCAGATGAAACCCGAATGGCTGGTGGGAGCGAGTTTCCTCGGTTACGGGGCTAGCCTGATTGTAGGAATTGGTATTCCCATTCCAATCTTGAATGAGGAAATGATGCAGTTCACAGCGGTACGGGACGAAGACATCTCATGCCCGATAACTGATTACAGTGAGGAGTACCCACAACGGAAACCGATAGGCCTTGGACTGGTGACTTACAAGGAACTGAAGAGCGGCAGCATAACCATTAACGGCAAGACCGTGCCTACGACACCTCTGTCAAGTTATGCCAAGGCTCGTAAGATAGCTACTACTCTAAAAGAGTGGATTCAAGCGGGCGATTTCGAGTTGACCGTTCCGGTAGCCAGTCTGCCATCAGCCGACGCTCCAATCGAGGTCAAGAGTCTGGTCGAACGCAATACAAACGGGTTTAGTCCCAGGAGGTAGCAGCGTGTATAAGAATAGAATCGTATGTTTTTTTTCCGAGGCTCAGTCGGAGCAGCCTATCATTTATCGTTTGGTAAAGGACTATGATTTGATCGTTAATATTCTTAAGGCGGATATCAATCCCCGCAAGGAGGGTTTACTGGTAATGGAACTCTCCGGAGATAAAAAGGAATACGAATCCGGGGTTAATTACCTTAAGGACCTTGGAATAAGAGTAGAACCACTCAGCCAGTCGGTGGTCTGGAATGAGGAGAACTGTACCCATTGCGGTGCCTGTACCTCTTTTTGTCCAACCGGAGCCCTGGACATTGACCGGGAGCTAATGGAAGTGGGTTTTGATAATACGAAATGCGTGGTATGTGGCGTTTGCCTGGATTGCTGCCCAACCAGAGCGATCATTCTGCATTTTGATGTGGCGACGCCGAATGAAACGGCTTGATGATGGAACCATTCACCAGAAGTTACCGAACCCGGCATCAGGGGACGGATCTGAAATATTTTAAGGTTCAGGTTAAAGAGTCAGATCTGGATATAGGAGTGGACGAAGGTGGATTCAGTCCGTCTCTAGCTCGGGATGTTGAAAAACAATTGATAAAAATTAGAGGGGATCTTGAGACTTATATAACATTGCATCCGGAATTTTTTGCCTCTTTGGAGCCGGTGGAACTACTGCCCGGGGCTCCCCGTGTGGCCCAGCAAATGGCTGAAGCAGCTGCCGCAGCAGGGGTAGGGCCAATGGCTGCAGTAGCGGGAACCATTGCCCAGGCTATCGGTGAATTTTTAGACAGTCAGTTTGACAATATAATAGTGGAGAATGGGGGAGATTTGTTTATCCGAACCACAAGGGAACGAGTGGTAGCAGTAATCGGAGGCAAATCTCCTTTTAGTAACCGGATTGCCATCAAAGTGGCTCCGGAAGAATCGCCCCTGGGGATCTGTACTTCTTCGGGGACTGTAGGGCCATCCCTGAGTCTGGGTAAGGCGGACACGGCTCTGGTTAAAGCTTATACAGGCGCTCTGGCTGATGCGGTCGCAAGTGGGGTGGGCAACCGGGTAAGGGATAAGAATAATCTAATGCCGGCGTTGGAATATGGGCAAAATATAAATGGTGTTAGCGGAATCCTGGTTATCATGGAGGATAGATTGGCAGCATGGGGGAAAATTGAATTAGTTCCTCTGGGTGATGGCCCGGAGAAATAAAATATAAAATTAACAAGCCTATTTCGCATCTTGAAACAATTTACTCCCAGAAGGAAATGGTGGCTATTTACCGAACAAGTTGGTTGGGAGGATGATTGATATGGATACAGCGCGAGTGATTGACAACCTGGTAAATTGGATCCGAGAGAAAAACAAAGAAGCCGGGACCGAAGGGTTAATTTTAGGGCTTAGCGGCGGAATCGATTCGGCTCTAGTTGCGACCCTGGCTGATAAGGCTTGCCCGGGAAAAGTTCTGGGGGTAATTATGCCCTGCCATAGCCAGAAAGAGGATATGGAGCACGCCCGCCTATTGGCCGAACATCTGGGTATTGATTATCTCATAGTTGATCTTTCCGGGATTTACGATCAATATTTAAGCCTGGTTGGTTTTAACTCCTCAGATAATCAAACCATGGCGGCTTCAAACATTAAACCGCGCCTGCGCATGATTACATTGTATTATCAAGCACAGCAGAGAAAATACCTGGTTCTGGGGACAGGAAACCGCACAGAGTTAGAAATGGGGTATTTCACAAAGTACGGTGATGGGGGAGTTGATCTTCTTCCTATCGGAGGTCTGGTTAAAAATCAGGTCCGAGAACTGTCCCGGTCGCTGGGAGTTCCTCAGGTAATAATAGATAAACCACCGTCGGCCGGCCTCTGGCAGGGGCAGACTGATGAAGAAGAAATCGGGCTAACCTATGAGGAAATGGATAAATACATTTTGACCGGTGAAGCTAGATCTGAGGTAAAGGAAAAAATGGACAGGCTCCATCGAATTGGCCTGCACAAGTTGAGCATGCCTCCAATTGGTAAATACTAAATCTATCGTAACTTGTCCCTGCTTGATTGAACGGGTACCGCCGGGTATGATAAAATATTTTAAAGTTTGTTCGAAGGGGAGAAAACATGTCTGGGCATTCTAAATGGGCGAACATTAAACATAAAAAGGCCAGAACTGACGAAAAGAAGGGCAAAGTCTTTACCAAAATGGGTAAAGAACTGATCATCGCTGCTCGTGAGGGTGGGGGGGATCTGGAAAACAATGCCCGTTTGAAGATGCTGGTCCTAAAGGCGAAGGGCATGAACATGCCCAACGAAAATATAACTCGGGCTATTCAAAGGGGTACAGGTGAATTAGACGGAGATATTATCGAAGAAATGTCCTACGAAGGATACGGACCGGGCGGAGTTGCCCTGCTGGTATCAATTGCTACCGATAACCGCAACCGAACTGCTGCTGATATTCGTCACTTATTTTCCAAGTATGGCGGCAACATGGGTGAAGCTGGCTGCGTCAGCTGGATGTTCAAAAGAAGAGGCCTCTTTGAAATAAGTAAAGAGGAATTAAGCCTGGATTTGGACGAACTGGAGCTTCTGGCGATAGAGGCCGGGGCGGAGGACATCCGGGACGAAGAAGATACCCTGGAGATAATAGTTATGCCCGATGCTTTTGAGGACGTGAAGAACGCCCTGGAACAAAGCAAAGTTCAATGGAACGAAGCGGATATCACGATGATTCCAGATAATACAGTGGATATTTCCGATTTAGATATCGCCCAGAAACTAATAAGATTGGTAGATGTATTAGAGGACCACGATGATGTTCAGGATGTATATGCCAACTTCTCTATTCCTGACGATATAATGGACAAATTAGCGTAGTTGAAACAGTATCATGAATTGAATAAATAAGCCCGGAGGTTTTCTCCGGGCTTTAATATCGTAACCTAATCTTCAAATATAATTTTCTTGCCAGGCCCTTCTTCAGGTATCTTGTCCATAGTTATTTTTAAAATACCGTTCTTGAAGCTGGCAGTTACCTTATCCGGATCAATTTCGGTCGGCAGCGGAATACTGCGGGAAATACTGCCGTAGAAACGTTCCGAGCGGTGAACGTTATCCGATTTAGTCTCATCTTCCTTTCTTTTCTCGGCTTTAAGTGTTACTTCACGGGGGTAGACTCTAACATCCAAATCCCTGCTTTCCACACCGGGTAATTCAGCATTGACTATTATTTGATTATCTACTTCCAGAACCTCTACCCGGGGACTCCCAAAACGGAATTTTTCCAGACTTTCTGGTACCGGGAACCCATGAGAAAAATCATCAAACCAGCGGTCAATATCTTCATGCAGGTTATCCAGGCTAGTTAACCACTGATTTATGGGATGCTCATCCCCCCGACGGGTTAATAACCAGCGTCTCATTATCACACACCTCCGTTTGACTTTCATTGACTTTTATAATTTATTATATATACCTTTCTTAAGATGTATTCAATCATTAATAATCTGATTATCAAACGGTTTAAAGTCAAAAATGGGCAATAACTCAAGATATCGCTTTCGTATTCATATTCTCAACCATTTTCAATTAGAAATATCCTTGAGTATTTTTTCCCTTTAATTTGCCGATATACAACCATGGAGCACGTTAGATTCGATCAAACAGCACCTTCCTAAGTGTGAATGAAACCTGACTAAATAGCCCTCATTTTCGCTGGGAGTTCCACCGGCTCGTCATACACCGCACTGCCAGATTTCATGCGATCCTTTCATAGACTATCCTCCATTATCAAATAGAGGAACCGGGGAGCGTATCACACGCTCCTAGCTTTACTGCAAGCTTTTCTATGCTCTTGACAGCTTATCTCATAACCGCCAGGATCATAAAGACAAAAAGTCAACAGAATATGGTCTATCGAGGGACCATATTGGCAATAATTACCCACGAGGTGGTAAACATGGATAGAACTC
>JBLMZW010000175.1:0-4852 GCA_050259035.1 Chitinophagales bacterium | reverse complement strand
AGGCTAGTATGAACGTCTAATTTTTGAGGCAGCATTCTGGAACTCGGTAATCCCTATAACATAAAGCCTCCTAAAATGACGGTTAAATTAGGGCTTTGAGTAGATCGTAAGAATCCGTACTTTTCTTCCAGTTCTGATTCCAGTTTCATTATTTCTCTGCCGGCTGCTATAACAGCCTGAATAGCCATTCCCAATGAAAGAGCTTTACTGCTTATTTCCTCCCCGCTTCTGCTGTCCTCAACCGTTACCTCGTATAGTTCATTTACAGCCTCAGCATAATGTCCTTTTAAAACAGATATATCCTCCAAAGCTGCCTTCAGCCGATTTAGCTCCGAAAATATTCGATTTATATCACTGACCTTGCTCAAGTCAATATAATCTCCTGTCTCCATTAACTGATCCATATGTTCATTATGTGCCAATGGTTTATCCAATTTTCTCACGTCCTCTAGCAAACCTTTAACCACACAGCAAAATAAACTAGCTAATTTCTCTATTCTTTCATAAATTCTGAATAGATCAAAACATATCCTATAAATTTCTTCTATCAATTTCACGAGGAATTCTGTTTATGATCCGTTGCTGATCATTTACATTTTCCAGAGCCTCGGTTAGGGTTATTTGTAGATAGGCATTCTTTGATATCCCTAATCTTTCGGCTTGCTGGGTAATGATCCTATCTAGTTCAGGAGTGATCCTATAAGTGCTCCGCTTCTTGTTTGCCGTCACTCTTCCGCCACCTCCTTAGTATTATTGTATGGTGTCGTCACTTTGATGTCAATAATGTTTATTTACAAATTTTGTTTGGTATACTCAAAGTGATGTCATTTTGACTACATAATAAAAAGGAGTAAAAGCAATGGCTTCTGATTTACCAAGATTCACATTAAGAATCTCAAGCGAATTACTATCAAAAATCAGTTATATAGCCGAAGAAAACGGACGTTCCACAAACCGGGAAATTGAAATGCTCATAAAAAAGTACGTAGGTGATTATGAGAAAAAGAATGGAATAATACTGCCGGAGGGGAAATAGAATTCTGAAAGTCATGTCAATGGTTTTATGATAGGCCAAACCAACAACCATCAAAGGTTTTTGGGTAGTATCTCGGGATATAGCCTTTCTACAGAGGGATGGTCCTTTTGTAGGCTTTATAAACCCCAAGCTCTAACTGAACTTGGAGTAGTATTACTTGTAAGTAATTGTTTAAAATAATCTTTGTTATTTCTATTACTATTGAATTAAATTTACCCGTATAGCCGCTTCTTCGAGGTCGTTACGAAACTGCTCAAGATGATTTAGAGAGTATAAACCATCAATCGATTGATTGATCCAAGAATCATAGATACGTTTTAGGTCAGCCTTGCGTGAAAGCCATCCGATACCATCAACCACAGCAAAGATGTATTGACGGGGAAGACGTACTCTCGCCATATCTTGGATCTCTTTCACCGCATCAGATAGCTTACTTCCCGTGCTGTTAAACCCTTTCATAGCTACAACGATTTTGGCATCGGAGCCACCGTTTGGAATGGCCATATCGCAGGGAGCATCATATCCTCCAAGCCCCGTAAACCGTGTACGCATTTGATATGGCAGAGATAGATCCTGAGCAATCTTTTCCACTTCGTCTTCCACCGTTCTACCTTTTCCTACGGAGTTTGCTCCTTGTTTACGTGACCATAAGTGTCGTTCCAGAACTACATCGCTCAAAGTCCAATCCTTATTAAGCTGGATGTTGGTACGATTGATAAGATCAAAGTTGTCGTTCAAAGATCTGAACCAAGTATTCAGCTTTAGATTTTGCCAAAGTCTTCCACCCGGCCGTCCCTGCATGTAATGTAAGCTGATTCTTCAACTGCTCCTGACCCAGCCCTGCACAAGTAGCAATGATCGGTACCGATTCAGGATAGGATTCAAAGAATTTTGCCAACGAATCACGTGTAAAAATATATCCTTAGGGTATAGCATTAAAAATCTCCTGAATCTTCTGCTGCATCTCGTGATCCTCACGAACGGGTACCCCGAAATTGTTTAGAGAATCTAAAAAATCGTTAAAAGAAATTATTGCCATACTTACCTCGCTACAAATATGTATTCCTCTGCCTGTCTCCGTTCAGCTGATGAGTGTGTGCCGAATGAGTATAGGTGGGGAATCGTAATTATCTCAACAGATGCTTTAACCTCTTTAAGCAACCCATAGATTTCGTCTTTATCTGGAACGGAATTAGAACTATAGGAAAGAACAATGATACTATTTCGAAAATGATCAAATAAACACCGAAGTGCATCACGGATTGCGTTTTTATATGCGAAAGGCGTGTAGCGCTTGACTATTTTTTTAGTCTTCGTGTTCTCCATAATCTCAAGACCATCCCAGTAAACTGAAAGCCCCTCAAGAAAGTGATACCGTTTAATATAATCCGCATCATCCTTTGGCGGTGCATAGGGAGGATCTAAATAAACAAGATCAAAAGATTTTGGATCGACTGAAAATACATCTGCACATTGAGAACTATTTATCCGACCATTATCAAAGACAACCGCGTTGTAGTCAGCAACTGCTTTGAAGAAACCCTCTTTTAATGACATATGCATGTTTTTCCGTCCGTCATCGTAGCGGACATCAGTGATCGTAAATACCCCTCTGGGCTGTTTACGTGCCGCTGCCAGACAAAGTGAAGCAATGGCTAATTCACGTTTATAGTCTGGAAGACGATGCAAATGTGACCATACTGCATCGAGAAACTTATGATCTTCCAGAGAAAAGTAAAGACCTTCAAAAGTCTGTTGAATGAATGCTCTACCATCCTCATTAGGTGAAAGCAGAAGAGCCAAGTCATTTGCAGATAATTGTTTGCCTGGATTCGCTACAGTTGCTTTCGCAATCGTAGCAGGGAAGTTCAAAAAGTCGTTCGTAGTTACCTGTTTGCCCAACTCTTTTAATGCGAAACCTACTACTCCGCTTCCGCTAAAAGCGTCGAGTGCTGTATCGAAATCCAGACTGGAAAAAACCCTCTCCAAATGAGGAATAACCTTATATTTGGAACCCATATAGCGAAGCCGTGGATAGATTGTCGTCAATGCAAGATCCTCACCATATCGAAGGGTTGGCTGCATTTTCATCGCCATTTTTTCACTCCTCTTTATAAACAATTATTCGATATTATTCTGACTTGTCCTTTAAAATATTTTCCAAAAGGTATATTTATTAATGAATCTCGCTAATAAGTAAAATCCAGGGGATGTAGTGACATCTGTTGAGTTTTACATAATAGTATTATATCAATCAAGCCAAAACTTTACAAACATATGTTCTGTTTCAATTTGAGAAGTACTGCAGACGTAAATTCGGCCACTGCTGCGTTTACCAATTTCGGATTCATGCAGCGGGAATGGACGTACCTGGTGCGGGGATCATGGAGCATCCACAGATATTTTTCGCCCATGGTGCGGACGATGGCTTCCCAGCGATTATTTGATAATAAGGCAATGCCGACTACACCATTCTGAATGGCACAAAACAACAAAAGCCCGGTCATGCAGGATACAATCCAGGGACTAAAAAGCCAGAAATGTTCAAGGAGTTGGGTAAAACATTGAATTTTATCCTGCGCATAACCATGACGACTACAAGGTGACCAATGACGGGACCTACCCTGCGGTCAACTGATAATGATGCAGGTTGATGCTCCGCCGCCCCATGATCATCACTGCCCTGACCATTGCGACGACAATAAGCATTATTAACGGGCGGGAGCACAATCGTACAACAGCGGATATATGGACAAAATCCGAACTCATTCTATCGAGTTCGGATTTTGAATTTTTTTGAGAAAGGAGAGGAAGCAAGACCGTCCCCCTGATTGACTTTAGCAGACAGACTGCCGGCTACTGATTTCGTTTGGCGGCCAAATGGGTAACCCGGGCCTGCAGATTCAACATATAAGTTGTTTCCGGCTGTTTGAGTTCCTTATTGGCATCAAATTGCTCCTCTTTGATCCTTTGGATAACACGCTCAACTGAGCCAGCTTCCTCATCAAGGAGTTCATCAACTCTATTTCTGAAGCGAATGGTTTCGCCGATGGATCGTTTAAAATAATCACTGATTTCATTTTCGCCGGTCATGCACACCATATGCCCCTGACAGTAGACTTCCGCGGGAAGCATAGCCAGTCGCTGAATAGAAGACAGATAGGCATCATAATCTGACACAAATTCAGGTGAAATCGTGGTGGGGCCGTAATACACGCCCGCTGCTTCTCCGGCGATTAATATTTTCTCTTTGGGCAGATAAAAACTATGGTGATCCTGGGTGTGGCCAGGCGTAGCCAGTACTTGAACAGTCGTTCCCGCGCCCAGATCAAAAACCTGCGCATCCTGCAATTCTATATCAACCTCAAAGGGGCTAAAAGGTTCATTAACGAGATAAGCTGCTGCGCCCGGAACCTTACATATCTCGGCAGCAGCCGCATCATTCAGTCGACGGATCAGGGCCAGGGCGTTGGGACGTTTTACTACATCTGCAGTCAGCGCAGATGCGGCAATTTTCATTTCCGGAAATGCTGCCTTCAGCGTAGCGGCAGAACCGCAATGGTCCCAATGGGAATGGGTAAGAAATAGTATCGTCGGCTGCCGGTCGCCCAGCACAGATTTTATCGCTTCAATATAGAGTTTTCCAGCACAACTTAATCCGGCATCAAATAGAACGGGTTCCGCTCCATCAAGGAGAAAGACTGGGAATTCCGGGTGTACCAGGTAATGAAGGTTATCTTTTATAAGACCGCTTGTATTGATGACCATTAAAACACCTCCCCTACAAATACATCTGCTGTATGCCGGTTCTGACCT
>JBLMZW010000174.1:0-3672 GCA_050259035.1 Chitinophagales bacterium | reverse complement strand
CTGCCAGCGTGGAAATGTGAATCTTAAATACATCCAGAAACATCGCCGTTAAGAGGGGGGTACTAAGAATCGCGGAACAGACCAGTAATAAACGAAGACTCCTTGTCTCCTGCTCTTTCTCATCATAATGTCCTTCCCGGCTCACCTTCTCTGACCTGGTCGCATCATAGCCCAGTTTCTGTATAGCTTCTATCAGCTCTCCGACTTCTATCTGATGCGGTTCGTAGGCGATAACTGCCTTTTCTGTGGCCAGATTGACCCGGGCCGATTTGACCCCGTCCAGCGAATTTAACCTTTTCTCGATACGGGCGGAACATGCCGCGCATGACATGCCCGATATCTGCAGGTTAGCCTGAACAACATCTTCTCGCGGTTCTTCAATAACATCGTAACCCAGTCGCTTCACTACTTCGGTAAACTGCTGGGGCCGCGCCAGACTATCATCGTACTCAATAACCGCCTTTTCAATGGCAAAATTAACATTAGCCGAAGCTACGCCTTCCAGCCGGCTAAGACCCTTTTCTATTCTGGCGGCGCAGGCCGCACAACTCATTCCCGATAACTTGATAGTTTTCCTAAGAAGCATCCAACCCAGCCCCTTCGTAAATTGAACCGTTATTAATTTCTCTAATGCCCACCAATTTTAATCTAATAGTTTATAGCCCCCCACCCCTGGGGGGTATGTGTAAAAGATAATATACGCTCAAGTGATTCGTCAAGAAATAAAAAGACGGATTGACAATACGCCAATTCCGTCCACCTCTAGTCACCCAGAACTTACGCTAGTCTATCTCCTACCTGATTAACGCTACCAGTATTACAATGGCTCCGAGAATAAATCTATACCAGGCAAAGGGCAAAAAGTTTTTAGTCTGTACATAGCGCAGCAAAAATCCGATACTAATCAATCCGGTTACCCCGGCCACCAGCATGCCCACGACGAAATTAACATTCATCATTGAAGGATTGGCGGCCAAATCTGGCACTTTTACCAAAGCCGCGCCGAAGATTATAGGAGTTGAAAGAAGAAAGGAAAACCGCGCAACACTTTCGCGAGTTAAACCGGTCAGCAACCCTGTAGTAATGGTAATGCCTGAACGAGATACTCCGGGGATCACAGCCACTATCTGAGAAACACCAATCAATAAGGCCTCTTTTAAACCCATCTGTTCGAGTTCAATATTCTTAGCGGCCCGGCGATCCGCCCAGTATAAAATAACCCCCATTACTATAAGCATAATTCCAATTAGTATTGGAGTCCGAAAAACGGTTTCGGCTTGGCTCTCCAATAAATAGCCCCCAATTGCTCCTGGAATCGAAGCTATTACCAAAAACCAGAACAGCCGCCCCTCGGTCCCGTGAACATTGGTAAATCCGCCTGCAATAAATCTTAGCCAATCTTTCCAAAAATATATGATCACTGCAGCCAACGTTCCCAGATGAAGTGCCACATCAAACGTTAATCCTGGATCAGGCCAATTAAAAAGCCATGGCACCAGCACCAGGTGGGCGGAGCTGGATATAGGAAGAAACTCTCCCAACCCCTGAACAATACCAAGAACAACAGCCTCAAGTAACCCTATCTCAATATTAGCAAATGACATTTAATCTATCCTCCCCCAACTTATAAATAATAACAGCTGCCCGCAGGTGGTTGACCCTAATGCTTAGATTATCTTATTTTATTTCTGGCATAAAGCACTACTCTGTCAACCATAAATTTAAACCCGCTAACACCATATTCACATTAACATTAAACGAACTTTTTGTTTAGTAGTCTTAGTTCCATTTCTTTCGCGACGGAATCATATCTCAATTAGCATGATCAAACCTATGCAGTTCATTAATGAACCTCTGGTGATCGAAATTACCTAAAATACGTATCCGCTTCAGTAAATATGGATTCATTGTAGGCCGCACTAGTCCTTGTTGGGTAGTTAATGCCGCCAGGTATCCGCTGTCCTTCACTATTTCTGCTATAGCTTGGTTGTATTCTCCATATGGGTAACAGAAATATTGGATCTCTTTCTTTAACTCCTTTTCCAGCACTTCTTTTGAACCGGCTATCTGATGTCTGGCCTTGTCTGGAGTTATTTCAGTCAGGTGAACATGATCAATGGTATGGGCCCCAATCGTTATCCCATTGGCGCTCATTTCCTTAATCTCGTCCCATGTCAGCATTTTATTCTTTGGTTGTATACCGTCCTTATAATCGAATTCATTAAATCTACCAATGGTCTTAGTGGCTACAAATATGGTAGCAGTATACCCGTATTTTTTTAGGATAGGATAGACATAAAAATAATTGTCCTGGTACCCATCATCCAGAGTAACTACGAAAGGTTTTTTCGGCAGTTTTTTTCCCCTGGTAAAATGGTCGATTACAGATCCTATGCTGACTGAATGATAACCATTGTCTTTTAGATAACGCATTTGCCAATCAAAATCGGCCGGTTTCACTCGTAATCCCAGACCACCGGCCCGGGGATCAGGGCTAACCTTATGGTAGGCCAATATAGGGACACCGTCCAGGGCCCTTTCCTGTTTCACCGGCGGTTGATCGTATAGTTTAAAATTCGGGTGCTCCCATGAAAACAGGTAACTAAAAAAGAAAACAATTATGGCCGCCAGGAGATACTTATATTTGCGCAATGTAGACATCATGATTCCCCGCTAAGTCAGATTTCTTATATGGACATTTTCAAGTGCTTTTTTCTTAGTTTACCCATCACCTGCCCGTTGCCTCTTTAGAAAAAATGGGAAATGCTCTGTCTAAAAGGTTAACTGTGAAGGAATACATGGCAAGTGGTTATTCTGAAACCCGTATCTGGTGAAATGGATTCGTATATCACCGGATTATTTTGAAAAGATTAAGCACAGAAATACTATGCAGAAAGGTAGTTTATCCTGATTGCTAAAAAACGCCTGGTTTCCCTGGACGCACTCCGGGGATTTGATATGTTTTGGATTATATGCGGGGCTTCGCTGGCGAAAGGATTCGCGTGCCTTGATTGCTCATGGGGCAGGGTAGTTGCCCAACAATTTTCCCATTCCGAATGGAATGGATTCACGTTCTATGATCTTATCTTCCCCATGTTTATCTACATTACTGGTATATCCGCTTTTTTATCCCTAAAAAACCGTTTGGATTGTTCCAATCGGAAGGGCCTAGTTAAACATGTTCTCAAACGGGCGGCTATTCTATTTGTGCTTGGAATCATCTATAATCATGGTCCGAGCCTCTCGTTCAGTTTAGCTGATATTCGTATAATGGGAGTCTTGCAGCGTATAGCCTTATGCTACTTAGGGGCCTCGTTGATGGTTATTTACACCAGGCCCAAAACGCAGATTATCACCGCTTTAGGCATTTTGATTTGCTACTGGGCAGTGATGCGATTTGTACCTGTACCTGGCTTCGGCGCGGGATTTTGGACTGAGCAAGGCAACCTGGCAGGGTACCTCGACCGTCTTTTACTTCCTGGTCATTTATATCACGAAAGTTGGGATCCGGAAGGCCCTTTAACTACTATACCGGCCTTTGCCACCGGCCTTCTGGGAGTTTTAACCGGATACTGGCTTAAAGCCACTAACTGGCACCAGGGTAAAGCCTTAAGTGCCAATGACCATTCATTATACCTTTTCGTGGGTGGTACGGTATTGGCCGTATCAGGC
>JBLMZW010000173.1:0-14705 GCA_050259035.1 Chitinophagales bacterium | reverse complement strand
CAGATTTTTCCCCAGGATAGAATCCCGGGCAATCGCGATGAAGCATTTAGCAGCATATCGTTCTGATCATAGAACTCTACCAGATCATACAGGTCAGACTCTGCTGCCCTTTGGCTGGTCATAAGACCGGCTGACACAGTTGTCGGAGTGAACTCACACAAGGAATAGTCATGCACCTCACGTTCCGGTCCCGCCGTTTTTTCTAACAAATGTCCAACTAAATCTTTTCGGCCTACAACATGAATACTATTAATCGGGGGCAATCGCTCAGCGATGTCACCCAGGTATTTGCTGTTTGCCGTGGATACGCAACAATGGATCGGGGTTACAAGAAGCGCGAGTTTAATTTCATCCGCGTTCCCTGCGGTTAAAAATTCAATATTGGGATTTCTGGCCATCTCGTTCAGATAAGTAAAGAAATACAGGTTGTTGGCATAATCCCGCCGAAGAAAGGGCACAAGTTCCAAAGGATTTTCGCATCTAATAAGTAACATTTGGCTTACCTCGGTTTAGATAGGATAGACTTTCTTGAAACTTATAGGCTTTAATAATGCAATACTCGCTCCTGCCGGAAGAATTATAGTATAGTCCCTAAGTCTGGCCATCCGTAGGCAGTTATTTGTTTGGTCAGTCCATCAAATTCAAACGGTTTGGTTTCGATTGGTTGACCGCCCCAACGTTCGTAAAACCGGCGATAGGGGCTGTCAGTCAGAACCCAAAGCAATAGGGAATTAATGCCTGAGTGCACAAACCTCTGGACTACTGAACGAAACAGAGCACTTCCGATACCTTTTCTCTGGTGTTCATCGTATATGTAAAAAGCATAGAGTTCACCTTCATATATTGGGTTTGATGTTCTTTCTGGACCGGCGGCAGCAAACCCGATAATGCTTTGATTATCATCCTCAGCCACATAAATAAAAGAACTATTAAAAGGGAATTCCCTCCAACCTTTTTCTCGTTCCTCATAAGATAGATTATTCAGGTAGTCACTATCAATAATATTATGGTAGGCAGTTCTCCACGTATCAACAGTTACTTTGGCGATTGAAGAGGCATCATTTATTGTGGCTTCTCTTATATTCATTAAGAATACAACCTTTCAATAGGCCTTTAAATGGCCTGACTTGGCTTAAGAGTTTTATTGAACATAATAGAATCGGCAAGCTTAAATACCAATCCACTCATTGATTTAGTATAGTTAAGTTTGTTTATTGAACGAATTATATCAGGAACTATAATTTTTTAACAAAAAGAACTCGGTCTTTGCCAGGGCCGTTATAATTGATCGTAACGGACACGCCTTCCACCTCACGGTTGCCGGGCAGTATTTCGAAACCCATTTTCCGATGAAACGCTATAGAGTCTTTATTAACAGGTGAGGTGATACTGTATATTTCACTGCATCCTTTTTGATGAGCCTTATCAAAGAAAGCGTTGTATATTCTTTTAGCCAGACCCTGCTCACGCCAGTGGGGGTGTACTCCGGAAAAATGGATGTAGGCCTGTTCAGGGTAAGTGGGAGAAACAAAGCCGCATAAAAAGGCCACTATTTCATCATTTGCTTCCAGAACGAAACTGGTGGTCTGAAAATGCTTAAAGAATATACGGGGCAGGGAATCGACCATATTTCGACCACCCCACCAATCATTAAGAACCATAATAATCCTGTCATAATCGGACTCGTTCAGTGGGCGAAGGGAAACATCCATTTAGACCACCCCAAAATTGATGATTTATTCTATTATAAGACATACCAATGGTACAACTTAACAAAAATCACTGGCCCGTATCCTTTTTGAACTCTGTAAAAGCTGTTTGCTCCTATTCTATTCCCAGTATTCTATGCAAATCTTCCGGGTGGGTTTTGGCGTAAAACTGTTGGCAGGCGATGAAGGGGACAAATATGACTAAACCTATGAGTAAGCCCAAAGCCAGAGCCTGGTAATCATCTGACTTTATCATGGCACAAATTGACCACACGATGTTTAACGTCATGATAATATGACTGAATTGAATAATTTTGTCTATGGCTCCTTGCCACGGAAACACGAATAGCCCCATGGTTCCAAAAAAGAGCATAGGCAGTATGCCTATGGCCAAACAAGTTTTATCCTGGGTCAGAATAAAAATGCCAAATCCAATTAAATAGAATACATTGCCCACAACACATGAATTAAACATAATCCATTGGATAAGGGTCACTTTCATTACTTTCAGATATTGATAAGTACTATTCACTGAAACCAGAAGCAGTAGAACAGCCAGAACAACTCCGATAGTATACATCGATTGGTCCATTATTAATCCCTCCTGCCAAGTATTTGCTGTAATATCACAATTTCGGCTTCACTGGTACCTGTATTTCCGTAAGCCATTCCTCGGGGCTTTCTTTATTCCAAACACCGTCAATATATGATTCCCTGGGAGCCCCGGTAATCTCGTAACCATTCTCCTCTATCCATCTCATCACCGCACCATAGGCCAATCCTAGTAGACTATAGGGGCCCTGGTGAATTACACAAGCGGCTGTTTTGACCGCCTCAATTGTTTTAAACTTGACCAGGTCTGAATCTTGAGCGAAATCCGTAACTGCTATACAAATTTCAATATCTATATCTGTATCCTTGTACTCACCATCATGGAAAAGAGTAAAGCAATAAAACGGCATTGAATACTTTACCTTTTGCTGTTCTAAGTAATTGGTCATTAAGGGATAAATCGTGCTAAAAGCTTCGTAGTTGGGAATTATCTTCCTCATTGAAGCTGCGATAGTTGCTGGAATTTCTCTTAAAACAGTATTATAAACTGCTGGCATAACTCCCTGTTTTAGAGCACTTAGATACGATTTAACCTGGGTTAGCTTCATCTGTTCATCCTCAATGGTTTTTAGGATGGCGGATTGCTTCCCTTCCAGATAATCAATCATCCGGTTGATTGACATATCTTTGTCCATGACTTCAAGTATTTCATTAAGTGAAAATCCGATCTGCTTGAGTGCCAATATTCTGTGTAGAATCGGCAGCTGGTCTGATGAATAAAATCTGTATCCAGTTGTGTCGTCCACATAATAAGGTTTTAACAGTCCAATGTCATCGTAATGTCTTAGAGCTTTAACGGTGACTTTATTCATTTTGGAAAAAACACCTATTCTATACACAGCCATAAGTCTCCTACCTGGAAATTTTACCTATGGTTTGATTCTAAAGCCTACCCTAACAGGAGTGTCAATATTAAAAATATTTCTGATAAATAAGGGGTTCTAAATGCACCAGGCAGTCATACACTATACAGTGTGTTTTTTCGACCCCATTTTCAATAGCGGGAGGTGAATTAGCTAGTTATCCCCTATATTTGAAAGGAGTGTTCAGGTGCAAGCAGTTGAAAACATGGCCAATACTTTTGAGATGATGGTCAGCTATAACCAGAGGTTGTGGGACCTTTGGATGACCAATTTAGGAAGCTTATCATGGCTTAATGAGAAATCAGAAAAAATCATGCAGGATTTCATGGGGCAGGCAAAAACAGTGTGGCAGGAGAACGCCCGGGTATTTCAAGAAATGATGAATAACTGCCGTCAGAACCAGGATAGTATTCGGGAAATGTACAAAGATGCTATGGTGTTTATGGCGGACAATTTGAGGTTTTCCTCTAAACCGTAAAAAGGAAAGCCTCCTAAATATATAAGGTTTAGCATGAACGAGGGTGACTTGGCTGAGACAGCCGGCACCCTCGTTGTCGCATTATATCAAAACAAAAGGTCTTATCTGAAAAGAATCAGTAAACAAAGCTGTTCTTTACCGACGTACTCCTGAATGTTATACTGAAAAAAACGGATTGTTAATAAGGAGAAGCCGATGCGCCAGCGTTTTCAGGCATAATTAATTGAAAATTGGGTGAAACGTTGTTTTGTTTAATCAAAACGGTTGGCGTTTGCCCGAAAGCCTGAAACGTTTGCGTGTTTGTTTTATAATTCCTTCGATTCTACCATCAAATGATGGACTGAATTAGCACATGGATATCAGTGAGCTGCCGAGCGAGCGTTCTCAGGCAGCTCATTTTTATTTTCACTTCAGGTATGAAATACTACGGGCGCAGCTCTTAAAACTTGCTTCTTAGAGATGCGACCTATCCCTTGCGGATATAGGTTCGCCAAGGGAGATAATTATGGCGCGCTATCTTGGGAGGTGCTTGAACTTGTCATTGCTAATAAGCTGTCGCGGGATTACTAAAAGATTTGGCGATCTAACAGTCTTAAATAGAGTAGACCTCGACATTCACCCTAACGACCGAATCGGATTGATAGGTGCCAATGGAGCTGGGAAAACCACTCTGGCCTCAATAATCGCTGAAGAGATTGAACCCGACGAAGGATCGGTTAGCTATGCGAACAAACCGGCGATAGGATACCTTGTTCAGCAATCAGAAGTCAGCGGTATTATGGAAAATCCGTCTGGCGATTCAAGGTTTGGGGAGTTAGCCAGCAAGCTGGGAATCGGAGAATTGAATAATCGCGAAAACCTGAAATCTCACGATCTAAGCGGCGGGGAAAAAACCAAACTATCGCTGGCTGACGTTTGGAGCAGGCAAACAGCATTATTGATATTAGATGAGCCAACCAATCATCTGGACAGTCAAAGTGTGGAGTGGCTGATTGAACAGATTAACTCATATAAAGGAGCTGTAATCGTTATTTCCCATGACCGTCATTTTTTGGACCGGACCGTAAATCGAATTGCCGAAATAGAAAAGGGCCGAATTGAGACTTATTCAGGCAACTATAGCTTTTATCGAGACGAAAAAGCCAGGAAGAGAGAAGCCCAATTGCATATGTTTCTGGCCCAACAGAAGGAACAAGAACAAATAGAAGATGCAATAGAACAGCTGCGGCGATGGGCGACCAAAGCGCATAACCAGGCGGCTGCCAAAGCCAGGGAAACTGGAATTAAAATGGGCGGGAAGGAGTTCTACCGGGCCAAGGCCAAAAAACGTGATCAGGCCGTGAAGTCTCAGATCAAAAGACTGGAAAAAAAGAGATCGGAAGGGGTTAACCGTCCTGACCGGGAGCCCAACGCGGCCTTTCAGATTCAACAGGACCTGAAACGGGGAAGGCGTTTGTTAGAGGTCGACAACATAAGCAAATCATACGGCACCAAGAGTCTTTTTGAAGCCAGTTCATTTTATATGAACCGGGGGGATAAAGTGGGGATATTCGGCCCCAACGGATGCGGGAAAACCACCCTTATTCGGGTGCTGATGGGACAGGAGCCACTGGATGGCGGCGATGTTTTCGTGAGTTCGAGCGCACGTATCGCTTACATTGACCAGAGCCTGGGCGAGGCTCCCGAAATTACTCCCTGGGATCATATTTTAAACTACGACCTGGCTGAGCGGAGCCGGGTGGCGACACTGCTAGTTCAACTGGGTATCCGGTTTGAAAGGCTGCGACAACCGTCTTCCCGCTTGAGCCCGGGTGAACGGATGAAGATTAAAACAGCCCTGGCGATTTTGGAAAAGAACAATGTTCTTATTCTTGATGAACCAACCAATCACCTGGATATCTACAGTCGTGAGAGCCTGGAACAATGTCTGGTGGATTACGAAGGAAGTATTTTGCTGGTATCCCACGATAAATATCTGATGCAGCGGGTCTGTGACCGATTACTGGTCTTCCGTGACCGCAAAATAGAAATTTTCGAAGGCAGGCTCGAAGAGTATCTTCTAGTAAAAAGCCAGAAGAGCGGATTAACGGGCAATGGGGTAATGGAGAGTGTGCGCGAAGAACTGCTTCAATTGGAAAATCAGATTGCCTTTACTCTGGGCAGGTTAGGTCAATACAAACCCGAACAACCCGAGTATTTGAAATTAGACGCCGAATTCCGGGGATTGATAGCCCGCCGCGAACATTTGCGCAGTCAGTAGCCAGATGCTTTTACTGAATGGAAACGGTGTTGCTGACTCCGTCCAGCGCGTGGTCCGCCAGTTAAACGGACCATCGCGCACTCGGCGGGGTAATTATATCATTCGATCAATAAGGTCTTGTTTAGCCATAGCGACCCGGATTAATAAATGGACACCAGGGCCAAGAATCAGCACCGACATTCCCAGCCCCAGAAATGCAACCCGAAAACTTCCGGTACAAGCTGGAATCATGAAAAAGACCAGTAAGATGCCGCCGATTACACTAAGAATGACTCCAAGTACTTTCATTCGGCGAAGAATTTTGGTGTTATAAATATGTTCATGATAATCCCTTAAAGTACTTATTGGATTAATGGCGAAGAAAAGAATGATCAGCCCCGGCAAAATCAAGAACAGGCACATGAAGGCTATATGTCCCAGGTATTCCAGTGGAACGGTACCATACGTATGGTATTGATCTGCGACCATGCACCAAATCAAAAACAATCCCACAATAAGCACAAACCACCCAATAGTACTAAGCCAATACAGCCTGTTTCGGACAGAATCGAAGTCCATTACCGACTCCTCCTGACGTTATTACGATTAGGGGAATAACCGGGCTAATTAATCTCCAAGCTCGTCGGAACAGGGCCTTCATACTTCTCATATTTGACCAAGAAAAATAGGTCTTAAGATTATAATTGATATGCTGCACAGGATTCTTTTCTATCCCTTACCTGCATTTTCCTGCTAGTGATAGAAATAAATGGAGGATATCCATTTATTACACTTCGAGCAACGACGGAGGTATGAAGTACTGCGAGAGCAGCTCTTGGGAGCTTGCTCCTTAGAGCTACGGCCTACCCCTTGGGGTAATAGGCACGCATCAATGGAACCGATTACGGCGTTCCTATCTTATACCTTTGCTCTAATCTCAGGATAGAAACAATCTTTAACACCATTCGATGAACAAATATGTCTTAGTTCTCTTAACCATACTCATTGCCTACAGTAAGGCAGAAAATGGTATAATTACGGTGAGGCAATAGTACGGACAAAGGAGGCAGGGGCCATGAGTTCGTCTCGCCTGATGGAGCGGCTAGTAGACTTTAAAATGGCAGTTTTAAGGCTGAATGAGGCTCTGAATACAGAGCCAACTAACCCTTTGCTTTATGATGCTGCGATTAAACGATTTGAGTTTACTTATGAAATGGCCTGGAAACTGTTGAAGGTTTATTTATCATATCAAGGCATCGCTGAGGCAGCCACCCCCCGAGAAACATTTAAAGAGGCTTTCGCAGCGGGGCTAATCACCGATGGCGAGTTGTGGATGGATATGATAAAGGATCGCAATCTAACCTCACACACTTACGACGAGGATGAAGCCGTACGTATATTTACCGCTATAAGAAGACATTATATGACGATGTTTGAAAACTTACTGAAAGCTGTAAATCGAGGAATTGACCAATGAATACCGGGCTGACTGAGCAAACATTGGATGCTATTATTCAGGCATTAAAGATCGCCCCCGAGGTTAATAGCGCCGTTCTTTTCGGCTCGCGGGCCCGAGGTGATTATGTTTACAATTCTGACATTGACCTGGCTATTTACAGTGACCGCGAACTTACCTCCCGCCTTTACTTCGCCCTGGATGAAGCGGCCGGTATTTTTAAAATTAATATTGTCTCCATGCTTACTCTCACCAATTCCGATCTCAGAAAAAGTATTGAAGAACAGGGCCTAGAGATCTTCCGCCGGTAGGTGATACCTTTTAGTTTTTTGATAGTTAAAAGGCTTCTATAATAGTCTTAGTGTTTTCTGCCAGGTAAAAAGTTTATGTTAAATTCATAGAAATGGCTCTTCCATGGTGGATAGGTTTTTCTCCACAGGTCAGGCTCTAATCGCTAAAGTCTCTTTTTTCCGGAGAAAAGGACAATATAGTGCTAAAATATCGCCCCGTTTCCTGACAAGAGAACCGTCCCCTTGTCAGCGAGGGGCCGGGTTGACTGCAATAGAGTGCTGGGGTAAAATCATAAGTGAAAATCCTTTAAGTTGGCCCTGTGAGGCTAGCAAGGTAATGTGGGTGAATACTAAGCCTGCCCAGGTTTCTTGCTGGGCAGGCTTTTTTGTATAGTCGAAAGTAGGGTTAAAAGTAAGGGGGGTTATGATGGCCTTAGTAGAAAAAGCCAGGATAATGGATGATGCCGCTATGCGGAGGGCACTTACCCGGATAGCCCATGAGATTATCGAAGCTAACAAAGGGGTTACCGATTTGGTTCTGGTAGGAATCCGGCGCCGGGGTGGACCGCTGGCTGAGCGGCTGGCGAAGAGCATCGCCGATATTGAGGGGGAGACGATTCCGGTAGGAATTCTCGACATAACCCTTTACCGGGATGATTTGACCACATTATCTTCCCAGCCCCAGGTCTTGCGAACTGAGGTTAATTTCAATATCAATGGCAAAACGGTGGTTCTGGTGGATGATGTGCTGTTTACCGGCCGAACCGTGAGGGCGGCCCTGGATGCCCTGATTGATCTGGGGCGACCGCGATGTATTCGGCTGGCGGTCCTGGTAGACCGAGGACACCGGGAACTCCCGATTAAAGCCGACTTTATAGGAAAAAACGTACCTACATCCAACCGAGAGACTGTTTCCGTTAGAGTGAGGGAAATCGACGACAAGGATGAGGTGTTAATAGAAGAGTTAACTGAAGACTAATTCCCTTTAAAGCAGTCCGAGAGACTGGCAAGGGAAGGGTCAAGGAGAAATAGAGCCTTACCGTTCCCCGGTAAGGCTTTTTTTGCAGGGACGATTATCTCGATACCAAGAAGAGGAGGTTGGCAGATGGTTTTTGCACAGAGGAAGGATTTGTTGGGGCTTCAGGACATGAACCGGGAGGATATTGAGACCATCCTGGATACCGCGGTGCCGATGAAAGATGTATTAAGCCGCGATATCAAGAAGGTCCCGACCCTGCGCGGCAAGGTGGTGGTGACGGTTTTCTACGAGAACAGCACCCGCACCCGTACCAGTTTCGAACTAGCGGGTAAATATCTGAGTGCGGATACCGTGAACCTGGCGGTTTCTACCAGCAGTGTGCAGAAGGGAGAAAGCCTGCGGGATACCATCAAGACCATCGAGGTTATGGGAGCAGATCTGATGATAATCAGGCACAGCATGAGCGGGACTCCCTGGTATGTAGCCCGCAATACCAGCATGAAAGTAATCAATGCCGGGGATGGACAGCACGAGCATCCTACCCAGGCTTTGCTTGATATGTATTCCATCCGAGAAAAGAAGGGCACTCTGGAGGGCTTGAAGGTGGCTATCCTGGGAGATATCCTCCACAGCCGGGTGGCTCGTTCCAACATATTCGGCCTGAGTAAGTTTGGCTGTGAAATCAGGCTGGTGGGGCCCTCCACCCTGATGCCGCCGGAAATTGAGAATCTGGGGGTTAAAAAGTATTACGAGGTAGAAGAGGCCCTGGATGGGGTGGATGTAATAAATGTCTTAAGGATTCAGAAGGAGCGTCAGAAACAGGGGATGTTCCCGTCTATCGAGGAGTATTCACGGCTGTATGCCTTGAACCGGAAACGGTTATCCCTGGCGGCTAAGGATGCCCTGGTCTTGCATCCCGGGCCCATGAACCGAGGGGTGGAAATCGCGAGCGAGGTGGCGGACAGCGCGGTTTCAGTTATCAATGAACAGGTTACCAACGGAGTGGCCATTCGCATGGCTCTGCTTTATCTGATGCTGGGAGGTGGCAAGAGTGAAATTGCTGGTTAAGGGAGGACGAATTCTGGACCCGGCCAATGATGTTGATATGATCGGGGATATCCTGGTTGAGGATGGGATTATCAAGGAAGTCGGGGCTAAAATCTCGGCCCGCGGTGCGGAAGTCGTGGATGCCGCAGGTTGCCTGGTATGTCCGGGCTTTATTGACATGCATGTTCATCTTCGGGAACCGGGCTATGAATACAAAGAAGACATTGCCAGCGGTACCAGAGCGGCAGCGGCCGGCGGGTTCACCACAGTTTGCTGCATGCCCAACACCAACCCGGTATGTGATAACAAGGCGGTGGCTGAATACATTAAGAAAACCAACTGGGTCCACGGCCTGATTAATGTCCATCCCATCGGGAGCATAACCAAGGGTCAGAAGGGCACTGAGATATCGGAAATGGGGGATCTGGTGCAAGCCGGCTGTGTGGCTGTATCCGACGACGGGCGTCCGGTGATGAACAGCGAGATCATGCGCCGAGCCCTGGAATACTCGAAAATGTTTGACCTCCCGGTGATATCACACTGTGAGGAACTGAGCCTGGCGGAAGACGGGCAGATGCATGAGGGGTTCTATTCCACCCTCTACGGCCTGAAGGGGATACCTGCGGCAGCGGAAGAGATTATGGTGGTCAGAGATATAATACTGGCGAGAACGACCGGCGGCAGGCTGCATTTCGCTCATTTGAGTACCAAGGGCTCCCTGGAACTGGTTAGACAGGCCAAGAAAGAAGGGTTAAGGGTTACCTGCGAGGTAACTCCGCACCACCTCACTTTGACCGATGAGATTGTGGGGGAATATGACGCCTCCTCGAAGGTTAACCCCCCATTAAGATCCAAAGAACACCTGCAAGCACTGATCGAAGGCCTGAAAGACGGAACCATCGACTGCCTGGCTTCGGATCATGCTCCGCATGAATTGGAAGCCAAGGATTGTGAATATAATCTGGCTTCCAACGGGATCTCAGGACTGGAGACCGCAGTTCCGGTGATATTTACCGAACTGGTTAATACCGGATTGGTGGATGTAACCACAGTGGTTAAGGCCTGGACCACGGGCCCAGCCAGAGTTCTTGACCTCGATAGGGGAAGCTTAAGCGTGGGCTGGCCGGCAGACATTACTATCATAGACCCGGCCCGGCAGCGGGAAGTCAATCCGGATGAGTTCTATTCCAAAGGTAAGAACAACCCCTATAAAGGCCGGGTATTGACCGGATGGCCGGTGGTCACCATAGTCACTGGTGAGATCGTGGCCCGGGACGGAAAAGTGATCGGCTAACCCATTGCGGGATCTGAAGGGATGAATGGAAATGGAAAACGGCTATTTAATTTTAGAAAACGGTGCGGTATTTCGCGGCCAAGTTATAGGCAAACCGGGAGAAATCAGCGGTGAGGTAGTCTTTAATACTTCCCTTACCGGCTATCAGGAAATCCTAACCGACCCGTCCTATGCCGGGCAGATAGTGACCATGACTTTTCCCGAGATCGGGAACTACGGATTCAGTGAGGAGCATTTCGAATCCGCCCGGCCTCAGGCCAGGGGATTCCTGGTCAAGAACGCCTGCACTGAGCCCAGCCATTATCAGAATAAATGGAGCCTAAACGAGTTCTTATCAGATTACGATATCATGGGCCTGGAGGGAATCGACACCCGGGCCCTGACCCGAATCCTTCGCAATTACGGCACCATGGGCGGGGTGTTGACCTGCGACATCAGCAACCTCGATAAACTGGTAGCCACGGCGAAGGAGGCCCCACAGGTCCTGGAGACCGGTCTGGTCTTAAGAGTCACCCGTTCCAAGATCGAGCAGGTGGGAAGCGGGGATAAAAGGATCATCGTCTATGATTTCGGGGCCAAGCAAAATATCATTAATTCCCTGGTCGGAAGAGATTGCGAGGTATATATCGTGCCGGCCGACACCCCGGCCGGTGAAGTTATGGCTCTTAACCCCGACGGGGTAGTCTTATCCAACGGACCTGGAGACCCGAAGGCCTGCACTTACGCGGTGGAGGCGGTACAGACCTTCTTAGGGAAGTTGCCAATCATGGGAATATGCCTGGGGCACCAGATCCTGGGCCTGGCTTTAGGGGGAGACACTTATAAACTGACCTTCGGTCACCGGGGCGCCAACCACCCGGTTAAGGATCTACGTAACAACAAAGTCTATATAACCTCACAGAACCACGGTTATGCTATTGACTCCGCCTCCCTGGCCGGAACCGGCACCGAGGTGGTTTTAATAAACCTTAATGATAAAACGGTTGAGGGAATCGAGAACCGGGAACTAAAGGCCTTTTCGGTCCAGTATCACCCGGAAGCGGCCCCCGGCCCGGAAGACTCGGCTTATCTCTTTGACGATTTTATGACCATGTTATAAACGGGTTTTATATATAAGGAGGCTTTTATATGCCGCTTAAGAACAACCTGAAAAAAGTTATGGTAATCGGTTCCGGTCCCATCATTATCGGCCAGGCCGCCGAGTTTGACTATGCCGGCACCCAGGCCTGCCAGGCCCTGAAAGAAGAAGGAATAGAGGTAGTTCTGGTCAACAGCAACCCGGCCACCATTATGACCGACGCTAACATCGCCGACCGGGTGTATCTCGAACCGCTTCAGCCGGAGTATGTCGCTCGTATCATCAGAAAGGAGAAGCCGGACGGGATTATCGCCACTTTAGGGGGACAGGTGGGACTTAATATGGCTCTGGCCCTGGAGGAGACCGGGGTATTAAAAGAGACCGGCACACCCCTTCTGGGAACACCCCTGGAGGCAATTAAGAAGGCCGAGGACCGAGAAATATTTAAGACCACAATGGAAGAAATCGGCGAAGCGGTACCCAGAAGCGTCATCGTCGACAATATCGAAGACGCCCTGGCTTTCGCCCGGGAGCAGGGTTTCCCGGTGATCGTTCGTCCGGCCTATACCCTGGGAGGAACCGGAGGCGGCTCCTGCAATAATGAACAGGAACTGCAAGCCACGGCCGCCCGAGGCTTAAAAATGAGCATTATCAATCAGCTGTTGATTGAGCAAAGTGTGGCCGGTTACAAGGAAATCGAGTTCGAGGTTATGCGGGATGCCAACGATAACTGCATAACCATATGCAGTATGGAGAACCTGGACCCGGTCGGGATTCACACCGGGGACTCCATCGTTATCGCCCCGGCTCAGACCCTAAACGATCAGGAATACCAGATGCTGCGTTCGGCCTCAATCAGAATCATACGTGCTCTGGGGATTGCCGGCGGGTGCAATATCCAGTTCGCTCTCGACCCCTTCAGCAAGAAATATTACATCATCGAGGTTAACCCCCGGGTCAGCCGTTCCAGCGCCCTGGCCTCCAAGGCCACCGGCTACCCCATCGCCAAGGTGGCGACTAAGATCGCGGTCGGGTTTACTTTAGATGAGATAATAAATGCGGTGACGAAGAAGACCTGTGCCTGCTTCGAGCCCACCATTGATTATGTGGTTATTAAGGTGCCGCGCTGGCCCTTTGACAAGTTCAGCCGCGGGGACCGCCACCTGGGAACCCAGATGAAGGCGACCGGTGAGGTTATGGCCATCGACCGCAACATCGAATCCGCCTTATTAAAAGCTATTAGGTCTCTGGAACTGGGAATTGTGGGCTTTGGGCTGCCGGAATACCGGGATCTTACGGATGAGGAACTAGAGCTTAAAATGCACACCCCGGATGATGAGCGTCTCTTCGCGGTGGCCGAGGCCATGCAGCGGGGGTTTACCAATGATCAGATCCATCAAATTACCGCCATTGATTGCTTCTTCCTGGCTAAAATAAGACACATTGTAAACATGAAGATCAGGCTGGGCTCGGAAGAATTAACCCAGGAACTGATTAAAGATGCTAAACGCCTGGGCTTCTCTGACCGGGATATCGCTTATATAAAGGGTATGAATGAGGATGAGGTGCGAAAACTAAGAGTGGCAGCGGGAATTAACCCCACCTATAAGATTGTTGATACCTGTGCCGCTGAATTTGATGCCGAGACCCCTTACTACTATTCCTGCTATGAGGAAGAGGATGAGGTTGTTCCGGATAATGAGGACAATAAAGTCCTGGTTATAGGTTCGGGACCCATCCGTATCGGGCAGGGAATTGAGTTTGACTACTGCTCGGTGCACTGTGTCTGGGCCCTGCGGGAAGCAGGTTATAAAGCGATTATCGCCAACAATAACCCGGAGACGGTTTCCACCGATTTTGATACCTCGGACCGGCTCTACTTTGAGCCTCTGGTCTTAGAGGATGTATTAAATATTATTGAAAAGGAAACACCCCGGGGGGTGGTGGTGCAGTTCGGCGGACAGACTGCCATTAACCTGGCCTGGCCCCTGGCCCGGCACGGGGTAAAGATATTAGGCACCTCGGTGGAGGATATCGACCGGGCAGAGGACCGGGACCTGTTTGACCGCCTGGCTGAGGAACTGGACATTCCACGGCCGCCGGGAAAACCGGTGACATCACTGGAAGAAGCTTTAAAGACCGCGGCCCGGGTAGGCTACCCGGTGGTGGTTAGACCCTCCTATGTCTTAGGGGGCCGGGCTATGGAGATAGTATATACTGACGATGAACTTAAAGAATACATGGCCAGCGCGGTTAAGGTTTCACAGGAACACCCGGTTCTGGTGGATAAATATTTCCAGGGCAAGGAAATAGAAGTCGATGCCATATCGGACGGAGTAGATGTGGTCATTCCCGGAATTATGCAGCATATAGAGCGGGCCGGGGTTCATTCCGGTGACAGTGTGGCGGTGTTCCCCGCCTACAACCTGGGCCCGGGAATCAAGGAAAAAGTAATCGACTATACCACTAAACTGGCTCAGGCTCTAAAAGTCAAAGGACTCATAAACATTCAGTATGTCGAGTACCTGGGTGATCTCTATGTACTGGAAGTAAACCCGCGTTCCAGCCGGACCGTTCCCTATTTAAGCAAGGTGACGGGAATACCTATGGTTAAGGTGGCGACTCAGGTTCTGCTGGGTAAGACCTTAAAAGAACTGGGC
>JBLMZW010000172.1:0-9410 GCA_050259035.1 Chitinophagales bacterium | reverse complement strand
TTTAACGCGGGGGATAACCCTCGCGTTTCTTTTGCTTTCGTTTCTAGCTTAGCGGTAGTCGGCAATCACGATTGATAAATTAGGACTGGAAACGGCGGATTTGAAAGCATTATCTACCGCGCTGACATCGTTGGGATCAGATATTGGTATCAGGCAATCCTGATAACCGCACAGAAGGGTGTCCATAATGGCATCGTTCACCGGCTGTCCGCCGGTGGTTTCCGATTTTCCATTTCTAATCAGCAATACCTTAATCGGGATTCCACGCTGCCGGGCTTCCAGCAGACCCAGGTGCCCGGCCCCGGCAAAAGCGAAGTCTCCGGTTACGGCCCAGGTCAGGGATCTTTTCCCCAATGAGGCCCCGATAGCCAGCGGGATGCTGCCGCCCATATAGGTGGTGATATCCACACAGTCGTAGGGTGGAAAGGCAAAGAAACTTGATATTCCTACATCGCCTGTAACTATCTCTACCCGATAATCGCGGAAAACCGAAAACAGGGTGTTATAACGCTCGATGGCTGGCTGCCACTTTTCCGGAAGGCTTCCGGGAATCGGATTAACTACTGGCCGGGGGATCGATTCGATATCTGATCCCGCTACCCGTGCCTGCATCGATCTCTGCTGATAGGCCGCGAAGGGTGGGCAAAGGACGAAACGGGCGATGTCTCTTTCATAAGGAATATCGTTGCCAAAATTCAGACTGGACTGCTGCCACAGGTTGCTTTCCATGGTGTCATTAAGTTCTGTAGCTTCAATAAAGAGAAAGTATGGTAGTCCTAGTTTTTCAGATTGTTCAAAGGCCTCAAGAACATCAAGATATACATCAGAACGGGTCCGGTAGAGGATATGATAAGGTAATCCCAGGGAAGAGATTGCCGGTATTATGTCCAGAATAGTGTCCGATTGTCGGCCGTGGTGGTCATTAAAAACAACCGACACCAACCCCCCGTTGACCCCAGTATAAATTGCATCGGTCAGGCTGTTCATAGCTTTCATGATGGCATGCGGCTTTAGAAGAGTCGCCGCCCGCTTTCCGGTCAGGCTGGTTCCGTAGGCGACGGAGAAGGCTACCTCCGGATGGAGTGAAAAAGGTATGTTCGCTCCGGTTAGTTCGCAATAATGATCGAACACCGTGCTTCCGCCAAAACATGGAACGCAGGTCAATGTTTTAACCCTGGAGTGATCCAGAGCTAACGCTATCACCTCGGCGATGGTTTTCATTGGCTTCTCCCCCCTAAATCCTTCTTTCTCTTTTCGTTTTTCATATCAAGTATTCCTTTTTCCCAGGAATTATGAATTATCTATTAAAACCCACCTGCTTTTTTGTTAATGAATATGAAAATGGGCAGGAATTGCGGAGTGTAATTGTGAATATCTTACCAGATGGGATGTGATAATGGAAGGATCCCATTAATTACGTAGCATTTACAGGGGAGGATGGCTGGTTAGATGTTGTTATCATTAAAGAATAGGCTACTGGCAGGGGTTTTATTAATAACATTCTTGGGATTATCTATCGGGTGCTGGCCGGCACAGTCGGCTTCTTCCTTATCTTCCGGCTCCCAACTGACATCGATAGTATCAGGTATGACGTTGGAGGAAAAGGTAGGCCAGATGCTGATGCTGGACTTCCGCCAATGGAACGGTAAAAACGTTACCGAGAGCAGTCCGGAGATCGCAGCGGTCATTAAAAAATATCATCCCGGCGGGGTGATTCTCTTCAAGGAAAATGTGGTAAGCACCGAGCAGACGGTAAATTTGGTGCAGCAGCTGCAGGCGGCTTCCGATGTTCCACTTTTGATGGCGATCGACCAGGAGGGCGGAAGCATTGTAAGACTGCAGAGTGGAACCACCATGCCCGGCAATATGGCTCTAGGGGCCACTCGTTCTACTGATGATGCTTATCAGGTAGGTAAAGCCATCGGGGAGGAGTTAAAAGCCCTGGGAATTAATTTTAATCTGGCTCCCGTAATGGACGTTAACCTTAACCCCGATAACCCGGTAATCGGAGTCAGATCCTTTGGTTCCGATCCACAGTTGGTCGGGGACCTGGGAGTAGCCTATATTAACGGCCTGCACGCTGCGGGAGTCGCCGGTTGTGTTAAGCATTTCCCCGGTCACGGTGATACTTCTACTGATTCACATCTAGGCTTGCCTTCAGTGCCACATGATAAATTCCGCCTTAAAGCAGTAGAGCTTCAGCCCTTTCAGGAAGCCATGGACAACGGAACTGACGCGGTTATGACCGCTCATATAACCTTCCCGGCCATTGATAATACTCAGGTTGTATCGAAGAAGGATGGGCAGCAGATTTATGTGCCGGCTACTCTTTCGGAAAAGGTACTAACCGGTTTGATAAGAAAGGATATGGGATTCAAAGGGGTGGTTGTCACAGATGCCATGAAAGGAATGAAGGCCATAACGGAGAACTTTGGCGCAGCGGATGCGGCTGTTGGTGCTGTTAAAGCTGGAACTGATATAGTTCTAATGCCTGAGGATGTCGACCAGGCCTATAACGCAATATTGCAGGCAGTGAAAACAGGTGAAATCTCGGAGGAGAGAATAAACCAGTCAGTAATGCGGATTCTTACTCTGAAGATAGAACGCAGAATCGCAATTATTAAAGATAGCCATTTGGTTTCCGGCAGTTCGGTATCTGAACAGGCCCGACTGGCACAAGCCAGGGCAAGCGTAGGAAGCAAGACCCACCTGGCCCTGGAAAAGACGGTAGCTGAAAGGGCCGTTACCCTGGTAAAGAATAAAAGTGAAACCCTGCCGTTCCTTCTTAAGAAAGGGTGTAAGGTAGTAATTCTGGCTCCTTATGACGATCGGCTAAAACCTATGGTTGATGCCACCCGGGAGATTATTAAGACCAGGAAACTGACTGGAATTGATGTTAAAGGCTTTGCCTATACCAATATGAAAACCCCTAGCGATGAACAACAACAGGCTATTCAAGCCGCCGACTATGTGATAATTGGTTCCTATAGCGGGGATGTGGCCAGCCGAAGCCCCGGTAAGAACTGGATTCCCGATTATGTCAGTGCGGCTGTTAGTCTGACCAATACCATGAACAAACCGGCAGCGGTGCTGGCTATCCGCAACCCTTACGATATCATGTACTTGCCGCAGGCAAATGCTTTCTTATGTGTATACGGCAAGTCAACTGGACCTAATATTCCGGCTGGGATGAGGGCTATTTTCGGGGATATTAATCCGACCGGCAAGCTGCCAGTATTTATTCCCTCAAATGATGGAAAGAATGTGCTTTATCCTGTGGGCTACGGGTTGAGTTATCCCTCGACGGTGCCCGAACTCTATAAATTGCAGAATGATGTTCAAACCCGGCTTAATCAAATTAATGGGAAACTTGAGAAAGCTGCCCGTCAGATAGATAAAGTCGGGTTGAATTCGGCTGAAGCCCGTAACGTGCTAAAGAAACTGGAGACCAATATTCCTGGAGTTGTTGACTATTGCACGATTGACCTTAAAGGGAAGATGGTTGTGGTTGAGCCGCCTGCCTACCACGAATATGAGGGCTCAGATATCAGTCAGCAGGATCAGGTCAAGCGGATTCAAAAGACCGCCCAGCCGGTTTTAAGCTGGGCCTTCATGGCGGTGGAGGGTTTTGTGTCCGCCGACCTTGAACAGCCGGTTTTTGACAGCAACAAGAGATTTAAGGGGGCTATCAGTGTCCTTCTCAAGCCCGGCGACTATTTCAAGCCGTTTGCCGCGGCTAATCCCGAGGACGAACTGATGGTTGTTCAAAAGGACGGGTATATCTTGTTTGATACCGATTCCACCCAGATAGGAAAGAACACATTTAAAGATCCAGCCTATCAGAGATATCCCAATTTGTTGGCTCTTTGTTCGCAGGTAACCGCTAATCGATTTGGCTCGGGTACATATGAGTTTCAGAATCAGGCTGACAAACAGGTGGTTAAGAAACGGGCTTACTGGACTACGGTAGGGCTTCATGGCACCGAATGGCGCCTGGTTTTAATAAAAAAGGATCCTGCAGTGAATAACGGATTAGCCTCCAGCATCATATCAACAACAGCAGAGCGGGAGACGGTTTATCAGGTATCGACCATTAACGCCCTTCTGGATGGGTTTTATGACGGGGTAGAAACCGTAGGGGAGTTAAAGAAACATGGCAACCTGGGGACCGGTACGTTTCACCGTCTGGATGGAGAAATGACTGCCCTGGACGGACAGGTGTATCAGATTAAAGCTGACGGTTCAGTAAACCAGGTGGCGGATAATATCACCGTTCCCTTTGCCTCTGTGACCTGCCTGGAAGCTGATAAGGACCTAACCTTAAAAGACGTGGCGGATTTTAAGGCCCTACAGGCGGTGATGGATAAGACAATAGATAATAGTAATGTCTTCTATGCCTTCCGAATCGACGGAACCTTCGATTACGTGAAGACCAGAAGCGTTCCTGCCCAGAATAAGCCCTATCCGCCTCTGGCAGAGGTGACGAAAAACCAGCCTACCTTTGAGTTTAAAGGGGTTAAGGGAAGCATTGTTGGCTTCTGGTGTCCGGCCTATGTGAACGGTATTAACATCCCGGGCTATCACCTGCATTTTGTGACTGAAGACCGCACCGGAGGCGGTCATCTGTTGGAATGCAGCATTAAAGAGGCCAGGCTTCAAGCGGATAGAACAGCGCAGTTCCATCTGGTGCTGCCGGAGAACAGCGATTTTGGTAAAATTGACCTGGCCCGCGACCGCAGCCAGGAGACAGAACTGGTGGAAAAGGCTCATTAACAGTCTGACAGGGGGACGGTTCTCCTGTCAGAATTACGATTCAGATTGCACTTGGTTCTGTTAGGCTGAGCCAATTAGCCACTCGCTCCTGGTTTCCTGGGTCGGCAGGTAAGAAGCGCATTTACATGGATTCTAACTGTTATGGCACAAAAGTCCTTCGTGCGGAGGGATTTCTCGCCTGGAACTCCATAGCTCAAATTCGGTATGAAGTGGTACCCCTCCGACTAGCCATCCGTGGCTAGGACGGAAGGTGTCGAAACATCCAGTTTCGCCAACCACTTCATAGCCCTCATTTTTGCTGGGAGTTCCAACGGCTTGTCATACACCGCACTGTCGGACTTCGTGCCATCCCAGTGGTCAGTACTTAGCCGAAGAGTCCGGATGTGACAGGGGGACGGTTCTCTTGTCAGAATTACGATTCAGATTGCGCTTGGTTCTGTTAGGCCGAGCCAATTAGCCACTCGCTCCTGGTTTCCTCGCCAGCAACAACAACGGCTTGTTTCGCCGGCGGCGGGCAACCTGCCAACACTACGTCCGTGATAGTAATGGCAGGTAGTGCAACATCCAGTTGCCCTAACCCGCCGCTGGAAGTCGGTCTCAACTTCGCCGGGTGTTGCAAAGGCTCGTCAAATGTCGCTCGTCGGCTATTTGGCCCAGCCTTACCTTACTTAGGGACGATACGGTGGTTGGGGTAAAAAACAAATATTCGGAGGTGTAGGTGTTGAAGAAGAGTCAGAAGATGCTGCCAGTGTTCCTTGTCCTTGTAATGGTCCTGGGAATATTCCTAACCGGGTGTTCCCGGGAAGAGAAAACGGTTAAAGAAAATCAAAAAGCAAAACTTAAGGTCGGGTTGGTCCTCGACATCGGGGAGGGAGAAAAAAATCCTTTTGACATTAGCACCCTGGAAGGGTTAAAGAGAGCCCAAAAGGATTTTAAGGATTCCATTGAGACCAGCAGTTATAAACCTGACGCAAAAACCAGCCGGGACCAGTTGGCGAGAAAGCTGGCTTCTCAGAAATACGACCTGGTTATCTGCGCCGGAACCTTCTTTACCAATGTTTTGCCCAAGATAGCTCAGGATTACCCTGGGACCAAATTTGTTCTAATAGATGACCAATTGCCTGAGGGTAAGACCAAGCCTAACGTGATGTGTATATCTTTCAGGGAACAGGAATCAGGTTTTCTAGCCGGTGTTGCTGCGGCTAGTTCGACCCAGACTGGCAAAATCGGATTTGTGGGAGGAATGAAATGCCCGCCTCTGGATCGGTTCGAAGCCGGTTATAAAGCCGGGGCCCGTTACGTAAACCCGGACACCGAGGTACTGGTTCAGTACATAGCGAATAACGCCATCGGTTTTGCCAATCCTGAGCAGGGGAAGGCCGTTGCTTCCCAGGAGATAGCCGACGGAGCCGATGTAATATATCAAGTATCTGGTGCTTCCGGGGAGGGAGTCATTGCAGCGGCAGCGGCTGCAAAGAAACTAGCGATTGGCACAGACTCAGACCAATCCTTGACCGCAGATTCAAAAGTTAGATCATCTATCTTAATGTCGACTACAAAGAATCTGGATGAGGCGGTTTATAAATCGGTTGAAATACTGGTTAAAGGAGAATATAAAGGTCAGTCTATTCAGATGGGCTTAAAGGAGAAGGGGCTGGGATATGCCGAAAATCATTATTATCCCGAGCTTTTAGGGGATGTCAAAGTAAAACTGGACGAGGTTAGTGCCAAAATCATTAATGGTGAAATTGATGTAACCAAATAGACTTTAGAAGAAAGGATTGTAGCATGCAAATAGCCACTGAGCGACAGAATCATACTTTAATCTTAACCCTGCGGGGACGCCTGGATGCCTTTCAGAGCGAGGAACTGAAGAAGTTGATTAACAGCACCCTCTCCGAACAGGACATCTGCGTGGCTCTGGATATGACCGGGGTAGATTACATAAGCAGCGCCGGTCTCAGGGTCTGTTTGATTCTTCTGAAAACGGCCAAAAGCCGGGGCGGTATCGTGGCTTTGGCAGGCATGCAGCCATATTGCCTTAGTGTCCTGGAGATGGCCGGAATGGCGTTGGCCTTCCCTCGATTCGAATCCAGCACTCGGGCCGTGAGTTATTGCCAGCAAGTGGCCCGGGAAAAGGGCTATCTGAATAACTGGGATAGCCTGGAACACCTGGACTCCAACTGTGGGTCCTTTATCGTTGTACCTGGCAGCGGCGGCCGGGGCGCGGTCGAGGTTATGGGGGATGTGAAAAACGTACTATACTCCAGGGTCTCAGTAGCCCACCTGTCTTCGAAGAAATTCGCTGAAACCGAATATTCGATCGGGTTGGGCGGTTTAGGGGACCGTCTGGACGATTATTTTACCATAATGGGAGAAATGATGACCATTGGCGGAACCATGGTTTGGCTGCCGACCGATGGACACGATACCCCGGATTTTCTTATTCCCAGGACTGATACCGGAATGGTTACGGTTAGGACCGGGTTCAATGTTTCTCTTAGCGGGGGTTTTAACGAACTGATGATGTTCACAAGCAGTGAGCCCGGCGGTACTACCATCACCGGACTGTACCGGGCGTTGTTTGACCTGGCGAAGAAAAGACGCCCGGATTTCCATGGGGTTTTGGGTCTGGCCATGAGGGCCGAGATGGGTGCGGTTTTCGGCTCAGGCATCAAGCGTTCTCCAATAGTTGACTATTCCCCGCCCAATGGAGAGATGGTAACCAGCCCTGTCAACTCGGAAGAATGGTTTGATTTTGACGATGTACCGCGGCATTCGGGGATAACCGGGCTTTTATGCGGGTTGGGAGCTGATCTTACTATGGACCTGGCCTATTACGACCAGGAACAGCTAAACTGCGTATTTTATCTCAACCCGGCCAATACCGGCGGGAAGGACCAGATGCTGCATAATCATGTGGTGGTTTTCGAAAAGATGCCGTTCCCAGAAAAAGCGGCCAACCTGGAAGAACAGATTAAGAAAGTAGTGGAAAAAGGTGATTTCGTAGACATGCGCCACCTTCTGGATTCCACGACTATTGAGCAGGCCTTTATCGGAGTTAGTTATATTGAGGAGTTTCGACCTGACCGAAGCTAGAGTAGTAGCAGAGATTAAGCAGTATTTAAACTCGAGGGGAGGAGCAATACATTTGATGTTACAGCGCAAAACAAAGGTTTTCGGAATTCTATTAACTCTGGCCATTTTGCTAACGATTATCCCAATGGGACCCCAATGCCTGGCTGCAGCCCGCCCAGTTACAAACCAGCCTAATAATCAGACTGTAATTGCGTTTTCGGACCTGCAGGGACACTGGGCGGAAAAAGAGATCCTCGCTCTTACTCATAATGGAATAGTAACAGATCCGGAACAGGATTCTCTTCTCGAACCGGGCCAGCCTATCAGTCGGGCCGAATTTGTGCGGCTGGTTCTTGACAACACCGTGGAAGCCAGTAAACTGCAGCCGGAAATCGAGGCAGTGAACAAATATGCATTTACCGACAGCAGTTCTGACCTGAATGGGCGCTATTTGGAAGTAGCCCGGCAGCACCACATTATTGCCGGGTTCTCCGATGGGAAGGCAAGACCGAATCAAGAGTTGGACCGGGCGGAAATGGCGGCTATAGTGATGAAAGCCTGGAATTATCCCGGCCTTTCCGATGCAGTGCAGTTTAAAGACCTCCCGACTAAAAACTGGGCTAATACTTACATAAACACACTGTCTCAAATGAAACTTCTCAACGGGTACGGCGATGGAACCTTTAGGCCGTATCAGTCGGCTACCCGGGCCGAAGCCCTGGTAACAGTTAAAAAGTGTCTGGAGAAACAAAAATACGATTATTACATGCAACTGGTCGAAACCCTGGATATTAAGACTGACCGGGATGATGCGGTTTTCTACTCCGGCCCCGGGAACCGGGCCCTGGCAGAAAAGTATGCTCAGGAGAGCGGGGATGAAACTCTGGAAATGACTCCCGGGGGGAAATTCCTGGATGATCAAGTGTTATTCGACCAGTATAGCCTCTTAACAGCTAACGAAGCGGTTGGGATATGGTCAGTTCTTTCTCACCGGTATGCCGAAGCGTCGTCGGGGACGGTACATTGTTTTGTCACCGGAGCGCGGCCGACCGGGGTCTTTACCACGATTGAGCTTCCGGAATTGTTAAAGAATAAGGCGGTGAAAAGAATAGTTAAGGCGGATAATACGGGATATATCAAGGTAAATGGCGGGAATGTATGGTACAAAATCGTTGGCGCGGATAAGCCGGGGGTACCTGTTTTAGTTTTACATGGTGGACCAGGGTGCCCTTCGATTTCTTTGCAGGCTCTGGAGGGGCTGGCTGATGAACGGCCGGTAATACTCTATGATCAGTTGGGATGCGGCAACTCCGATCGGCCTATAGATAACTCGTTATGGACGGTGGAAAGGTACGTTGAGGAAGTGGGCCAGGTTCGGGAAGCACTGGGCCTGGATAAGGTTCATATTGTAGGTGCGTCCTGGGGATCCATGCTGGGTGCCGAGTATATGTTTACTAAACCGGAGGGGGTTGTAAGTCTGGTGTTTTCCGGGCCAGCCCTGAGTGCCGAACGCTTCGCTGCCGGAGCCCGTTCATATATTCCGGAATTACCGAAGAACA
>JBLMZW010000171.1:0-2691 GCA_050259035.1 Chitinophagales bacterium | reverse complement strand
GGCTTAATACTATTTTCCCAGTGTCGTAACCTGACTCAATTCTATCTAGCCGCGGCCCTGGTAGGTCTGGGCGGAGCTGGGACTTATCTGGTTCCGGTTTCTTTTCTAATAACCCAGTGGTTCCAGGAAAAACGGGGGCTGGCTATGGGTATCGCTTTGACCGGAAGCGGCGTTGGCGGTATGATCTGTGGCCCCTTAAGCAACTGGCTGATAATGACTTCTAGCTGGCAAATGGCTCTGGTGGTTCTAGGGATCATTTCTCTGGCCATTATCATACCGTTTTCCCTGTTCATAGTCAGGCTGACCCCATCAGAAATGGGCTTACTTCCCTATGGCTGCCTCGGAAGCCACCAGGAAGAAGAAGGCCGGGCGGAAAGCGGATTATCCTTGCGGCAGGCGGTTAAAACCAGCAGCTTCTGGCTTTTAGGACTGGCCTTTATTATCATCGGAATCTTAATTATGGGGGTGCAAATGCATATACCGGGGTACCTCGAAAATGTGGGCCACACCTCCACTTTTGCAGCTTATGTCGTCGGGTTTACCAATGGGTTACTGATCCTCGGTAAGCCAATGCTCGGCGGTATTCATGATAAATTCGGCACCAAAGCCGGTGCCGTTTACATATTCATCATCTATATCATCACCCTGGCAGCCCTGATTGGTGCGAAGTCCACCCTTGTAGCAGGCCTATTTACTGTCCTCTTCGGTTTTGCCGCAGCCATCGCCACCCTGACCATCCCCCTGTGGACTTTGGAAGTCCTTGGAAAAAAAGAATTCGTTACAATCTATCCGATTATGAACATCTTTTTTACCCTGGGAGCTGCGGTGGGCTCTCCCCTGACCGGGTTGGTGTTCGATGCTCAGGGATCTTACCTTTACGCCTGGGTAATATATATTGGTCTTTCAGTAGTCGGCTTAATGTTGGCTCTGGCGGCCTATTCCAGGAGGCAAGTCGATACAGCGGAGGAGGTGGCACTGAATAATCCTGGCAACCTACAGTATTGATTCTAAAGGAGGTCATGACAAGTGGGAGTCTTCGATAATAGGGAGTTTGATAATCACGAACATGTTAGTTTTTGCTGTGATGAAAAATCGGGACTGAAAGCCATTATCGCAATTCATAGTACCGCATTTCCCCGGAAGGCATGCGGAGGCGGATGCCGCTTCTACCCTTATCCTGATTTAGACGCTGCTCTAACCGACGTGCTCAGACTCAGCAAGGCCATGACATATAAGAACGCTATCGCCGGCCTCCCGGCGGGAGGGGGAAAGTCCGTTATAATCGGTGACCCCAGAAAGGATAAGTCCGAAGCCCTGTTCGAGGCCTTCGGTGAGTTTGTGGAAAGGCTTAACGGCCGCTATATTACAGCCGAGGATGTGGGAACTACCCCGCAAGATATGCAAATTATCAGCCGCAAGACCTACTGGGTAACCGGGCTGCCCGGAGGCAGCGGGGATACCTCACCGGCTACCGGTTACGGAATTCATTGTGCCATGTTAGCAGCCGCCGAATATAAATTGAAACGCAAGATTCAAAGCGTAGCCTTCCAGGGCTTTGGCAACGTTGGCCGATACACAGCCAATCACCTGGTAAAAGAAGGCGTAAAAATCTATGTGGCTGATGTTAACGAAGAAGCTGTAAAGCTGGCAGTCGATAAATACGGAGCTACTGCGGTCAGTCTGGACGAAATATATTCGTTAGACGTTGATATTCTGGCCCCCTGCGCTCTGGGCGGGGTTCTAAACGACACTACCATTCCTCAAATAAAAGCCCCTATCATATGTGGGGGCGCAAATAATCAGCTAGCTAAGAGCCACCACGGTAAAATGCTGCAGAATCAGGGCATCCTCTATGTTCCTGACTATGTGGCAAATGCCGGCGGAACCATAATCGGTGCAGCCCCGTTGCTAGAAAAGACCGAGGAACAAGCCATGCAGCAGGTAGCCGAGATTTATGACAACTGCCTTAAGGTTCTATCTTTGGCTGAAGAAAAAGGGATAACCACTGAAGAGGCTTCCTCCATTATGGCTCATGAAATAATTAAGAAATACGCTAAGTAGTAAGGTGCTGACAGGGGGACGCCGGGCTCCAGCCCGGCGTTTCCCATAACAGGTGCGGCTCTTTAACTTGTTATAGTTGGCTATTTTTCATAATCTGATATTACATCTCGTCCAAAGTTTTATCCTTTAAAATGATTATCATTGTTGGTTTTATTATTCCCAGAATGGAACCGAACTGATTTGCATAAGAAGACATAGCACGATTAATTGATCTGAAGGGGAGTCTTATATGGATACAACCCAAAGTATCATCGATGTGCCGGAATCAATTAATAAAAACCAGCTTAGAGATCTGTTATGCAGCACCTGGATGCGGCATGATGCGATGTGGTTTTATCATTGTTCCACGGAAATGGGAATCGAATTAACTAACAAAATCAACCGGGCGGCAGTAAGGGACATGGCGTTGTACGAGGGCCAAAAACTAAAAACAGCGCTGGGTTACAAGGATAAAAAGCCGCAGACATTCGAAGAATTCAAAACTCTTCTTGAACAGATGTTCAAAATTGTAGTGTCGCCCTTTATGAAAGGGATCTTGGAATTCTTAGACCATAATAAAGTCCGAATGACCTGGCTAAGTTGTTTTGCTCATGCCGGGGTTTCACGTATGGGGTTAATTGATAAGTACGA
>JBLMZW010000170.1:0-4595 GCA_050259035.1 Chitinophagales bacterium | reverse complement strand
TTAACCTGGTGGATGAAAAGAAGAGAAAGCTAGATGCCATAAGGCTGGCAGATGCGGTAAAAGTGGGGGATACGCTGGAACTGGAATGGATTTATCACTCCAATGCCCTGGAAGGGAGCATCCTTAGAAAATTCGAAATCAAAATCATTTTACAGGGCTTAAAGACCGGCTTTATGAGTCCGCACGATAATCTGGATATATTGAATCACCGGCAAGCTATTCGATATATAGAAATCAATAATAAGGAAGAAGTTTCGCAATCAGCGATTAAAAGCCTTCATAACACCCTGCAGGAAGGAATAGATAACGAAAACGCCGGACAATATCGGAACGAAAATGTTTTCACGGTAGGAGAAAAACACACTCCACCCCATCATTCCCTGGTGCCCAATCAAATGAAAAAACTGATGGAATGGTATAAGACTACAGCCCGGCAGCTGCACCCGGTCGAAAGAGCCGCCAAACTGCATGTATTATTCCTGGGTATCAAACCGTTTATAGACGACAACGGCCGCCTGGCTCGATTGATCTTGAACTGGGAACTAATGCAGGAAGGCTACCCGCCCATAGTAATTAGGAAACAGGACTGCAGAGCTTACTATAAGGCGGTTGATAATGCTCTGGCTTTGGGGGAATATAGAGGTTTCATGGTAATGATGGTGGCCGCGTTAAACCGCAGCCTGGATTTTTACTTAAAAGCGGCGTAAGCATCTAGTCAGCCCCAAAACCTCCTTTAGGAGGTTAAACCTTATTGAGCTTCGTCTTCCCCGGTGCCAAGAATCTCTGTGACACGTCTTTCTATTTTATCCAAATCAAACTGGGCTTCTTTTTTTATACTCTTTCGTAGCATAGGGCCAATGTGATGCAGGTCATCTAAGATATCTTTGAGCAGTTCCATTGAAGTATTGACCGCTAATTCTTCCTGGGAGGTCTACAGCATGCTTCCAAATATTGCGGTTTCTGTGCGGGAGGCTATAAAGGGGCTTGTTATGTCTTCAACCCAGACTCGGGTTCGGCGTCCAGGACCTCTATCGTCTTCAATGGGATCTAGGGCAATAATCTTATCAGATCGGACAAATTTACCATATCCCAGGGGTACAATGATATTTTCTCTAATATCCATAGCACAGCCCTTTTCTTGAATTTATGATTAGGGTTCACCCAGATAGTATGGTTTATTCGGAATGCCTGCACAAACCATGCCCGCTTTTTCTCAATTCGGCAATTCAATTCAACGTCTCCTTATTCAATCTGAATGATACTCAACGCCACAAAATAACTTTCGCTCCGTTTACAGACGGCGTAAACACAGATGAATCACGGGATTTCTATATAGAACCCTTGAAATGAAAAAAGCCAACCGGGACTGTATAGTTCGGGGCTCAGAAATAATCTGAGCCCCATTTTTAAATTCGGGCAGCCTGTCACCCATTTGTTTATTTCTCACATGAAACCGGCGGCAAAACCAATTCCAGTGATTAGAACTACTGCCTCAACAATATATGTAAACCATACTTGTGGAAGATGATCGATGATTTTCTTGCCAATATACGAACCGAAGATCATTACCAGTCCCATAGTAAGCCCAATTAAGAGTGTATTCAAACTTAGTAAAGAATACGTGGAGTATACTATACCTTTGGTAATGTGCATTACGACTGCGGTCATTGCCTCGGTAGCAATATAGGCACTTCCCACCAGCCCATAATCTAAAAAGAACGGTGCTACCAGCGGCCCAACAGTGCCAACAATCGCTGACAGCCATCCAAACACCGCCCCAAGTATGGCAAAATGGTACAGGCGCATGGTGCGGTTTTTCAAGCCGGAATGCCGGTAAATCAGGGTAATGATAAGAAAAACTCCTAATCCTGTTTTCAGCCAATTAGCATGGAACTCATTAAACATATAAGCGCCAGCAATCGCAGAGGGAACACAGCCGATACAAAAGACTCCTACCACCTGCCAGTTGATATCTCTCCGCCCAAACCAAACCCGGGAAGCATTCCCCATTAGCTGGGCCACGGTTAAAATCGGAACAGCAGCCTTAATGCCAAAGAGATGAACAACCAGAGGAAGAAGAATAACGCTGCCCCCGAAGCCGGCAACAGCTGCAATAACAGCAGCTAACAGGCTAAGTGCCAGCAATTCTAAGCCGGACCAGCCCAACAATACTGATAAATCAACATACATATCGATTCTCCACATTAGGCTTCAGTTAACGATAGGAATTCTTTATTGGGGGGATTTTTTGATCTATAATCTTTGTTCTTCTTTTAAGTGTCTATACTCTAAGAAAATCACCGCGATTATCGCTATATCCAGGATAACAACCAATAGCATAAGCAATGAATGGGTATGCAAAAACAGATATACCTCATAGGCAATGAATAGCCCCAGTACCACCATTGCGGGGGAAAAGGCCCATTTTATCTTTTTTAATAACAACCAGACGATTGCCACCTTGATTGCGCCATGCACTAACATATAGACCGCAGCCGAGTGCTGTGAATTGATTGACAGACTGTTGCCCAAACCAATAAGGTAGTTCATTAAAACATCATTAGGGTCTTCCTGCAATTCCGCAAGTGCAACAAGCTTTATCCAGCGGTTAAGCGATTCAAGGTTAATTATAAGCATCAGGAGACCGCCAATAATTTCTAAAACCGCATTCACGGCTTTGATAACTAAACCACCGTAAAATCCAATATTGAGAATAGTATCTTTGTTACATGAACCTTTCATAATACCCTCGTGAAAGTAATTAAATTCATAAGAGCCTCCACTTATTGCCTGCGCAGGAACTACCTGGTTAACAATACCATAATATGTTATTGGACGTTTGGTCCATCCAAACAGGAAAGGGGTGATTTTTTGGCCGACACAGTTGTCAGCGGCGAAATCGAAACTTTAACCCGAGATTGTGAGTTCAGAGCTACCGGGAGCTGTATTCCTGGACCCTCCGGTTCCATCACTGGCGAGCTTGAGGCGATAATCAACGGAAGAGAATTTGAATATACATTTCACTCAACCAGGTGCACAAGTGTTACAGCGACCCGGGGCGCCGGTACCATCAGGTTTGTTCGCCTGGTATACCGTAACGCTACGGTACATAACCTCACCAGCCATTTTACCACTACCGGAGCAACTATTGTAGTAGTGGCACGTCGTAGCTCCACGGGCAGGCGAACCGCTACTGTCACCATTTTCCGGCCGGGAAGGGTAACTCTTCAAGCATCCGGCTTTCTGGAAGATGGTCAAGTTTCAGTTTTCAGGCAGGTTGCCTGCAGTTTATAAGGTTTAATTATTAAAGCCTCTCCGAAAAGGAGAGGCTTTCTCAAACTGTCTATCCAATGGATATCACTAAGCTTCCAACGAGTCAAATATAGCATTTTATAAAAATTGCCCCTCTCTTTTACTATACAGATATGAGAATAATCTTTCCCAATTCAATCCCAAAATGGATGATAGAGAACAGAAAAGTCAGATGAAATTTATGTTTCCTCGGATTAATAGCCCGGGGAACTTTATTGAGGAGGCTTATAGTTTCTACCCGTATTTTTGTTTATTGAATCCCACAATCTGCCGGTGTTAAAATACCACAAAGGTTAAGGGGAGGATACTGAGATGAATAAATATGTAAACCTGGCCAGAGAGTATAAAATGCTGGATGCCGTGCTTATTTCGCCTGATGACATTTATTTTGACATAAGAACGATTCTAAAATGCCGGTGGGGCTGCGGAGACTTTTTTAAAGACAGTATCAAATGCCATGTGAGAAATACAACCTTTGCTGAACGAGTTGAAATGATAAAGAGCTATAAGTATATTCTCATGGTTCATTCCAATGATGCCCAAGAACTGAGTCATGCCATGCTTAAACTGGAAAGAACAGCTTTCCTGGATGGTTATTATTTTGCCTTAGCCATTCGCAGCTGCCACTTGTGCCCCTCCTGTGCCGTGGATAAAGGGGAACCATGTCCGAGCCCGGAAAAAATAAGACCATGTGAGATATCATTCGGCATAGACGTATTTAAAACGGCCAGGAAACAGGGGTTTCCCTGTGAAGTACTGCAGAACAAAGACGAAACCCCCAACCGCTACGGTTTTTTGTTAATCGAATAAGCACTTGACTTGGCTAGGGGTGAATACATCGCTTTATCTCCTTGGTGGCGAAAGTGTTAAACCGCAGCCTGAATCTGTGGCGCAGGGGGGAAATGTATTAATGAAATAGCCAAACCGAACGTTTTCCCACACAGTACGTTTAGACACTCACCGTGATGGAACGGAATAGCTTGATTTCTATGGTTTTCGAATTTTAGCCTTAGTTTGAATATGGGTTAGTGACTGGTATTTGGCACGGCTCTGGTTTTCTTAGGGGGTTCCTCCATCCAGCCTTTTTCCATCATCAATCTGGTACCTTCACCGGAGAATTGCGCCACCTCAGCCAGGACCCGGGTGTACATTAATGTTATGTCATGCCTTAAGCTGGTACTGATAGACACACCATAATTGCCTACTCCAGTAGCATTCAAAATCAAAACTTGAAACATCATTAATTTATCAGAAAAGGGCGGTTCGGTTGACCCTGTGGTGCC
>JBLMZW010000169.1:0-2867 GCA_050259035.1 Chitinophagales bacterium | reverse complement strand
GATAGATTAATACAATCTTGCCCGCCTATAGTGAAAGCTGACAGGTTCTCAGGGTCCAACAGCCTTACCTTATAAACATACGCCTTTGTCAGACTAGTGGCATAAACACCGATAATTATGTCATCTTCTTGAAATGGCACCGTAGCCCAGGCAGGCGATGATACTTCCGCTTTAGTTCCTGGTGCACTATAACGATAAAGAACCAATTTATTAGCCAAGCCTCCAGAAGATGGGGCTCTGCTTGCCCCTGCAAATTTACTGAAGTCAGAAACGCGGTAGGTTGCGCCAATCTCCTCATTTTGTAAAAATTTCGTAATGGGATCTGTGCCTACCGTTCCAGTATAGTTGCAGTCTGCCCCCGGCAGGCTCAGAATGCTTACTTTACCATATACGATGTTCATGTCAAATGATGTCCATGTCCCTGCTGCCTGAGCAGTAGTGATCGGTATAATCATCTGGATTGCCAGGGCCAATACCATGATTATTGATAAATATGGAGCTGTTCTATTTCTACTGCCTAAAAACATAGACTTATTCTCTCTTTTTGTTTTCAAATAGGTCCCCCCCTTTTAAAATTAATAATTCTCTGCTTCAAATATCGTATTCAGCCACCCCCTTGATCTGTTTATAGTCCGGTTGCCAGTTTGAAGAAATACTTATGAAGAAACCGCACCGGATATAACCGCAGAGAATACTTTGCCTGCCCTAATGACAGTAATGTCAAGGTTCTAACTTAGTAAATTAAAGAAAACAAAGACCCGCATAACTAATACAGCTAAATCAAAAATCGAGCTTTTTCGTTAGCCAGGTCTCTTGTTCCGTTGGAAACAGTGTATAGACGAAGAATTTGGTGTATTAGATTAGAGAGGTTCCAATGTGCATTGTGGGTATTAACAGAGATAGTGAGCAGGCGAGAAGAAATTTACTGCGAATGACGGGAAAGATAAATCGAAATTAATGGAATCAAGCTCTGTTCAGAAAAACCAATACTTTCATACCATGCTTTTAAATAGACCAAAAGCGTGGTAAGTTTACTCAATAAATAAATCAATTAGACCGGAAATACATATAAAACACCTGTTTTCGGGTAAGTTTTTATATTCCTCTCTTCAAACAGGGGCATATACAAGGAGCCAAATAACCTTAATTTTTATAATATTATCTATTCTAAACATGTGCCTATAATTCCTGCAAATATCTATAAAAAAGGATAATAAACATAATAGGGTATAAGACCTATATAATAACACAATTACCGTATATATGCCATTTATTTGTTTTCAGGCACCAGCGTACTTTGTAAATATTTAAGGAACAATCAGTACTGTCCCAGATACCAGTTGATAATAGGATAACCCCACATGATGGCTGCATAGGCGGCGACCACAATAAAGGGTCCGAATGGGATGGAAGACTTCCGGGAAGTGATTTTTAAAGCCAGCAAAATCAAACTGACCACGCCGCCAACAATAACAGCCATAAATAATGTCAATATGGTAAGTCTCCATCCCAGAAGCAAACCTATCGGGATCATGATCTTTATGTCCCCTCCCCCCATTGCCTCAGCCGTCTTAAAAAGCAACGAACCAATAACAGCAACCAGGAATAGAGAACCAGAGCCAATCAGTGCGCCCAGGAACGGATTCCACCATTCACTATCACCATATACTTTCAGCGGAGAGCACAAATGATAAGAAACAAAGCAGATACCTATGATAGATGCAAATAATACGAGTTTGTCTGGGATGATCATAAAGTCGAGATCTATAAAAAATACCGCGATCAGGGCCGACATTAATATAGCATATCCTGCAAAGGGTACAGTCAGTCTATACTGCATATACAACAGGAGAAATACCACAGCGGTTAACAGCTCAACTAGTGGGTAACGGGGAGATATCCTGTTTCCGCAGGACCTGCAATGACCGCGCAGATAGATGTAACTTGCCACCGGGATAAGATCAAAAAAACCAAGGGCCTGCCCGCATTCAGTACAGTGTGATGGCGGAAAAACAATGGATTCCTGGCGGGGTATCCGGTAAATGCATACATTCAGGAAGGAACCGATGATCAGCCCGGTAATAAACACTAGAAACTCGATCATGTCGACCTCGCTCATGAAAAGATTTGCAGTAAGTTGGATAAAGCGTATCATTGATGCCATTTTTATGCAATACAATTTAAAGACTTCAAAGAAAAAACAGGAACCGGCTATTAAACCTGTTCCTGTTTGCAAAACGATTCGTGATAGGGCGTTTCATACGCAGACACTTTTATAATACGTTTTTGTTTAATAGGCACATAAAACCTTACTCAGGAATCCCTGGGTCCTGATATTCTGAGGATCGTCGAAAATCTGCGCCGGGGTGCCCTCTTCCACGATGATACCTTCATCCATAAACAAAACCCGGTGTCCAACTTCGCGGGCAAAACCCATTTCATGGGTTACGATCACCATCGTCATCCCTTCTTGGGCGAGATCTTTAATAACTGACAATACCTCTCCTACCATCTCACAATCCAGAGCTGACGTTGGCTCATCAAATAGCATTATCTTGGGCTGCATAGCCAGGGCACGAGCTATTGCCACCCTTTGTTTTTGTCCCCCGGACAGCTTATTGGGATATACGTTGGCCTTGTCGACCAGACCCACCTTCTCTAAAAGTTCCATTGCACGTTTGGAAGAATCGGTTTTATTGAGACCCAGTATTTTGGTTGGAGCCAGGGTTATATTCTCGAGAGTAGTTTTATGCGGGAAAAGGTTAAAATGCTGAAAAACCATGCCAACCTGTTCCCGGATCTTATCGATATTGACCTTGGGGTCTGTTACTTCTTGCCCATCAATAAATATATGACCGGAATTGACC
>JBLMZW010000168.1:0-3711 GCA_050259035.1 Chitinophagales bacterium | reverse complement strand
AACCCGCCCACACAGGCGGGTTCCGGGGAGAAAGTAACAGTAACTGCGTTTATAACCAACATGGGAGAGAATCTTGCCGAAAAATCAACAGTACAATTTTATATGGATGACCAGCTTCTTTGTACTAAGAATATTTCCAAGCTTAAACCAGGCAAAAACAAAAAGATTAAGGTCAAACTGAATGTTCCAGCTATAAGCGGATCTTCCATACTGAAAGTAGAATTAACACCCACTTCAACCGATATAGGCATTTGTAATAACTCAGTCAAAAACCAGATGAATATTTTCCTACCGGATTTAACTGTTAAATCGGCGGCGGCTAAGGGAGATCTGGTGCCAGGCAAATCAGGAACCCTGACCGTAAAAGTGGCCAACTCGACCATTGCTACAGCCGGGAAATCGGTAGTACGTGTTTATCGCGTGAATGGCGGGACAGTCTTAGGAGAAAAGAAACTATCGAAGCTGAAAACACAGGAAAAGGATCTGAATATAAGAATCAAAGTACCAGCCGATTTTCAAGCGGGTGAGACCCTCCGGATTGTAATAGATGCTGATAGTGTGATAACTGAGGCAAATGAAACCAATAACGAACTGCTTTACCCTTAGATAATTAATAAGAGAATATCAGCTTTACAGCCCCCTAACGGGGGCTTTTTTAATTCTCGAGTTTCACAAAAATTTCACACTCGACTGCTATCATTTTATTGGTTGAAAAGATATTTTAAAGCCTACAGATAACAATCAAGGGTGGGGCTTTAAACTGGATAATTATGACCCTACAGGGGAATTAATTATCAATTCCGTTGCAAATTAATTACCGTGGCTACATAAGCGGCTCGGATACCGATTGGTGCTATGCCAATGTGGTTGATAGCAGCGGTCGGGATTATGTAGCCGAATTGATTTAGGAAGAGATTGTAACTAAATAGTTACCAATTTATAAAAGTCCGGAATTTTGTATTAACAATTATCTAGGGAAGGGGAGGATCAAGTCATGGCAATAGTGGCTAGGAAGAAGGTAATGGAAGAAAGAAGCCAGAAGCAAAACAAAGTAAGTGGGGTGCCAACCTTAATAAGTAGGGGTTGGAGGTCAATAATAGCAACCCTGTTGGCCTTACTGCTGTTGTGTGGAAACCCCGCTGTGTTGTCAGCGGCCATCAATTGGACCCCGAAAGACATAAGTACGGGACTAGCAACCCCCGTGCCGGAAGCAGGAAATCAAGAACCAAAAACCCAAACAAAGAACATGTTGGCGGATATGCCTCTCTTTTTTATTGAAAACCGAGGGCAAATAGATAGACAGGTCTTGTACTACACTGAGGGAGGAAGCCAGGGCCTCTATTTCACACCTTCGAGCCTGACTTTTACCCTGACTAAATCCCCAAAACCAACGAATACAAGTCTTAACCCTGAAATCTCAGGAAAAGGATTAATACCCCAAGCGACGGAGCAAGAGCGCTGGGCGGTTAAGCTTAACTTTATCGGAGCCAACAAGGCAAAGCCTTATGGCGAGGCGCTTACTCCAACCCGAGTATCCTACTTCGAAGGCCAACCAGAGGAGTGGAAAACGGGTTTAAATACATGCTCCCGCATAGTCTATCCCGATCTATGGCCGGGTATCGACCTGGTATTCAAAGGGGATTCCAAGGGCTTAAAATATGAATTTATAGTAGCTCCAGGTGCAGATCCAAAACAGATTAAACTGGCCTGGCAGGGTGCGGAGAGTATCAAGATAAATAAGCAGGGCGGGATGGAAATTGATACCCCCATCGGCGGTTTTACCGATCAGGCGCCAACCGCCTGGCAGGGAGAAGGTAATAACCGTCAAACAGTTGATAGTTCTTTCTATTTACATAGCGGAATCAGTAAGTGTCAGGAGTGGGGTTTTAAACTGGGTAGTTATGATCCAGCCCGTATATTAATTATTGACCCTGTTATAATTGATTATTGCGGCTACATAGGCGGCTCGGATACCGACTACTGCTATGCCATTGCGGTCGATAGCACTGGTCGGGCTTATGTAGCCGGGTATACCTATTCCTCCGAAACCCAGGGCTTCCCGGTAAAGGGGGGGCCGGATACAAGCTATAATGGGGGATCTCAAGATGCGTTTGTGGCTCGGGTATCGGCCGATGGGACTACCCTGGAATATTGCAGCTACATTGGTGGGTCGCTGGATGATGCTGTTTATGGGATTGCTGTTGATAACAACGGTCGGGCCTATGTGGGAGGATATACTGAATCTAGTGAAACTGCAGGTTTTCCTGTTAAAGAAGGACCGGATACAAGCTATAATGGGGGATCTCAAGATGCGTTTGTGGCACGGGTGGCAGCGGATGGGACCACCCTGGAGTATTGCGGCTATATTGGTGGGTCATCGGGTGATGGCGCTTCTGGGATTGCGGTTGATAACAGCGGTCGGGCATATGTGGGAGGATATACAGGATCTAGTGAAACTGCAGGTTTTCCTATTAAAGGAGGGCCGGATACAAGCTATAACGGAGGGTCTTGTGATATTTTTGTAACCCGGGTAGCTGCCAATGGGAATTCCCTGGATTACTGTGGCTATATTGGCGGCCAGAAGTTGGAAACCTGTAATAGTATTGCAGTTGATAATAATGGTAAAGCTTACGTAACCGGGGCTGCTAGTTCTTCGGAATCGGAAGGTTTTCCCGTTAAAGGAGGACTAGATAAAAGCTTCAATGGCAGCAAAGATGCCTTCATAGCCCGGGTGGCATTTGATGGAACTTCCCTGGATTACTGTGGCTATATTGGCGGCTCCAATAATGAGGAGTGCTTTTCCATTGCCGTTGACAATAATGATCGGGCCTATGTGACTGGAACTACTGAATCTAGTGAAACTGAAGGTTTTCCTGTTAAAGGAGGACCGGATATAAGCTATAACGGGGGCTTTTGGGATGCCTTCGTGGCACGGGTGGCAGGTGACGGCGATTCCCTGGATTACTGCGGCTACATTGGTGGCAAAGATGGTGATAACGGGAAGGGTATTGGGGTCGACAGCAATGGTCAGGCTTATGTGGCCGGGGTCACCCATTCTTCTAAGGAAGAGGGGTTCCCGGTATGTGGAGACCCGAATAACTATCATACCGGAGATGATTGCGAAGCCTTTGTGGCCTGCCTAGCCGCCAATGGGCATTCCCTTGAATACTGCAGCTATATTGGAGGCCAGGAGGGGGATGCTGCTCTTGGGGTTGCGGTTGATAATAATAATCGGGTCTACGTGACCGGAGAAACTTCTTCTAGTGAGACTCAAGGTTTTCCTGTTAGAGGAGGACCGTATACGAGCTATAGTGGGAGCCAGGATGCCTTCGTAACCCGGGTTAAACTACAGCCGGGTCCTGATCTGGCAGTAGTTTTCGAAAACCCGCCCACGGAGATGGCATCCGGAGAGAAGACGACTGTAACAGCGATTATATCCAACGCTGGAGAACAAACTACGGACAAAGCATCGGTTCAGTTTTACATATACAATCAACTTCTGATGACCAAAAACATCTCCAAGCTTAAACCGGGCAAGAGTAAAGCGTTCAAGGTAAAACTAAACGTCCCGGCAATCGGAGGATCTACCACCTTAAAGGTTGAGATTACCCCCTCGGGAAATGATGTAATCGCAGATAACAACACGGCTGAAACCCCGGCTAATATTGTCCGACCAGACCTTACCGTGAAATCGGTAACATCCAAAGGGAC
>JBLMZW010000167.1:0-8935 GCA_050259035.1 Chitinophagales bacterium | reverse complement strand
TCTCAAACCTATTTTGACCATTTATAACTATACATCATATTGGCAGTCTAGTCAAGGTTGACTATATAGTTTATAAAATTGTAAAGTCCTTGTCAATGGGATCAAGGTTGGAAAATTAAAGGTTTTTGAAGATTATTTTGTATATCGGTCAGCCACTTTGGTAGCTCCACAGGCGTTAGGCTTAATATGAGCATCAAAACCGCTGCCTACAACCATACCTATAATGTCTCTTACCAGTTCCTTGGTCTCCCCGTGGGTTCCTACATCCAGGTGGATCTCAACCTTAAGTTCCTCCTGACCTTTTTCGGCCAGACAGTGGACGAGTCTATCGGCTATGTCAAGACTTAGACTGGTTTCAAAAAATATCCGCTGTCTGAGACTGGTAAGGTGGCGGTCATAACGCCGCGTAAAGTAGTAGCGTGCGCCCTTGCCGATCCGGTGAATAATAATAGCGGTAACAAAGCAGGTTACACCATCGCGAGTCTGAGAATCTGATCCTACAATAAGTTTATAGGGGAAATTAGTATCGCTCGAAACATAATCAAGCAAGTCCGTAACAACTTGGTTCATATCAAGTTTTCCCAGGGTCGGACTCTGAAAAATCATGTTTTTTCCCCCTGTCAGTAAGCCCGTCAGCTATCCGGGCGAACTCTTCAATGCTCAGGGTTTCCCCCCGGCACATCGGATCTATGCCAGCCTCCATAAGTACCATTGATGCATCATCTCGGGAAAGACCTCTTCTGCATAAAACATTGTTCATAGTCTTGCGCCGCATTTGGAATGCATCACGGACCAGCCTGCGCAGGACTTCTTCGTCTTTGACCTCTACCAATGATTCCCGGGGTTCCAGCCTGACAACACTGGAATCCACCTCCGGTACCGGGTAATAGCAGTTCCGTGAGACCCTGGTTACAGGAGAAACCGTCGCCTTCCAGGTCACCATCGCTGTTATTAAACCGTATTCTTTGGTTCCAGGCCGGGCAAGCAGTCGCTCGGCAACCTCTTTCTGCATCATTAAAACTGCCCGTTTCACCAAGGACAAATGATCTAAAATATTAAAAATTACCGGTGATGTTATGTAGTAAGGTAGATTGGCGCATACAACAACCTTTTGTGGTTCAGTTATTTCCAGCGTTTTTTCCCAATCCAATTGCAGGATATCGTTCATTATTAAGGTTATGTTATCTTGTGAGGAGAAAATTTGTCTTAATATCGGTTCGAGTCGGGAATCTATCTCCACAGTAGTTACTTTTTTTGCTTTTTCGGCCAGGGCAACACTTAATACCCCAAGGCCGGTTCCCACCTCAAGCACCGTATCGTCTTCCCGAAGCTGACAAGCCTCTACGATTTTAGTCCGTATGTTCTTGTCCACCAGAAAGTTCTGCCCCAGACTCTTTTTAAGGAACAGCCCGTGAACACCGAGAAGGCTTTTAACTCCGGTAATGGATGAATTATCTTTTATACCTTTTTGCTCTACCATAACTAAGCTCATTGTACTACAAAAAATGACAAAACAAAAAACCCGGGAGTAATTCCCAGGTTTTCTGAATTGACTTTATTTCATGCCAGGGGCAATCCGCCGACTTAGCTCCGATATTTCGCTGGCGAAGCTTTGCACCGGTTTGCCAGCAATCACTCCTCGAGCTATGTCTTCGATTCTTTTAACCAGATCAGGGTTACTGGTTACCAGTACTCGGGTTATACGTTTATCGGCTTTCTTAAACTTTTTGGTTATTTCGTTCTTAATCATGGTGGTTTCCTTACCCTTCACCGAGGGATCAAGGGTTAATCCCACAAGAACACTGACCTTAGTCCCCATCGGCTGGACAACCACCGTGGCCGATTTTACCCCTTTTACCGTTACCGCTATATTGGTCAGTTTATCAGCCAAACGCCGCATTTCGGAAGTGCTCATGGTAGGAACCGGTTTCTTTGCTGGCCGGGTTACGGTATTTGGGGTCGTTGTTTTGGTCTTCGGGGCAGTCATATTAGTCTTAGGAGTTACAGGTTTTTTCTGGGCCTGGTTGCCACAGCCTCCCAAAATCAAGGTAGAAGAAACTATTATTAGAATGGGTATACTTAACCACTTTTTACGCATGCCTTCACCTCCTCTTACTGGCTCTCCCGATAGTTTTTGTTTGACCGCTTATTTTACTCATGGCAATAAGAGGAAGCCAAAATAAAAGCCCCCGGATGGGGGCTTAGCTGTTATAACATTCTGTTAGACTTTAATCATTAATATAAGGTTGTTTAACTCGGATTCCTCTGGTATCTGTTTATCGGGATCAATCATTATCCATACGGCCTCATTGCCCACCTGGAAATCTTCCGGTATTTTGATTTTTATACTTAGATCTTTCTCTGTTTGTTTTAGCCTGGATAGCTTTTTTTCTCCCAGGACAGTCTGGTCCTTCGCTCGGGTTATACGTACCATTGATTTCTCAGCTGTAGCAATGGTTAAATTGGCCGCTTTTACGGTTATTGTCCCCGACTTGCCCGGTACCAGAGTCCCTTTTACCTGTGGCGAGCTGATGGTCAGGTCAGGTAATACTATTTTAACCGGGTTTTCATCCGTATTATTATATTTACCAACATCCTCTCCCGAGGGGATGACCTCGACCTTTAAGGTATCAGTCCCGCTCATGACTGGAACGTTTAGTTTAACCTTTAGTTTTTTACTTTTGCCTGGTTTAAGTTTGGAAATATTTTTAGTAGCAAGTAACTGGTCTCCGACATAAAATTGCGCTGATGCTTTTTCAGTGGCTTCCTCTCCATTGTTGATAACAATCGCTGTTACGGCTGCTTTCCCCCCAGACGCCATCTCCGCGGGCGGATTTTCAATATCGGCCATCAGGTCAGGGCCCTGCATCCGAATGTGGGCTATAAAGGCATCATAGGTACCTCCATTAAAGGTGGTATCCGGGCTTCCTTTAACCGAAAATCCCTGCGTCTCGCTGGAGTCAGTATATCCGGTCACATAAGCTTCACCATCACTTGAAACTGCAATACCCTTAGCCCAATCAAAACCACCACCACCAATATACCCGCAGTATTCCAGAGAAGTCCCCCCTGCCGCTACACAGGCTGCAAAGGCGTCGGCAGTACCTCCGTTATAGCTGGTATCTAACCCTCCTAAGACAGGAAAACCCTGGGTATCATTAGACATGGTATATCCCGTTACATAAACCCTACCGCTGCTGTCAAGCGCAATACCATAACCCTTATCGACGTTCTGACCACCGATATACCCGCAGTATTCTAAGGAATTCCCGTCGGTCGCCACACTGGCTAAAAAAGAATCTCCACCCCCGTTATAGCTGGTATCCGGCCCCTCCTTTACCGGGAAGCTCTGGCTCTCGCCAGAGCGAGTATATCCGAATACATAAGCCCGGCCACTGTTATCAACCGCAATAGCATCAGCTTCGTCATATTCGGAGCCGCCGATATAACCGCTATATTCCAGTCCAGTTCCATCGGCCTTCACCCGGGCCACAAAGGCATCCCAATCCCCTCCGTTATAGCTTCTATCTAACCCACCTACAAGGGGAAAGCTCTGGGTCTCGGTAGAAACAGTAAACCCGGTCACATAGGCTCGACCATAATTATCAACCGCAACTCCCTTTCCCTGATCAATACCCGAACCACCTATATACCCACAGTATTCCAGGGATGTTCCATTGGCTGACACCCTTGCAATAAAGACATCCATCGCTCCGTTTTGACTGGTATTTGGTCCCCCATTAGCAGGAAACTTGTTATTCATGGAACTGCTGGTATACCCGGTTACATAGGCCCGGTCATTGTTATCAACCGCGACAGCAGTGCCTATGTCATTTTCTGAACCACCGATGTAGCTGCAATATTCAAGGGAAGTCCCATTGGCTGACAATCGAGCCACGAAGGCTTCTGAATTGCCATTATAGGTAGTATAAGGCCCATTGATTACTGGGAAATCGGTTTCGCTGGAATAAGTATTCCCGGTTACATAAGCCCGACCCATGCTGTCGACGGCAATTCCATAACCGTAATCATGCGCTGAACCGCCTATGTAGCCACAATAATCCAAAGAAGTCCCGTTGGCTGACACTCGAGCTACAAAAGCATCCATTGAACCGTTACCACTGGATTCAATATCCGGGCCTGCATATACCGGGAAATCAGCTTCAGTGGAAAAAGTATACCCGGTGACATAAGCCCGACCCTTGCTGTCAACTGCAATGGCAGAACTGTAATCATCCTCTGAGCCGCCAATATATCCAGAATAATCAATTACAACAGGATCAATAATTAATATACGGGTGGGATCATAGTTCCCCAGCTTAAAGCCCCACTCCTGATTTTTATTCATTCCGCTGTTAAAACAGAAAGAACTGGCAATTTTTTGCCTGTTTTTACCCTGCCAGGCGATGGGCGCCTCATCGGTAAAACCGCCAATGGGAGTTCTAATTTCCATCCCGCCTTGCTTATTTATCTTGACACTCTCCGCTCCCTGCCAGGCTAGTTTAATCTGTTTTGGATCGGCTCCCGGTGCCACCGTAAATTCATATTTTAGGCCGTTAGAATCCCCTTTGAATACTAGGTCGATGCCCGGCCATAGTTCAGGATAGACTATGCGGGAGTATGTATTTAGACCGGTTCTCCAATCCTCTGGTTGGCCTTTAAAGTAGGATATTTGGGTGGGGGTAAGACCTTCACCGTAAGGTTTTACATTGTTGGCCCCGATGAAATCCAGTTTGACTGCCCAACGTTCTTGCTCCTTGGTTTGGGGTATCAATCCTTTTCCAGTAATCTCAGGATTAAGACTTGTATTCGTTGGTTCTTGAGATTTAGTCAGGGTAAAGGTGAGCCCTGAGGGGGTAAAATAGAGGCCCTGGTTACCTCCCTCAGTATAGTACAAGACCTGTTTATCTATTTGCCCCTGGTTTTCAATAAAAAAGAGGGGCATATCCGCCAGCATGTTCTCTGTTTTGGTTTTTGGTCCCTGATTTCCTGCTTCCGGGACGGAGGTTGTTACTCCCGTATTAATATCTTTCGGGGTCCAGTTGATGGCCGCTGACAACACAGCGGGGTTTCCGCACAACAGCAGTAAGGCCAACAGGGTTGCTATTATTGACCTCCACCCCCTGCTTATTAAGGTTGGCACCCCACCCCTACGTTTCTTCTGACTTCCCTTCTCCTTTATAGCCACGAAACCAATCCTCCTTTTTTATCCCAGACTCTAAAATCTTTTCAAACAATATAAAGGCGAAAAGGGTACTTTTCGCCTTTCCCTTCTTCTCGATTATGCCTATATCAGTAGGGTAAATATCTCATCACGTTGTTTGCCTCATTTTCTTCGGCCACCTGGTTATCGGCATCTATGACTATAGTCAGGGAATCCATGGCCGGGTCGAAATCAGCTGGAAGGTTTACCTTTACACTGAGTTTTTTTGTACCCGGTTTCAGACAAGATACATTCTTCTCTCCCAAAGGCTTATTATGCAGGGAGACACGCACTATGAACTTTCCGGCGGCAGCAATGCTTTGATTGGCTATTTCTATGTTGATTGTGGCGGATTTGCTGGCGATCAGTTCCTTTGACGACGCCGAATTAATTGCCAAATCCGGGAACCTGATAGTTACCGGAGCTTCATACTGGTTGTTGCCGGTAAACTCTTCTGGGATTGACGGCACCAGTTCAACCCTTATTTTGTCTGCAGCAATAGCCGGAACCTTAATACTTGCCTTAACCGTTTTGTTTTTTCCAGGCTTTAGTTTGCCAACATTTTTGCTGGCTAAAACTTGGTCTCCTATATAGAAATTAAGTACCGCTTTGGCCGATGACTCATCACCCCGGTTGGTAACGATGGCCTTAAGGCTGGTTTTGGCTCCAGCGCCCAATTCAGCCGGGGGATTTGATAAAACCACTTCCAGGTCAGGTCCGTGGTCTACGACTTTAACCGTCCATACTTGAGAGGTGCCATCTTCAGCGGTAACCGTATAAGTTATGGGAGTAGAAAAATTCTGGGCCATCCCGCTGGGCGGGTTAATAGTAGCCCAGGGAGAAACGGTAATGGTCGGGACCAGGCTGTTGAGAATCGCCGCTTCAGCCATCCGGACAACAACCGTGTGATTAGTTCTATCTATGTCGGTAGGGCCAATCTGTTTGGGTAGATAGAAAGCAAGTATGTCATGCTGGTTGCCCGGGGGCAAGACCCGGGTTACGAAAGCGTCGAAATGACCACTTACATCGGTATCCGGCCATCCGCTGCTGACCGGATAATCTGTGGATTCTGTTTCTCCCGCCACATAGGCTCGCCCGCTGTTGTCTACCGCAATTCCCAAGCCGTCCTCCCCAGCCGAACCACCAATGCAGCCGCTATAGTCCAAGCCGCTTCCATCATATTTTACCCGGGACACGAAGGCGTCGGAGTAGCCTCCTTTATAAACGCCATCCGGCCAATATGTAATCGGGAAGTCGCTGGACAATGTCTCTCCTGTTATATAAGCCTGGCCATTGCCATCTACTGCAATACCGTGGCAGCTGTCCGTACTGGAACCACCTATGTAGCCGCAATATTCCAAAGCACTGCCGTCGTCGTTTACCCGGGCCACGAAGCCATCGGAATTACCTCCGTTATAGGTGTTATCTGGTCCGTTGTTTGTAACCGGGAAGTCGCTGGACAGTGTTTCCCCTGTCACATAGGCCCGTCCACTGTCTTCCACCGCGATACTGTTGCCAATATCATAACCCGAGCCGCCTATATAGCCGCTATAATCAAGAGCATTACCGTTGGCGTTTACCCGAACCAGGAAGGCGTCTTGGTTACCATTCAGGCTGTTATATGGCCACTCCCCGGTTATCGGGAAGTGAGCTGAACACGTCATCCCCGTCACGTAGGCCCGTCCGCTGCTGTCTACCGCAATGCCTTTGGGATAATCACGAAGTTCGCCGCCGATATAGCCACTATAATCGAAACCGCTTCCGTTAGCTTTTACCCGGACTACGAAGCCATCGGAATAACCTCCGTTGTAAGCGCTACCCGGTCCGTTATTTGTCACTGGGAAGTCGCTGGATTGTGTTTCCCCTGTCACATAGGCCAGTCCGTTGTCGTCCACCGCAATACCGTTGGCCGCGTCGAGCTCGGTGCCACCAATATAGCCGCAATAATCAAGGGCACTTCCATCAGCTTTTACCCTGGCCACGAAGGCATCTTTACCGCCCAATAAGTTGGGATACGGCCACCCGACGGTTACCGGGAAGTCCGGGGAATATGTCATCCCCGTCACATATGCCCTACCGATGCTATCTACCGCTATACCATAGCCGTAATCGTCAGCCGAGCCACCTATGAAACCGCAGTATTCTAAGGCAGTCCCATCAGCTTTTATACAGGCTACAAATGTGTCGCCATTATTTGCGTAAGTGGTATAAGGACCTCCGCTGACCGGGAAGTCACCGGACATTGTAATCCCCGTTGCATAAGCCCGCCCACTGCTGTCTACTGCTATGCCATAGCCATTATCATGAGCCGAACCGCCAATATAGCCGCTGTAATCAATAGCCGGGTCAATGATAAGTTGAACGGTAGGGTCGTAGCTGCCTAACTGGAAGCCCCACACATAGTTTCCGGCTTCCGGGCTGCTTAAACAGTAATCGGCCTTGACCGTTTGCCGACTCACTCCCTCACCTTGCCAGACCAGCGGGGTTTGGTCGGTAAAGCTGCCGATGGGGGTGTCAATCTCCATACCGCCCTGCTTATTAATCTTGATGCGTCCCGCTCCCTGCCAGGCCAGTTTAATCTGTCTTGGATCGGCTCCCGGTGCCACCACAAATTCATATTTTAAACCGTTGGAATCCCCTTTGAATACCAGATCGATGCCCGGCCACAGATCGGGATAGACTATGCGGGAATATGTATTTAAACCTGCTTTCCAGTCCTCTGGTTGGCCTTTGAAGTAAGATACTCGGGTCGGAGTAAGAGCCTCGCCATAAGGCTTTACTTTGTTGGCCCCGATGAAATTCAGTTTGACCGCCCATCGTTCTTGTTTCGTGGTTTGGGACGCGAATTCGTTTAAAGCTCCAGGTCCGGTATTGTTATTAGATGGAGTCTGGGATTTAGTCAGGGTAAAGGTCAGGCCCGAAGGTGTGAAATAGAGGCCCTGGTTACCTCCTTCAGTGTAGTACAGGACCTGTTTATCTATTTGCCCCCGGTTTTCAATAAAAAAGAGGGGCATATCCGCCAGCATGTTCTCTGTTTGGGTTTTTGGTCCTTGATTTCCTGCTTCCGGGACGGGGGTTGTTATTCCCGTACTAATATCTTTCGGGGTCCAGTTAATGGCCGCTGACAACACAGCGGGGTTTCCGCATAACAGCAGTAATGCCAATAAGGTGGCTATTATTGACCTCCAACCCCCGCTTATTAAGGTTGGCGTCCCACCTACTTTGTTTTGCTTCTGCCTTCTTTCTTCAATTACCTTCTTCCTGGCCACTATTGCCATGACTTGATCCTCCCTTCCCTAGATAATTGTTGATACAGAATTCCAGACTTTTATAAATTGGTAACTATTTAGTCATAATCTCTGCCTACAATCATGATATTCATAAATATAAAGCCCACAAATAGGGACCAAAGATTAAACTTTTCAATAACTAACGAAAAAGCTGTCGTTGTTGGTCTCGTCTTCTTCGACTACCTGGTTGTCAGGATCAATCGTTATCTCAAGGCGCTCCCTGTCTGCCTTAAAGTCCCCGGGGAGCTTAATCTTAATACTAAGATCTTTTTCTTGCTTTTTTAACTTCGATAACTTCTTCTCTCCCAGGACTGCCCCGCCTTTTAGCCGGTAAACTCGTACTACCGATTTGCCGGCTGTAGCAATGGTTAAATTGGCTACTTTGACAGTTAAGATTTCCGATTGGCCTGCTGTGAGAGTCCCTTTGGATGTTACCGATTTC
>JBLMZW010000166.1:0-3617 GCA_050259035.1 Chitinophagales bacterium | reverse complement strand
GGCCAAACACTCAAATCATAAGGCAGATTACCTTTCAATTCTATTTGATTTGGGTTTAGCGAAGGATACCGATTCTTATAATAATGTTTTACCTGTTTGCTATCCCCTCTGAGCCGGTACGCTGGACCATATTCCTGAAAGTATACATGTAGTTTTATCAAGTGCGGATGTAATACGCTCTTTATACACCCATAATTCTTATACGGGATAAAAATCATTGATATCCACAAAACAAAATACGAAGCAATTATGATTAGGGGCAACCAACGATAAACGGTTCTTAATATAAATATTATTTTGATATTCAATGGCAATACCAAAGTCTCAGATGTTATAAATATTGATCGAGACATTCCTCTCATAATCATATTAATAACAGTTGCTATTAGAAGGAATGTAAAAAAGAATGATTGGATTAATTATACAGGATTAATATTCCATGGTCATCAGACTTATTCAATATCTAGGCAGGCTCTTTATTCGGCATAAATCATCAATTAGTCTTTGAAGGGGAACGAAAGCTATCTTCCCTTAATGGCAGGACTTCAAGTGAGGTTTATTAAACTTAAGAGGCACCAATGACAAGTGGAGTAGCTTGTCGTGATCTTTAGCCTGGGTAAAGGCCTCATCACCCCAGGGGTACCAGTTGACCGGGTTATACGAGTGCTGAAGCAGGTAGGGGGATTTTTCCTGAATCAGGTGATTACTATCATTATGGTCATGCATAACCTCAACTCCAGTCCTTAGGCTCATAGCTTAGTTTTTGGAGTTGAAAGGGGATTATGTGAAGACCGTTCAAGGAAAGATGATATGGGACGAAGTACCTGTACCCTCTTCCCCTTGTTTGGTTGTAGCTTTAATTTCCTCTATGCGGGGCTCTTTATCTCCTGAATATATCCACGTTGTCTAAAAAGATTTAAAATATGGTTCGCTTCGGCTTCATCTACTTGTCCTGCAAATCTTATAGTTTTCATCCCATAATCAAATCTGATTTTCCCGTCTTTAAAGCCCCAATAACTCATTCCGCCGGAATTAAACCACGTGTTGTTTCTTTCAGTACTAACCCTAAATCGTTTAGCATCTGAAAGACTATACTCTTTGTTTAAACCCAAGCCTAAAATCTTTTTCGCGATGGAAATATTACTAGAAGCAATAATTATTTCTTCATGGCCAGCCAAGTTCCAAAGAAAAGCGTATATTGCCCAAGCCCCGCCAACTGTCCAACCGCCTAGCCACGCAATTAGAAAAATATCAACTCCACCAGGTTTATCCGACTTAAAGATTTCTCCTAAAACGCTTAATTCACCAAATGCCCATCCACATAACCAAAACCCTACAAAGAGAATAATAAACCAGTTTTTCTTCGTTGGAATTACAACTCGTATTTTGCCATCAAGTTCTTGTATCAGAGCCCTGCCATTCTCAGGTTTTATCAGCAAATAATCTCCCCCACCCTTTGTAACATTTCGGTAAATCATTATATTGGGTCTCCGATAATTAATTGTGCAAGAGGTACCCCCGCTAGATGTGTTGGTTATAAACATCCCTAGAAAAACATTCCATAAAAGGCTAACTGGATTAATTATACAGGATTTATACTCTATGATCACCTGGCTTAGGTAATCTCGTCATGTTGTTTCATTGTGCAATTTGAGGATTTGAGGAGGGATTATTCGGGTTGTTAGACAATCGCATAGAGAAACAAAGACACATCTGAAGTGCCATTAGAAAGAGGTTCCGCCTACTAGTGATCTTCTATTCGATAATATTTATTAACGGAATTCTAATTCGCTCAAATATTGCGGACTATTCTCGAAATCAGTATAGAACTTTTCAAATTCGTCGCCTGAAGAACAATGACGGAATGCACCAATTTCCGAGTATTTCTCTTTTATCTTCACATTCCTAAATACTTTCAGTCTATCCTTAAATATAATTAAATCCTTATGTTCCACACCTTTAGTGGAGCCGGGCGTTCCAACATCTGAATACTATTGATTTCCCGCTCACTCGCCATTAATCCGACAGCGACATGCTGAGTAGACAAATAATAAAAATCCCTCCGGCGGTATACATCAGCCACGATACGGTCATTTGCATACCAAGAGCGATCATGATTATCAAACACGCTTCACTAGCCAGCAGAAATACTAATGACCCAAGTTTAAGATAATGATGCCTTTTGCCCCGAAGGACTGTTGTACGGTCCGGTTGAGTTTCCGGGGGTAAAGTGATTTCTATTGTGCTATCTTCGGAGGTCAAGACTATCAAAAATGGCAGTCCAAACAAGAGGGGGAAACCAAAATCATTGATGATAATGATCCAGAATATGCGCGGCATCCACATATCAAAAAAAACATCCAGTCCGCAAGCAATGAAAATAGCCGTAGCGCTGGCGGCCACAGCACTGATATAAATGAATTTGATTATATTCTTTACGTCCTTAACATTGGGAGTTTCCCGCTTCCCTGATAAATGCCAGAGCTTGTAGGGCAGCCAGGCTGCGATAAAATTACCAATAAAGCCAAGGACGGAACCCCGGGAAAACGTGCCGAACAGGTCGGCAGCCAGATTGCCGATGGCACAGCCCCAGGCCCCGGCCGGTCCGAACAAGAGCCCAACCACCACCGGTACTGCATTGACTGGGCGCACTTCGGTAAAACCTTCGATCAGGACCATTACCTTAAAGGGCACCGCCATCCCGATAAACACCAGGGCACATATCACTATCTGCCAGCGTGTCTTTTTTGATTTAAAAGCTGAGAGGATCTCCTGCATTTATTCCTCCATAACATATTGTTCAATCGAGTTCTTTTTGGCAAGAAAGCCAGTTCCCGAACAGATGGCTCCGGCAACGATAAAGACTGCACCGATCATCTTGGCACTAGTCAAGTATTCAGTTTGCCCGAATGAGTTGGGGATAAGCAAAGCCAGTACCATGGTCACCACCGGTTCGGTAGAGGCAATGACCGTCACTGCAATAGGTGATGCGTACTTCTGCGAAAACATCAGCATGATATAGGCATAGGCCTTGGCAAAAAAGGCCAGTAAAAAGACGTTGGCCAGGATCTGGTTTGTATAGTCAACAGCAAAAAAGGTCCTGGGTTCCTCGGCAAACCACATAAGAAAACCAAGGACAGCGGTAAAAAATATCTGGCCGATGCCCAGCAGCAATGGATCACTCGCTTTGGTAAAACGATCTACAGTAATAATATATACTGACATGCAAAGACAGGCCGCTGCCATGATCAAAACCCCGTAGTTGACCGGTTCGCCAGGTTTAAGGCCGCTGGTGCAGATGAGACCGGTCAATATCAAAACGATGCCCAGCACATTATTGGCGCTGGGTTTGCGTTTGAACATGAGCAACAGCAAGGGGACAAATACGATATTCAAAGAGGCTACAAAACTAGCTGTAGAGGCCGGGATCATGGATATGCCAAGCCTCTCCAACAGAAGATTGCCACAGATAATAGCAGCCAGCACCAGGCTTCTTTGCAGGGTTTTCCTATCCAATTCCCGCAGCCTTTGGAAAAACACGATAACCAGAATGAGACTGGCTACCCCGTTAGTCAGAGTCAAATAGGCGAAGGGGGATATGGAAGGCGGGATATTCT
>JBLMZW010000165.1:0-6074 GCA_050259035.1 Chitinophagales bacterium | reverse complement strand
AAGTACCCCCTGCAAAAACATAGTCTTAATAACCGCAAATTACCGCCCGGTGTTATAATTGTTCCGGTTAAACAGCGCTATCGAGAAGACGGATTTCTGATTCACCTGCTGGGACACGTAGGGCAGTCGCTAGAAAAACCGGTCCTGCAGGGTGATGCTGGGCTGGAAAAAAGATATGACAGTACCTTAAAAGGTAAGCAAGCACAAGAGGTTGTAGCCGTAGTAAACGGAATGGGCCAGCCTATTGCCGGCTTGACCCCTAAATCAAAAGACGATTCCGAAACAGTTGAGTATGCCGTAGTAACTACGATAGATAAAAGAACCCAGGCAATTGTAGAAAAAGTTATGGACCAAAGGGTAACGAGCGGTGCGGTTGTGGTCATGAATATAAAGAACCGTGATATATTGGCCATGGCCAGCCGACCTACTTATAACCCATATAACCCCGCAAGTTATCAAGGCAATACAGAATCAGCCTGGCTTCTTAACCGTGCCCTGACCCCGTTTTACCCAGGATCCGTTTTCAAGATCGTGGTCGCGGCAGCAGCTTTAGAAAACCATGCCATTGATTCAACTGCTGAATTCTATTGTCCAGGCTCTTATCGGTATTCCAGTAGGCTTACAATTCCCTGCTGGAAACAGAATGGTCATGGCAAGGTGAATCTGGAGCAGGCCCTGGCCGAAAGCTGCAACGTTGCCTTTATCGAAATGGGATTAAAAGTTGGGCGAACCCGATTATTGGAGTTATGCAGAAGAGTTCACCTGGCCGAACAGGAAATTATAGGCTATTCCGACACCCAATCAGGCAGTCATGTAGCAATTGATTACGGACGGCCGGCTCTGGGTAACGCAACGTTGGGCCAACAGGGGGTTTATCTTACACCAGTCCAAATTTCCAATTTAATCGCTACTCTGGCGTCCAATGGAGTATATAAACGCCCCCGGCTGGTTATCCAAACCTGGGGGAAAGGGAATACTCGAATTTACTATCCTCCGGACCGGGGCGAAAAGGTTTTAAATCAAGCTGTCTGTAATGAATTATGTCGGTATTTGTGTCAGGTAACTGCTTATGGAACGGGAAAAAACGCAGATTTGCCCGGCGTAGGATGTGGAGGTAAGACTGCTACCAGCCAGACTGGACATTATACTTCAGCAGGTGAAGAAGTTCTGAATACCTGGTTTACTGGGTTTTTCCCGGCTGATAACCCTCAATGGGTAGTCACCGTACTGGTAGAACACGGGCAGAGTGGGGGGTATAATGCAGCCCCGGTGTTTAAAGAAATTGCTGAAGGAATACTTGAACAATCTGCACAATATGAACCAACATTGAAGGAAAAAGGAAATAAGAATAACCTGGCGAATGATTTATGAATAAACCCAATGGATAGTTGTACGTATGATACAGGCTGGGTTATTGATGAAGGGGGTTGGGTCGTATTGAGCATTATCGTTGTGGATGATTCACCGGATAGCCTGAAGGTAATAACCTCGTTTTTACGCCAGGGAGGTTACACTGATCTTATTACCGCACTTTCTGCCCGGGAAGCTTTCCATCACCTGGGGCTGGATGACCCGGCTAAAATGGGATCTATAGACCTGATATTAATGGACATTGTTATGCCTGGAATAGATGGAATTGAAGCATTGAAGACAATCAAGGCCGATCAATGTACCCGGGATATACCTGTAATTATGGTGACGGCTGTAGACACTATTGACAGCCTCCATTTAGCATTTCAGGCGGGAGCTATGGATTACTTAACCAAGCCATTAAACCGGATAGAACTACAAGCGCGGATTGGTTCAGCTCTCAGGTTAAAATCTGAAATGGATTGCCGTAAAGCCAGGGAACTAGAATTAATAGCGGTTACCAGGCAGTTGGAACAGGCGAACCAGCGACTGCAACGGTTATCGTCTCTGGATGGCCTGACGGGCATAGTCAATCGAAGGTATTTTGAAGAGACGCTGGATAAAGAGTGGCGGCGAGCTATGAGAGAGGAAAAGCCGCTGACCCTATTGATGATTGATATTGACTTTTTTAAAGACTACAATGACCATTACGGCCACCTGGCCGGGGATGATTGCCTTAAAAACATAGCTAAAATACTTCAGAACGAGATCAAAAGACCAGGGGATTTGGTTGCCCGTTATGGGGGGGAAGAATTCGCGGTTATTCTCCCTGACACCGATTCGGTTGGAGGAATGGTAGTTGCCGAACTCTTGCGCACCCGGGTGGTGGCCTCTCAGATTCAACATGAAGCCTCATCGATCAGTGATTACGTTACTGTTAGTGTGGGTGTTTGCACCATGATACCAGTCAGAAATGCCATCCCCAGCACCATAATCGCTGCGGCGGACTCTGCATTATACCTCGCCAAACAGGAAGGTCGGAATCGGGTCAGAAAAGGGCGGCCTTCTATTTCGTCCAATGGCAAGGCATGACATGATTATATGACCAGGTTGTGAGTTAATTGCCCCAATAGTTGTTGATTACCGTAAATGAGTGTTCCTTTACATAATTCCAAATAATAACCAGTCACAATTTGAAGCCCATCTCCATACTATTTTAGGGCGGATACTAATGGAGGTGGACAGCTTTGACTCTGGCTGGTTGTTTACTGGTCCTTCTCGGAACGATTTTCAAAGGCGGTTTCCTACTTTTTTCATACCTTAACAACCTTACTTTTCCCCACCCATTAACTGAGGAACAAGAACGTGAATGCCTGCGGAACATGAAGTCTGGCAGCGAGGAGGCCAAAAACCGTCTGATAGAACATAATCTTAGACTGGTGGCTCATGTCGTAAAAAAATACGAGGTTAAGGGGGAAGACGCGGAAGATCTAATTTCAATAGGAACTATAGGACTTATCAAGGCGATTAAAACCTTTGACGAAACACGCGGGACAAGACTGGCAACATACGCCAGTCGATGTATTGAGAACGAGGTTTTAATGTACCTTCGCAACATGAAGAAGGTCAGAATGGAAGTATCTCTTTATGATCCTATTGGCTACGACAAGGAAGGTAATGAAATATCTCTCCTGGATGTGTTATTCAGCGAAAATGAAATAGTCGATATAGTAGAAATGAAGATGCAGGAGGAAAGGATCAGGGATAAATTATCTACCTTAACTCGGCAGGAACGTCAAGTAATAGAAATGAGGTATGGACTCTTTTCCGGTTTAAAAGAGACTCAGAGAGAAATTGCCAAAAAGTTAGGTATATCTCGTTCATATGTTTCGAGAATCGAAAAAAAAGCCATAGGTAAGATAATTAAGGAGCTTGCGCTTGATGTACCGCCTGCTGCGGGAGAAATATAACGGTTTTAAACATGGAAGTCTTTGATCTAAATTGCCTTTTACGTTATTATTGGGTTGAACTCAATTTATAGTTCCGGAGGTATAAGGCAGGTGTTAAGAAGCCTTTTTCCTGACCTTTATGTAGAATCAGTACTACAACTGCCACTGGACAAGTTATTTAACTACGGTATAAGGGCATTTCTTTTTGACCTCGATAATACAGTAACCGAGTGGAACAGCAATATCATTCATGAAGAAATCATCTACTGGTTCGCCCAGGCTAAAGAAAAAGGTTTCAAGGCATGCCTGGTTTCCAACAATGGACGAGAAAGAGTACTTAAAGTTGCCGAGAACCTGGGCATACCTTTTGTTTCTCGGGCCGGTAAGCCGAGGCGTAAGGCTTTTCGCCAGGCTATGGATATTATCGGTTGCGGCCCGGAAGAAACCGCGGTTATCGGTGACCAAGTTTTTACCGATATACTTGGAGGCAACCGAATGAGTCTATTCACTATTCTGGTTGTGCCAATAACCCGAAAAGAATTCTTTGGAACTAGAATTACCCGTCAGATAGAGAAACTGGTATTGCTTCAAATCGGGCCTACCGCTACTCCAGAAAAACTGGATGGATTTTTTGGTGAATAGGTTGTAATTTATGACAAATTTTGGGATAATACCTTTAATATTCATATAAAGTAATGGACTCCGAGGTGAGAACCTTGTCTATTAACCAGGATACATGGATTATTGGGGTACTGGGATATCCGCTTACCCATTCACTCTCGCCTTTAATGCATAACAGTGCACTGCAGCATCTGGGTATCAATGCCGTCTATCTGCCATTTGCAGTCGGCCAGGATAGGTTCCCTCAAGTCATACAGGCGGCTGGGACTCTTAATATTAAGGGATTCAATGTGACTATTCCTTACAAAGAACACATTATTGAGCAGCTGGATTGGGTCAGTGAATCAGCCAAAGACTGCGGTGCGGTCAATACCGTGGTAATTAAGAACGGGATAGCATCGGGCTATAATACCGACGGACAGGGATTCATCCTGTCACTGCAACAGGCCGGTATCGAAATTGGTGGCCTGGCCGTCGTTTTAGGTGCGGGAGGGGCAGCCCGGGCCATAGGATTTGAACTGGCCAGACGTGGTTGTGATACTGTGTTTGTCAATCGAACGGTTTCGCGAGCAGTCACTCTGGCTGAGCATATTACACGCTGTACGGGTAAAACCAGTTACGGTTTATCCCCACAGGATAAGTCTTTAAAAGGATTATTAGGACAAGCCAATTTGTTAATCAATACTACCCCTATTGGGATGTTCCCTGACTTAACAGGTATTCCGGAAATTGATCTTGAACTGGTTAACTCAGAAGCAGTTATTTCTGATATTGTATATAATCCGATTTGCACCAGACTTCTTGCAGCGGCACAACAGCAAGGCTTTAAAACTGTGGATGGCCTGGGTATGTTTATTAACCAGGGCGCAGTTAGCTTCGAATTGTTTACAGGCCAAAAGGCTCCGGTCGAGGTGATGAGAAGTGCGGTGCAAAAACAGGTTCATAACAGCTAGGATTAGGTCTTGTAAGGCCAGTCGAGGCCTTACTTATCTTGAACTACTGACGGTAGTAACAATAACAAGCATTTTATTGGGTCTATCGGTACCAGCTTTTATCAAGGGCTTAAACGAACTGACCTTACATAACAATGCCAGTATGATCATGCAGCATATGTACCAGGTCAAGGAAAATGCAATGTCAACCGGTGAAGAATCATTCATAATATTTACCGCCGGGTCCGACAGGTATATTCTTAAGAGTCAAGATAAAATCAAATTCTACTATTTGCAGCCTGGGATTAAGGTTGTGGGCACGAATTTTCCTGCCGATCCGGCCAGGAAATATGTTGTTGGGCGTTCAGCCTGCTGTTTTGTATGCACCGGGGCACCTACTCAGGGAGGAACCGTGGTATTGGAAGATCAATTAGGTCACAGGCTGTACATACCGGTTACCCCATGTTTGGGGAGTATACGTATCAGCCATGATCCACCGGAAGACTGGATTACATGGCAAAAGAAATATAAATGATAATTATTATTGTCTTATACCCTGGGTAGAAGAGGTTAATATAATGATAATCAATTCTCTACAGAACGAATGGGGGTCATGAAACTGATCGATAACTCTTTCCCCGGCCGGGATTACTTGTTAGGTCTATCACGAGACTATGATGTTATTTGATCTTCTATTTATATTTTTTGCCCGTATAATTGATGTATCACTTTCAACCATCCGAATGATTCTTATCATTAGAGGAGACCGTTACATCTCTGCCGTCATAGGCTTCTTTGAGATTATGGTTTATGTAATTGCCCTGGGAAAAGTAATAAACCACCTGACTGAACCCCTAAAACTTGTGTTGTATTGCCTGGGATTCGCATCGGGGGTAATCGTTGGAAGCTGGATAGAGGAGAGAATAGCACTCGGTTACCGGGGAATTCAGGTTATTATTGAACGGGAAAACGGTTTTATAGCCGACCAGTTAAGGGAAGATGGTTATGCAGTTACTACGTGGGAAGCGCAGGGTTTAGAAGGCAAGAAACTGGTCATGAATACCTGGTTAAAGCGAACAGAAGCCATGGAGATGGCACGCCGGGTTAAAGAATTCGATGACAACGCTTTCGTTGTATTTATAGAACCGAAGAGCTTTAGCGGGGGATACCTGGCAAAGAAGTGAACAAATAATGAATTATTTACTTTATTCTAATGTTTTAT
>JBLMZW010000164.1:0-32379 GCA_050259035.1 Chitinophagales bacterium | reverse complement strand
TAGTACTTCTGGCCCAGACCGTCCCGCTGTTAATGGTTATAATGCCGCCGTTACCACCGTTGCCTCCGTTGATACCGTTAGTGCCTTTGCCTCCCGGTCCGCCGCCAATTCCGGTGCCACCTTTCATAGAACTGCCTGTTGCTGTGACCGTCCCACCATTGATGATAACAGTACCGCCGTCGCCGCCATTAGCGTCAGCACCGCCGGTGCCGCCCCCGATTCCGGTGCCAAATTCGCCGGAAGCCCTCGCAGTGATGGTACCGCCGTTAATAATAACCGTGCCCCCGTCACCGCCTTTACAACCGCTGGCTCCAGTGCCACCGCCAATTCCAGGCCCTCCAAGGCTTCCATTGGCCGTGATCGAACCACCTCCAATTGAAACGGTTCCGCAGTTGACGCCAGTATTGCCGCCGATTCCGGCACCGCCAGCGCCGCCTGACGCATTAAGTGAATTGCCTTCGCTGGCAGCCGTTATATTGAGGGCTGCCCCCTCTGGTACGCCCAACCCCGCGCAGCCAGAACCGCCGGCTAGAGTGTTCGCGCCGATTAAGGTCAAGTTAACCCTGCTGCCAAATCCGACAGCAAAAGCGCACAGGCTGCTTGAAGAAATCTTGACGTTGTTAAGGGTAATGTTTACGTCGTCTGGTATATTAACGTCTAAGGCAATTGTGTTAGATGTATAGCCAGAACCGGATATTATGTAATCACCACCTGCCGAAATGGTGATAGGTGCACTGTTGATTGACAGTTCTGTTGCTGCCTGGGCCGTTCTTATGGGAATCAGGCTTATTACCATAAAAACAGCCATAAGCAGCGAGAGAAATTTCGCTTTCGTTTTCATTCTGTTTTCCTTCCCTTCCACACACCTTCTGCCACTAATCCATGTTTACTTTTACTCGATACCCCCTTGCTTTTATCCTGCCGAATAGCACTTCTTACAATATAAGACGTTTAGTAAATTAATTCAACAAAGTATGGGAAATACGGCACAAACAGGGTGTGTCGATAACGGAATGGTTTAGAAGGGGAATACTGGTTCGATAGGTATTGGTTAAACGTAGAGAGTCTGTGTCTCACATCTAAGAACCGGAATGGGAAGTCGGTCTCAACTGCACCGGGTGTTGCATTGGCTCGTCGAATGTCGCCGCGTTAGCTGTTTGACCCCGTTCCAGATAGATGGCAACTGGGAACGCCAGGCTCCAGCCTGGCAACCAGGCGAAAGCCTGGCTATCCGGTTTTATAAGATAAACGTTAAGAGTAAAACGTTAAAAGTGGAAACTCGTACGTCTTACTGCTTGCGTCTTACGTCTCGCCATAAATAGGAATGCCGGGCTGGAACCCGGCAGATATTATAGCCAGGCTGGAGCCTGGCGAACCCAGTGGAGCTTATAAGTTAAACGTAAAAAGTAAGACGTTAAACGTGGAGACCTCTTTGCGTTATACTTACGTCTCACGTTTCACGTCTTACGTCTCACCTTTTACTTTTCACCTTTAACAGCTTCCTGTAATGAGACGGGGTGGGCTGTGGTATAATTATTAACGATCGAAAATTTTCAAAAGGAAGGTCAGTTAAATGGATGAGAAAGATAAAAACCTGGAAATGATGCGTCAGCTAATAGAGAAGAAGAAACAGAAGAGCGCATCTCAGGGCAGCGTTAGACGCGGGCCGGAGGATCGTTATGGCACCACCAATGCTGGCAATAAGAAGCAGAAGAGAGGCGGTCTGCCTCCTAAATAGGGGAAATGGCAGGGGTAACACCGGAGGGTGATGCCCCGGAAGGAGACAATAGTTTTGGCACGTGAACAGGAGACAGGCAGAAGAACCGCCCCCGGGCCCGGAAAGTCACTGGTTCTGGCCGAGAAACCGAGCGTGGCCCGGGAGATAGCCCGGGTCTTAAAATGCGGCTATAAGGGGAAGGGCTTCCTGGAAGGACCGGATTATGTCGTTACCTGGGCGTTGGGGCATTTAGTGGCTTTGGCCGAACCGGATGAATATGACCAGCAGTTCAAGCAATGGCGGCTGGAGGATCTTCCGATAGTCCCGGGCAAGATGAAGCTGAAGGTTATCAGGCAGACTTCTCAGCAGTTTCAGGTGGTAAAAGGCCTGATGCAGCGGCAGGACATAAAGGATATGGTTATCGCCACCGACGCCGGGCGGGAAGGGGAACTGGTAGCCCGCTGGATTATGGAGTTGGCCCGGTGGAAGAAACCTTTTAAGCGGCTCTGGATTTCCTCTCAGACTGATGACGCCATTCGCGAGGGATTTGCCCGTTTACAGCCCGGTTCTGCCTACAACAACCTTTTTGACGCGGCGGTTTGCCGGGCCGAGGCTGATTGGCTGATCGGCCTTAACGTAACCCGGGCCATGACCTGCAAATATAATGCGCAGCTTAATGTCGGGCGGGTTCAGACCCCGACCCTGGCGATGATGGTAAAACGTGAGAGTGAGATAGAGAAGTTCGTGCCGGTCGATTACTGGACGGTGCGGGCCGAATTCGGCAACTATTTCGGTGACTGGCGGGGACCGGATGGCAACCGCCTGTATAAACTGGATGAAGCCGAGGCTATAGTTACCCGGGTGAAAGGCCAGCCCGGCGTTATTAAGGACCTAAAAACCGAAGGAAAAAGCGAACCCCCTCCACTGGCCTATGATTTGACCGAACTGCAGCGCGACGCCAACAAGAGATTTGCCTGGCCAGCGCAGAAGACCCTGCACGTGCTTCAGGATTTGTATGAAAGACATAAGCTGGTTACTTACCCCAGAACAGATTCCCGTTATATAACCACTGATATCGTACCCACCCTGCCGATTCGGTTAAAGGGCATGGGAGTAGGGCCTTATGCCGCTCTGGTGAAACCGCTGCTGGGCAAAACTTTAAGCCCGGGCAAACGTCTGGTTGACAACAGCAAAGTAACCGATCACCATGCCATAATTCCTACGGAACAGCCCTTAAACCTGTCATCACTCAATGAAGAGGAAAAGCGGCTCTATGATTTAATCGCCCGCAGGTTTATTGCTGTACTATATCCCCCCCACCGGTATGATTTGACTACCATAACCACCGTGGTAAACGGCGAGAATTTTTATTCCCGGGGGAAAGTGGTTACTGATAAGGGGTGGCGGGCGGTTCAGGAGATAGTAAAGGATAAAGAGGAAGGCTCAGACGACGCCTTATCGGAACAGACCTTAACCCTGCACCAGAAAGGGGAAAAGGTCATGGCCAAAAACTGCAAGACCGCCAAACATAAAACTCAGCCGCCATCGCGTTACACCGAGGCGACCCTCTTAACTGCCATGGAAAACTGCGGCAAGATGGTAGAGGACGAAGAACTCAGGGAGTCCATCAAAAGCTGCGGGTTGGGCACCCCGGCTACTCGGGCTGAGATAATTGAGAAACTGATTCATACCAGCTACATTGAACGGCAGGGCAAAGAATTAGTGCCCACCTCCAAAGGTATTCAGGTTATAGGTCTGGTGGCTCAGGATCTTCGGTCACCAGAATTAACTGCCCGGTGGGAACAGCGCCTGGCAGATATAGCCCGGGGCAAAGGTAAAAAAAGCGAGTTTATAACTGACATACAAAAGGATACCAATGATCTGGTTAACAGTGTTCGCACAGCCACTGGAGTCTATCGGGCGGACAATGTGACTAAGACCAAGTGTCCCCAGTGCGGGCGTTTCATGCTGATCGTTAACGGTAAAAAAGGCCATATGCTGGTATGCCCGGAACGTTCCTGCGGCTATCGTCAGCCGGAAAAAGAAGACCAGTACAACCGCCGGGGCTCTGATAGGCAAACCCAGAGGATGATAGCTCAATACAGTGATCGTGAAGAATTAGGGACCAATCTGGGGGACCTGTTTAAAGCGGCCATGGCCAAAAAGGAAGGGAAAGCGGAATAAGGTCAGAGGGATGTCCCGTGCCTTCGGATGGGATTAAATGATTTATAAATATGGCGTTCAATGAGAACCTCTTACTAGAGGCTGACTCAAAGATTTACGTTAAAAAGTCAAAAAACAGGTCCGTATCGTTGAAAAATGGTACGGACCTATTCATATTAAGTGCTTTTCATGAGTATAAGTGGGGCAGTCTTTTCCTCTTCAAACTTTTAGGACAGCCCCTTATTCCAAGCCAAGAACCTTTTTAGCATTCTTAAATAAAAGGCGGTCTTCCAGTTCTCTATTGCCTTTGCAGGCCACTTTGACGGTCTTAATATGTGGCGGCCGGTAGCCGAAGGGCCAGTCTGATGCGTACATGACCCTTTCTTCCCCGAAAACCTTTATCAGCTTTACTATGATTTCCGGTGATTGAAAACTGGTGTCCACCCAAACATTCGCAAGACCCCGGAGGCGGCTGCATACCTCATTTACCTGGAACAAACCGGCATGGCCCACGATAAAATTCACGGAGGGGAAGGCTCTGATGGCCTTTTCTATATAGGCAATTCGGCCGTTGGCGGGTACATTGCGTTTTTTCTCTTTACCCAGATAATAGTTCGATACTCCGCCATGAATCAGTACGGGCAATTTTAATTTTGAGCAAGCCTGTAGGGCTTCTAAGGTTCGTGAATTGTTTAACGGTGTAGACTGGATGATGGGGTGCAGTTTAAGCCCGAAAGCCCCGCGGGCCTGGTCTGCCTCCAACTGAGCGGTTATGTTATGTTCACGGGTAAAATCAACACTGGTAAAAGGTAAAATGCGCGGCTCCTTTTCTTTGGCCCGAATCAGATCATCAAACATAACATAAGGTGCAATAGGCAAGCATACCGTGTAGTCCACCGCAGCTTCGTTCAGCGATTTCTGCATATTTTCCAGGGTGGCCGTGAAATTCCGCGCTCTCTGCGCCTTCGTAGCCCAGTACTCGGTCAAGGCATAGGCCACAGCTCCCAGCCCAAATGATCGGTTAAGCTGATTTTCGTTGGTGGTCTGCGGATCCCACATCTTTTCCATAATCACATTCTTTTGCTCAATAAGGCCGCCGCCACCATGGTTTAGAATATCACCCAGATGACTATGTACATCAATGATCATTGCCATACCTTCTTCTCGCATTTATCTTTAAATAAAAAAACCCCGGTTTTAAACCGGGGTTTTAGTTGCTGTTTTACCAGCTGTTGCGGCGCGGCTGCGGGGTGTAGCAGTCCCGGCAATAAACCGGTCTGTCACCACTGGGCTGGAAAGGAACCTGAGTTTCTTTTCCGCAAGATGCGCATACTGCCGGATACATCTGGCGCTCGGAAGAACGACCATATCCACGGCCACCGCTTCTTTCAGCCTTACGGGCTGCGCGGCATTCCGGGCAGCGGCCCGGCTCGTTGGCGAATCCTTTTTCTGCGTAGAATTCCTGTTCGGAAGCAGAGAAAGTAAATTCGCGGCCACATTCTTTACAGCTCAAAGATTTGTCGGAATACATTAAAAAACCTCCTCGGATGTTTTGCCCGTGCTGAGGGAATTTCCTGTTATCGTACTTCCCTTAGCCGATGGCACTCGAGAAGGGGCTAACATTCATTCACAAGCTATACAGGCTACTCCCATTCTAATAGACTGTCGACAAAAAAGCAAGTGCATAGGGTTAATATCTGCTAAAGGAGGAAAAGTTGAACCAATATAGTTTCCGGTAGGTGGCAAAAAGCAGAAAACTTACAGCACCATAGCTGTTTGGCCGTCTTCTGCCGCGCCATAGACTATGTTATGGTCTGGTACAGGTTGAGGAGCAGAAATATTTTTTAATTCAATATGATATGAGTTAAAGGAAACAAGGTCTAATATGAACTGGGATGCTAAAGGGTCGAGAATATACAGACCCCAGGCGGTCAGAGGCGGAGTGCTGGCAATAATCATTGAACTGGTTTGACTTCCGGCTTTAATAAAAGCCAGCAGCACATTGGCCTGATCGGCTGAAAGTGGAGATAACAGCCAATCATCCAAAACCAGCAATTGATTATCAATTGCTTTTCTTAAGTATTCATCGTAAGTCCCATCTATTCTGGCTGAGGCTAAATTGGCAATAAGCTGCGGAACACTAAAATACTGAACCTTAAAATCCTGGCGTAAGGCAGTGTTAGCCAGGGTATGGGCCAGATAGGTTTTGCCCGTTCCGGCTGGCCCGGTAATAACCACATTAGAATGAGATTTTATCCACCGGCAGGCCGAGAGTTCTTCTAAAAGCAAAGGGTCGATGCTGGGACGCCGGTAGTTCACTTGTTCAGTTTGATCAGCAACCAGGTCAGACAAATGACTGTGCGGCTTAAAACTTCTGTTGTGACGGTGGATATGGTAAAAATCCTCCAGAAGCTTAACCCTATCTTCCAAAGAGAGACCAACCCGGTATTTCTTTAATAGTCTCGCCAGAGCAGCTGACCTGTGGAAGGAAGTCTTTCGCACCAGGTTATAGATTTTGGGGGACCTATACGAAAAAGCCTGTTGGGAATAGTGACGAGTCTGAGATTGATTATCGGCTTTTTCAGGAGGCTCCGTTTCGGCAATGGTTTTGTTTATTAACTTGACCAATAGAATTGCCGCCAGAGTGCAGCACAGAAAACATATACCGACGGCTGACATATCCTGTCCAAAAGACTCCAGAAGAATTAAATCAGGAAGTAAGCTAATGATAACCAGATGGGAGAAAACGGACATGAGGGCATAGAATACAATGAGGCTGCTTCGACAATACATAGCGGCCAGAACAATTCCCACAAAATAGAGATATTCCAGGCCTGGTATTGGTTTTTTAAAAATCAGGGCCGTCGTCAGGGCAATTAGAACGTATGCTGCTACATAGATATACTTCGACAGTCGATAGTAAGGTGTGTTACCCAGCAGTTTAGCTCCGATGGCGATTAGTACGATTAAAAGTATAACCGGTATACTGGCCGGCTTGATCTGAAGTGTTAATAGCCAGTATGGTATGGCCATCAAAGCCATGAATACCAGGATGAAGAATATGGCATCGTCTATTTTGCGTTCATGTGCGTCCAAAAGTGCAACGTACATTACAATTTCTCCCCCTGACGACGGCCTGACTTTGTTTACCATATTATACTAACATTCGACAATCTCTGCAACATTTTCTTAACAAAAAATTAGACATACATGCATGGAAAAGCCAGAATATTCAGCGAATGACTGTTTTAATCCTTATGACTGGGGAAACAACCGAGTAAAGAAATAGGTGGGAAAAATGTCGAAAGGGTCTGGCGCTATGGTTGGGTCTCAGAGGCGGTGCTTTTCCCGCGATTTTCTTTCAGCAGGAATGTCATAGCCAGACCTATCAGGAAGAACAGGGCCACCAGGTAAAAACAATCGGTTATGGATGATAAGATAGAGAGCTTTACTACTTCCTTATACAATACCATGGCACTTAATGATTGAGTGGTGCTGGCAGATAATCCGTTGCTGACTGCCAGGGCTTTTAATCCTGATGACATAGCGGCGCCGCTGGTGCCATTCATGTTGATAGACTGCGCCAGATTGGCGTAATGAAAGACCTGTCGGTGCTGCATAATAGTCGTAAATACGGTAATACCAAACGAAGCCGCCACCTGCAGGATGACATTGCTTAAGGCCGATCCCTTTCCGATGAGACGGGTCGGAACACCGATCAAGCCAACGGTTCTAACCGGCATCATGGCCAGACCCATTCCAACTCCACGGATCATAACACACATAGTAATGAAGACAAATGGGGTCATTAGATTAAATTTACCCATTTCTAAAGTGGTTAAAGCGGCGATGGTCATGCCTATGATGATTACCCATTTAGCCCCGTATTTATCATAGAGGCGGCCGCTGATAGGCATAACGACTGCCATGACCAGACCGGCAGGGCAGAGTATTAATCCAGCTTTTAGCGCACTTTGCCCCAGAACGTTCTGCAATAAGATAGGCATCAAAAAAGTCCCGCCAAAAAGCCCTATATTAATGAAGCATGATATTATGGTAGCCACAGTGAACCGTGAGTCTTCAAAAAGCCGCAGCTCTAAAATCGGTTCGGGATGATGCAGTTCATTATATATAAAGAAGACCAGGCTTACTGTAGCAACAACCAGGAGGCTCATTATGTAAGTCGAAGTCCAGCCATAAGCAGTGCCCTGGCTCAAGGCCAGAAGCAGACAGAACAATCCGACCGTTGAGGATAGAATACCCGGCCAGTCCAGGTATTTTCCCTTTATGAGCTCAGTTTCCTGAAGCAGGGTGGAACCTAAAAGAAGGGTTACCAGACCGATAGGCACGTTCAGATAAAATATAATTCTCCAATTCAAATAGTCGACCAGGTAGCCTCCCAGAGTAGGTCCGATCGCGGGCGCAAAACCGGCAGCAATACCGTAAATACCTAATACCAATCCCATGCGCGAGCGGGGAGCGGATCGGTAGATAAAGGCCATAACCAGGGGTGACATGATACCCCCGCCAATACCCTGGATTATTCGGGCCGCCACCATACTGCCAACATTCCACGATAGGCCGCAAAGAGCGGAACCCAGGGTAAATAGAACCAGGGCCATTAAATAGACTCGTTTATAGCCGAAGGTATCCCCCAGGTATCCGGATACAGGCATGGTGACCCCCAGGGTCATCAAATAGCAGGTTAATACCCATTTGATTGAGTCAGTAGTGGCATTAAAGACATTCATTAATTTAGGGAGCGCCACATTTACCGTGCTGCCGTTCAAAAAGGCCATAAAGGCCCCTATAAGTAAGACCAGTATGACTGACCAGTTAATCCTTTGCGGTTCATCATGCATAACTATGCTACCCCTGTTATCAGATTATTTGGTCTGGCACGAGACTGTCTCAATAGAGATGGAACAATTCATATCCCGGGCTCTAAAAACCGCGGAAATCTATGGTTACAATCAACAGGGAAAATAGCTGTGAAAAATGCTGCAATCCGGGGGTGTACCCGGTTCGAACCTTATCTCGAACCGGGTATATAGAGGGTTCATTATTTTACGGTATGGATTTTAACCACCGCTGACATACCAGGTTTTAAAACCTGATCCTTCCGGTCAACTTCTATCTTAACGGATAGACGCTGAGAAACTTTAGTATAGTTGCCCGAAGTATTCTCGGTGGGTATCAGAGCGAATGTCGCCTGGGTGGCGTCACCGACCTCTACCACCTGGCCCGGGAATTTAATGCCGGGGTAGGAATCTACAGTTACATCTACATCCTGACCCACTTTAATCCGGCCAATTTTTTTCTCTTCAATGTTGGCAGTAACCCAGGTCTTGTCCAAATCAGAAACAGTTATTACTGTTTGACCGGCGGAAACATTTTCCCCGACTTGCACAGCCAGGCGAACCACATTCCCGCTGATAGGAGTCTTGATAATGGAGTTATTCAAGGTCAAAACCGCGTTATCATAGGCGGCCTGAGCCTGTTTCATCTGGGCCAGATATATCTCCGCACCGGTATTATTGGTAGAGTCAAGTTTAGCCTGAGAGTCACGCAAGCCGGCAGCGGCGGAGGCTACATTAGCTTCTGCGGCCTCTAATGAAGCCTGGGCGCCTACGTACTTAGACCGATATGACTCTAAGGCTTCCTTGGAAATAGCTCCTTCTTTAAACAGACCTTCATTTTCTTTTAGTACCCTTTGAGCATCTGACAGAGTAATTTTGGCGGCCTTGACCGAAGCCTGATACGCGACCATGGTTTGCTGAGCTTTATCAACCGAGGCCTGCAGGGATTTAATATCATTGGGCAGCTTTTTATAATTGGCGGTGGCCAGGTCCAAAGCGGCCCTGGTCTGCTCAACATTGATCTTATACTGGGCATTATCGAGCTGAGCCACGATTTGACCAGCATTTACGTATTGTCCTTCCTCTATCCGGAGTTGTTCCAGGCGACCCGATATCTTGGGACTGATATCAACTATATCTCCACTAACCTTGGCATTATCAGTGGTAATGGAAGTCTTTAGATCCTTCCACCATAAGAAACCCCCCACGCAAGCACCAACCACAAATAACAACAATACTACGATTTGTATGGTCTTGCGTTTGCCGTTCGGCTGTAACTCCTCCTGTGCAGTTGCGATCCCCGCTTCGCTCATATTATTCTCCTCCCTTGTTTAACAGTATCCCGTGTGATAGAACGGCCTTTATAAGCTCCAGGTCTTTCTCAACATCGGTTCCCTTCTCTCTTTGGGCCTCAATGGTGAATCCTTTGATCACTTTTTCCAGAACCCGGGCCATTTTAAAGGCATCAGCTTCGGCAATGTATTTCTCGGTCATTCCTCTATTTAAAATCTCAGCAACCATATTGGTCTTTTTTTCGTGTCTTCCGTTAATTTCAGTAAACCACTGGGAATTGGCGGTACCATCTATGGCTCGCCGCATCAAGGACAGGAAGATATGATGGTAGGCCATATAAAAGTGGTACTGCAAAGATATGTAATTACTCAATGCCTTCATCAAGTTGGGCTCAGACAGACACTGCTCCTCAATTCGGACACAAATCTCGTCTATGCCCTGACACATGATGTAGGCTATGATTTCTTCCTTGCTGGCAAAGTATTTGTATATAGTACCCTTGCCAAACTCGGCCTTTCGGGCTATCTCCTCCACCGTAACATTCTCATACCAGGTCTGAGAAAAAAGCTGGAAAGCGGCTTCGGCAATCAATTGCTTTTTAAATTCTGTCTCCTTCTCCCGTCTGGAAACCATCGAATCCCTCCCCTGACTGGCAAGTTCTCAACGTGACCCAATAGTTCTACCAACTAAAATATTACTTCGCCGTATTAATGTCAATTATTCTTTTTTAGAGACCAGTATCCTAGCTTGATGCCTTTCATCCGTTATTCAAAGGAAACAGCAACCGGTTCTTCGGCTTTAGAGGCGGCCGGAGCCGTCTTACCGCCCTTTAATAACATAGATAAAAAGAAAGCGCCCAGACACATAAAACCGGCAATAATAAAACAATCGGCAATGGCACTTACCATGGACAGCTTAACAATTTTCTGAGCTATTAAGCTTAACCCCCAGCCCTGCATGGTACCCTGGCCGATGCCCATAGTTGTCGCTATGTCGCGTAAACAACCCTGCAGACGCAGATAATCGCCGCTGGAGAAGTTAACCGATTGAGCCAGGTTAGAAAAGTAAGATACCTGCCGGTGCTGCATTATGGTAGTCAACATGGCTACCCCAAACGCTGCGGCAACCTGACGAATTACATTACCCAGAGCGGAGGCCCGGCCAATAAGGTGTTGAGGAACCGTATTCATGCCCACCGTAGTAACCGGCATCATGGCTAATCCCATGCCGGCTCCTCGCAAAACCATCCACCAGGTCATAGCCGCAAAGGTAGTCTCGGCGTTAAACCCACTCATAACGAAGGTAGTTCCGGTTACTAGAGCCAGGCCAGCTAAAACAACGCCTCGGGCCCCGTAACGATCAAATAGCCGCCCGCCCAGAGGCATCATGACTCCCGACGCCAGTGCGGCGGGAAACATAATAATCCCCGTCTTCATAGCCGTCAGCCCGAGGACATTCTGCAGCAACATGGGCATTAAAAAGATTGCGCCAAACATCCCTATAGAAAGGAAAGAGCCAATGACTACGGAAATAGTGAACAGGAACTCTTTGAATATGCTGAAATCCAGCATAGGTTCCGGATGTTTCAACTCGTTGATTATAAGAACGGTTAGACTTATGACTGCCAGGGCAAAAAAGCCAACTATATAGGGCTCGCCCCAGCCGTTTTTAGCGCCTTCGTTAATGCCCAGAAGAAGAAAGAAAAATCCCAGGCTGGAAGAAATAAGACCTACCCAGTCAAAAACCTTGCCTTTTACCAGAACCGTCTCTTTAAGGATTAATCCGGCCAGAAAGACGTTAAGAATCCCGATCGGCACATTAATAAAGAAGATAAAACGCCAGTTGGCGTATTCCACCAGGTAGCCTCCCAAAGTAGGGCCTATAGCTGGAGCCGCCATGGCGGCTATTCCCCAAAAACCAAGGACCATTCCTATCTTGGAACGAGGGAAGGTCTGGTATATTAAGGCCATCCCCAAAGGCTGCATTACCCCGCCGCCGATAGCCTGAATCACCCGGGCCACAACCATGCTGTTAACATTCCAGGCCAGTCCGCAAAAAGTCGATCCGATGATAAAGATGACCAAAGCTGCGATATACAGCCGCTTATAACCGAAAGTGTCTCCCAAATAACCGGATATGGGCATGACAACCCCGAGCGTCAGCATGTAGGCGGTTAGTATCCACTGAATATCACTGGCGGCTACACCGAATATGGTCATCATCTTGGGCAGAGCCACATTAACAATACTGCTGTCCAAAATGGCCATAAAAGTACCGACAATGATTACGATTAGGACGGACCAGTTTATTTTTTCCGAGTCTTCGTGCGGCATTATGGGTACCTCAAAAGATGATTAATAAACTGACAGGCCAAAAGAGGTTGGAATATGTATAGGCGAAACTCCACATAAATTTAACCCTCGACCCATTGGTTCTAAACGTGACCAATCAGTTCTAAAACAGAGAATAGAACTTAGCCTTGATAATGTCAATCCTCTTTTGCGGAAAAATATTGGATTAGATAATGTGCCGGCCTTACACTCTTTGATAGACAAGGGTTAGAAGGGACTTATGAGTACGGGTTGGGTAAAACGGAAGTGTGATAATATGGCTGTAAAGATATTTATCAACAGGGGAGCTTAGTTATGAATGAAAAACTTGAATCCATTCCCGGGGTAGGCCGTATCATCGCTCAATATATAAGAAGCCTGGGCTTTTCTAAGGTTTCAGAACTGAAAGGACAGGACCCGGAATTACTCTACCAGAGGATATGCGAATATCAGGGCTGTCATATGGATCGTTGCCTCTTGTATGTGTTCCGCTGCGCGATCTATTACGCTTCCCATAATGCCCATGATCCTGAGCTTCTGAAATGGTGGAATTGGAAAGATAGTAAACTCAATAAACAAGGTATCCTGGGATTCGAAAACCTGTAAGCATTCAACGACCCTTGAGGATATAGCTGATGGGTTATCTCCTTATGAGGAATACACTGTTGGGATTGGACTAGGCTCTAGGACTGCCGGATGTACTTCCTATATTACCAGGACACCATACAGGACAGAGTGTTACCCTGATGGGCAAAAGCTGGATGTGGCATTAACTCTGGAAGAAAACTGTCTTGGGAAGGTCTGCAGATACTTGCCGGGGTTCAGAACATGGCATCAATGTTGGCGAAAGCATTAGTAAGTGGGTTTAATTTTGGTGCAACAGAAACGATTTGGGCGTGAATGCGGGAAAAGAGCAACATAATCACGAAGGGCGAGGTTGTTCCAATTGTGCCAGAATTGGCATGGAATCTTCCCTTGGAACTCCTAAACTTTGATTTGGCTCCACCGCAGGAATTGTTGGCAGACTTAATGACAGACGTAACGCCTGTTACGGCAATAATGCCATTAATAGAGGCGCAGCCAAGTCTTTTCGATCTGGGGATGCGGTTGTAACAACCGTTACGGTAAGGAAACGGAGAATAAGACCGAAGGCCGAAAAATCAGAGTTAATCCAGCAAGTCTATTTGTAGCTTAAATTCAGAAGGGGCATTGGTTATAAGCCAATGCCCCTTATTTATGTTTTATATATAGACTTTTGATAAGGCAAAAAGATCTCTAGTCACTGATAATTTTAATTATTATCATCAATGTTGGTGGGTTTTGTTATTGGGTTTGCATTACTTTCGGAACTCGCATTGTTATCAATAAGTGATTTCCCCGAACAATATGATACATTACTGTTATTAACAGATTCGGCAATTGCGATCAATCCATCTATACTTGTTCCGTCTGGGCCTTTAGTGCCATAAAGCTCGTATGAAATGCCATCTTGCCACCATAGTAAATAACCAGGTCGAGGTATTTTATCTCCTCCAATAATATTATATCCGGGTTCGATTGCGTAATACTGACAACCTTTCCTGTCAATTATAGTTGGCATCTTATCAGCACCCCTATGGACACCATTTTTAATATCTATTTCAATTTGTTCAATATTAGCAGCATAATCGGGTTGTGATGCCCGTTGGTGCGCCTCAAACTTTAATCCATTAACACCATTTTCGTAGTGAACATAAAATTTTCGGTCTTTGGTAATCTGATTTTTGGGGATAAAAACATAAGACGGTTTACCAGTCAACTTTTCATCTGGCATTTTAAATTTAAAGGGAAGTTCTTGGCTAGCCTCTTCAGCGTTAGAAAACGACCATCTAGAATCAATATCCTCATCGAACATCTTCTGTTGTTCATCATCCGGCAGAGAAAGCAAATAAGCGGCCGCAGAAGAATATGACTTCGATTGTTTATCACTTGATATCTGATGATTATGTAATAAATACCCCAAGGTTGAAACTGTTCCTATCAATAAGACTGTAATTATGATTTTAATGCTCCTGTTTATGTTCATAGTCTCACCCCTCTTCTACTATTTGCATGGAACATGAACGGTTATTTTGGTTCCGTATCAATTCATAGTCCGGGTCATTATCCATGTATTCCCTCATTTTCGTCCAGTTATGCCATCCGGTGTCGGGCGAATACCACCTTAAATTCCAGAAGTGGCTATAATTGGTGTCATTATATATATCATTACGTTCGCTAGAACATACTGTGTTACCACAACAAAAATCATTAGTAAAGACTCTAGATTCGATTAAAGTCCCATCAATATATAATTTCCATTTAACTCCGTTATACCATATCTTATAACAATGACTGCTATCATATTCAGCTTCGTCAAATATAGTTTCGTCATAGCTGGTGTCTTGGATTCTAGCAGTAAAAAAATGCGGACTCGTTAAATAACGTGGAGCGGGTGGGGCTATTACCCAACCAACCTCTACATGGTTTTCTCCTGCACCAGCAGGATCTATAACATATATTGAACTGACATGCAAATTCACTACATCTGGTGAAGACATGACATAATTATAACCATATGTCCCATAATTAAGATTAGGAGCTGATGCTTGATTCTTCGCAGCAACACCATATAAGGCAGCATAAGCAGTTCCGGAAAAACTGACTAAAAGAGCCACACACACTATGAATACGCTACTATACCAACGTAAGTTCCTCATCAAAACCCTCCATCCTATTACATACTCCCCATGAAATATACCCGAGTCCTCAAACGGCCAAAACTATTGTAGTATCCCCCCTGTCGGTCCAACATATATTCTATTTTTTCATTAGCCCCAAAGCCCTGGCAACGGGAAAAATGTAAAAACCTGTAGAAATGATTAATCTAAATTACATCTACATGAAACTCATATAAAGGCGGTACTACGAGCCAAAACCCATGTTTTTATTTCATATTCTTATCGTAAAAGGCACATATATAGTCCTAAAAAGTACATATATGCTCCTAAAAAGTTTATAACGCAGACGCGAGAAGTCTCAGAATTCATTCCGAGGAGTCGTCATAGTGCATATCAAGGCCTTACTGATTTAGCTATATATCCCAAGGGAAATATAACACCATTTGGCGATAGCAATTTCCAGAATAAAGCTATAAAAAAGGGGGGCATTGGCTTATTACCAGTGCCCCCTTTCTGTATCGGTAAATATACAGGGAAATCATATATTGCTTACCGGCTGATCTGGTTGAAAGTTTGAAGGTCGGGGGAAAAGCGACGACTGGAGTCAAGGAATCCGTCTCAGGAAAGAAATCCATTCATAGGGAATGTTTCACTCCTATGAAGCGTTTGATTAAGGCTCTTTAACTCGTTTTACATCCGATGAGATGCCTCGCCGATGCAATTTATCCATATCAATTTTCCGATACTATTTGGTTGACTCTAATAAATATATATATAGAAACTATATATTCTCATTTTCACTATGGGGGAAAGAAGGGGGGTTACATGGAGTTCTCCAATATTACTCTGGTTACCGGGGCTACCGGATTTATCGGAAGGCATCTGGTTAAACGTCTGGCAGACGCAGGGGTTAAAGTTAGGGCCACCGGGCTTTCGACTGGCGATCGGTCTTTCTTCGCTGAGCTCGGAGTTGAGTTCATTCCATCTGATTTAACCGTTCCCGCAACATTACCGCCGCTTTTCCAGGGCGATGTTGACCGAGTCTTCCACCTGGGAGCAATCTGCAATTTCTCCACCAGCTATAAAAACCTTTATCCCATAAACGTTAAAGGGGTAGAGTACATAACTAAACTGGCTATGGCGAAGGGAATCAAACGGTTCGTGCATGTATGCTCCACCAGTGTTTATGGACCCTACCGGGGCAAACCCTTTAATGAAGAATCGCCTAGATGTCCTCAGGACAACTATGGCCGCAGCAAGAGGGACGGAGAAGATGTTGTGTTCGGGCAAATGAACAAGGGGCTGCCAGTAACCATTCTAAGACCGTCTACGGTCTATGGCCCGGGCTGTAACGATGGCGCGGGCAAGGTTTTCTCCGGGCCCAGCAGTATAACCGGCATACCGGGCCATGGGAAACAGCGGCTGTCAAATGTACGGGCGGAAGATGTCGCGGGGGCGGCCGTATTTCTTTCACAATTGGATGAAGCCCAGAACCAAATTTATAACATCTCCGACGACAGCAACCCCATGTTGGAAGAGGCCCTTGCTCTGGCGGCGGAGACTTTCGGTACCCGGGTTCCCAGGTCGCATATCCCTTTGGCCCTGGTAAAAACTTTTGCCTGCATAGACGGATTCATATCCGGCCTGCGGGGGAAAATACCGGTTCTGGAGTACGACGCGGTAAGATACCTCGGAGATGATTACATTGTCGACAGTGCCAAACTCAAGCAGACGGGTTACCAACTACTGTATCCGGATTTTAAAACATCCATCAGGCAGCAGGGAAAAAGCCAGGTTTAAAACAGTTTGATTAAAGGGGGGGATTATTATCAGTCAGGTTGTTGTTATTACCGGGTTGGCTCAAGGAATGGGCCGGGAAGTAGCTAAGCTGCTGGCAGCAGCGGGAGACTCGGTGGCGGGTTTTGATGTTGATAAAGAGGGGATAGAAAGCCTGCAACAGGAGTTGAAACCTCTGGGCGGAGATCATCTTCTCATACCGCTCGATATTACTGACCGCAAAGGAATCCTGGAATTTAAAGACATGGTTCTTAAAAAGTATAAAAAGGTGGATATCGTTTTATCCAATGTGGGGATTGGCTTTTTTGGTCCTTTTGAGGAAATCAATCTGGATCAGGCCCTGAAATGCCTGGAAATCAACGTTATCGGCGCAGCCGCGATTTTTCAGGCCTTTATTCCGACCATGAGAAAACAGGGAGGAGGCAAACTGATCGCCATGTCATCTTTGGTTGGTCAGATACCGTTCCCCTTCGAATCGATTTATACCGCCTCCAAATGGGCCATCAACGGGATGATCGATGCCATGCGATTGGAAGTTCAGCCCTTCGGCATCCAGGTGGCCATTATAGAACCGGCTCAGGTATCAACCAGTTTTGCGGCCAAGATTCATAAGCTTCCTCCGTCCGGTTCCCCCTACCGTAACCGGGTAAAGCGGTTTATTGATCGTGATGATGAGCTGATAAAGACCGCACCGACTCCTGTCCAAGGTGCCCAGGTTATTGTCAAAGTCCTCAAAACTAAGAAACCCAAAATGCATAATCAAATGGACTTCAGAAGTTCATTTTTCATCACCCTTAATAAGTATCTGCCCTCCTGCGCCAGGGACAAGATTTTATTAAATTTTATGGATATCAAGGAGGCGCACTAGAAATTGGCGCAAATGAACTTGAATTATGCTGTTTTGGGACTCCTGCACTATAAGAATCTGCATGGCTACCGGATCAGAGATCATATTGAAAAACACTTCGGCAACATGTGGTCTATCAACCCCGGTCAGATTTATCCCGTGCTGAGAAAATTGGAAGAGGACGGGTTAATCACCATGGTTGAGGTGTCCCAGAATGGAGATAAAGGACCGTATCGCAAATTGTACGCCATCACTGAAAAAGGTAAAGCAGAGTTTCAGCGCTGGCTGAAAGAAACCCCGGATAAGGGGATGGAACTGCGCGATCCCTTTTTAACCCGTTTTGTGTTTCTGGGTTATGGCAGCCGGCTGCAGGCTGTGCAGTTGATTGAGGAACAGATTGAGATTTACGAAAAACAATACCGCCAACGGGAAGAGAACAGCGAGAGGTGGAGTCACCAGAATATATATGTAAAATTGACTGCCGAATTGGGGCTTACGTTCAATGTGATGTATCTGGAGTGGCTGAAAAGGGCCAAAGAGGAGATAGCCAACCACATTGAACAGGATAAACAATGATCTAAACATTTGACTCCTCCCGAAGCGGTTAAAAGAGGCTGGAAAACTGCCAGCCATTAGTCGATACCAGGGGAGGTGTATTATGAACTGTCACGCATTTTCCGCCCGAACAGATCCGAACACCAGAGTTGGACGGCTCAGGGATTGTATAGTTGAGGCCCCGATGGAGGTTTGTGTTGAACGGGCGCGTTATCTTACTGAATCTATGAAGTCCAATTGGGAGAGTTCACCCTTGACCCGTATTAGTATGGCCCTGGAACACATCCTGAATAATATCAGCGTTATTATTCGTGACGACGAACTAATTGTTGGATGCCGGACCAGCAAGCTAAAGGGGGCTCCGCTTTTTCCGGAGAATAAGGTGCGCTGGATTAAGGGGGATCTGGAAGGCTTTGAAAAACGCGTCTTTCAGCGGGTTCTGATAACTGAAGCGGAAAAACAGGAACTTGAGAGAGATATAATTCCTTTCTGGAAAGGGAGGACGGTTGAGGAATACTTTGAATCGCTGCTCCCACCTGATGTCTTCGTTGACATGAACAAGTATGTTTTCGCCATATTGCTTGAGATAACTAACGGCATGGGCCATTTCACCATGGATTATTCAACCATTCTAAACCAGGGTTTTAAAGGAATTATTTCCGAAGCCGAATCACAGTATCAATTATTAGCCCCATCGGAAAAGGAGTCTGCGCCAGGCTTATTTTATCAAGCGGTAATCAGGTCTTTACAGGCAGCGGTTAGGTTTGCCAACCGTTATGCCGATAGGGCGGATTTGATGTCCGAGCAGGAGACCAATCCCCGGCGGGCGGCCGAATTAAAGGAAATAGCCCGGGTATGCCGCCGGGTTCCTGAATTTGCCCCCGAGAGCTTCCACGAGGCGGTGCAGAGCCTTTACTTTATTCATTTAATCGCCCAGATAGAATCTGGAGGCAATTCCATATCTATCGGACGGATTGATCAGATATTGTTTCCTTATTACCAACAGGATCTAGCGGCCGGCAGGATCACTCCGAACCAGGCTCGTGAGCTTTTGGCCCTGCTGTTTATTAAAGTAAATGAGATATGGAATGTGCTGGAGGAGGCTTTTATACCGGCTGGTGAGGGCCCGGAAGGCAAAACGACCCAGAACGTCACAGTCGGGGGAATTGACGCTGCTGGAGAGGATGCAACCAACGAACTGAGCTATATCGGGCTCGATGCTTACAATGACATCAGGACCGTACAGCCCAATTTTGGGATCCGGGTGAGTGTGAAATCGCCGGTCGAATTCCAGCGAAAAGCGGTTCAATATGCCATTGAAGGACTGCCTATTCACTTTTTCAACGATGATGCCATTGTAGAATCCCTGCTGGGTGCCGGCCACAGCATAGAAGACGCCAGAAATTACGGGGTGGTTGGCTGCGTTGAACCGAGCGCTCAGGGCAAGACATTTGGTTCTACCTTCGCGGTGCAGATAAACGGTGCCAAATGTGTGGAATATGCGCTATCAAATGGGATTGATAATATATTCGGGTATCTTTCCGGCATTAAAACAGGCGAAGCCGATGCGCTTGATTCCTTCGATAAGGTGTGGCAGGCCTACGATAGCCAACTCCGTCATTTTACCAGACAAATGGCCCGGGGGATGGAATGTATGGACCGGGCGGTCGCGGAAAAATTGCCGTCTCCATTTGCTTCCGCCATGATTCAGGGCCCGTTGCAGAAAGGAGTGGACCTGACAGGCGGCGGAGCGGTCTATAATTCTACCGGAGTGCAGCTGATTGGCTTTTCCAATATGGTCGACAGTTTACACGCGGTCAAAAAGGCCGTTTTTGCAGACCGAAAATTCAGTATGCCCGATCTGGCAGCATGGCTGTCGGACAACTGGATGGACGCGGAAGAACCCCGTAGTTATCTCTATAAAAGGGTTGATAAATTCGGCAACGACGAGGACGAGGTTGACGCTCTGGCCCAAACGATTATCGATCATTTCTGTGACATCCTGGGTGAGTATACCACCTTTCGCGGGGGACATTTTTGGCCGGGTGTTTTTTCAGTCGGCTTCCATGTTACTTTAGGAGCTTTCACCAGCGCTACTGCTGATGGCCGGTATTCCGGCGATATTCTGGGCAATGGCTTGACCCCCAGCAACGGCGCAGCACTTAAGGGGCCTACTGCGATAATGAATTCGGTGACCAAACTGCCATTGTCCCGTCTCCACAACGGTGCCAATCTTAACATGCGCTTTTCGGGACCCCGCACTGACCCTTTAAAGCTCGAAGCCTTAATCAAAGGTTATTTTCAGCAGGGGGGGCTGCAGGTTCAATTTAATATGATTGATTCGAAAACCTTGAGGGCGGCTCAGGATAACCCGGATCAGTATCGGGATCTAGTGGTAAGAGTAAGCGGATACTCGGCCTACTTTGTCAATCTTACCGATACCGCCCAGGAAGAGATTATTAACCGTATGGAATTCGAAATCTAATATTCGCACCTCTTTTAATTCGATATGAAGGAGGTTAGAAGAATAAAATGGGCAAGGTTATGTCAGCCCGGGAGGCTGTTTCCAGGTTCGTTCACAACGGAGATTTTGTATATATCGGCGGGTATATATGCCGGCCCCCATTCTCGGCCATTCATGAAATCGTGCGCCAGGGAATCAAAGACCTTACCATAACCCGGAGCAACGCCGGAGATGATTTTGATATTTTAATCGGTGCCGGTGCGGTGAAAAGATTCATCGCGACCTTCATTTCCCTGAATGTATATGGGCTCTGCCGCTGCTTCCGACGATCTCTGGAGGAGGGAATCCCTCACCGGATTGAAATCGAAGAGTACACCAATCTGTCGCTTCCCATGATGTTGATGGCGGGTGCCATGGGAATGCCTTTCGTCCCGGTCAGGGACATGGCAGGTTCCGATCTTTTGAATGTCCGGTCCTTCATGGGAGACCAGAAGTATAAAATGATTGAATCACCCTTTGACGGGAAGCCAACTCTTTTAGTCCCGGCCTTAAATCCCGACGTGGCGATAATTCATGTTCAGCAGGCCGACGAGAATGGGAATGCCCAGATATGGGGCATTGGCGGGGATTGCAAGTATGGCGCCAATGCCGCCAAAAAGGTGATCGTAAGCTGTGAAAGAATTGTCAGCCGGGAAATAATCGGCAAAGATCCTTCCCGCACCATTGTGCCGTCCTTTAAAGTGGCCGCGGTGATAGAAGAACCTTTCGCGGCTCATCCTGGCTATACCCCCGGATTTTATGATGTCGATTTCGCTTTTGGTCACCTGTACCAGCAGGCATCGAAAACACCAGAACTATTTCATGATTTTCTTAAGGAATGGGTCTTTGATGTCGAGGACCGCAGTAAATACATTGAGCACTATATCAAACGCTTCGGTTACGCGCAGTTTAAAAGGCTGGAAGCCGGTCTGGATTATAGCTACCCGGCCAGTTACGCCTATTAAGCCTATCATAAGGAGGTGATATGTGGGTGAATGCTTACCTGGAATTCGGATACTCCAAACCGGAACTTATGGCTTGCTGTGGGGCCCGGGCCATTAGAGACAGGGATGTGGTCATTGTCGGAACCGGATTCCCTTCCATGGCCGCCAACATTGCCAGGCACACACACGCCCCGGGTGCCCTTCTTATGCAGGAATCAGGTGTGTTTGACGCCAGGCCCGCTCGGCCGGCCCTGTCAGTCGGGGATCCCTGTTTAAACCCGGGGGCTGCTATGGTGGGAGGTCTGATTGACGTCATGGGCATGTTCCTCCAGGGCGGCTGGGTAGACGTAGGCTTTCTGTCCGGAAGTCAGGTCGATAAGTACGGAAATATAAATACCACGGTCATTGGCGACTATAATCATCCGAAAAGCAGGCTGCCGGGCAGCGGAGGGGCTAACCCGATTGGCTGTTTGGCCAAACGTCTGATTATCGTCGCTTTGCATGATAAACGGCGCTTGGCGGAAAAGGTGGACTTTATAACTACGCCCGGTTATTGCGACGGAGCCGGGGGAAGGGAGAAGTGGGGCCTTCCTGCGAATACTGGGCCTTATGTGATTATAACCAATAAAGCGGTGCTGCATTTTGATCAGGACACTAAAGAAGCCTATTTAGCCAGCTATCATCCGGATAGTTCAATCGAAGAGGTTATCAGTCTGACCCCGTGGGAGCTAAAGATTGCAGACAATGTCTGCCAGACTGAGCCGCCCACACTCGAGGAACTGAGGGTGATCAGGGAAGTTATTGATCCGCAAAGGATGTTGAACATCTACCTCAAACGCGGATATGTGTAATGGACTCAAGTATTGGAGGGGAGAGGATGGAATATACTCGAAGGCTGGCGGAGTTTTGCTCTGAAATCACCATCGAGCATCTGCCGCCGGAAGTGATTGCGAAGACCAAACACTGCCTGTTGGATTATGTCGCTAATATCTATGGCTCGCTTGAACTGCAGGCTGCCACCAGGGTGGCGGCCTACATAAAGTCTCTGGGCGGGGAGCCCAGGGCCACTGCCCTGGGCTGTGGGTTTAAGACCGACATCCACCATGCCGCGTTTGTAAACGGGACCAACGGCGAGGCTATTGAGGCCCAGGATGGACTACGCTTCGGCGGGAGCCATCCCGGAACCGCGGTCATTCCATCAGTTATCGCGGTTGGAGAGGACTTGGGATGCAAAGGAACTGACATTATAGAGGCTATTGCGGCCGGTTATGAGGTCGCCAATAGGGTAGCTTCTGCAGCCCATCCCTGGCAAACCCTGTCAGGTTTTTTGCCGACTGGGACTTGTGGAGCTTTCGGGGCTGCGGCAGCGGTGGCCCGATTAAGAAAGTTTAACGGCGATACCACCTTGAACGCTTTGAGCAATGCGGGTTACCTGCTTCCCATATGTATGGCCGAGCAGTTAATGGGAGGTTTTACGATCAAAATTGTGCAGGGCGGTCAGGCGGCCAATGCCGGAATAATGGCCGCCGGTTTGGCCGGGCAGGAAATAACCGGCGCGCCTTACATATTGGAGGGTTCGGTACTTAATGGGGGATTCGCCACGATAACCACCGGCGGCAAACCTCAACTGGGGAGACTTATTGAAGGCCTGGGCGAGTCTTATTCAATTATGGATGTGTATTTCAAACCCTATACGGCCTGTCGTCATACCCATGGTTCGGCTCAGGCGGTGCTGGAACTCCGCCGCGAACGTTTAATTGATCCTGGTGATATTGACAGTATCGCGGTATATACCTACGGCATCGCGCAAATCGCGGTTGGCAAGGGCATGGATGCGCAAAAGAGTTTTGTGAATGCTCAATTCTCTATACCCTACGTGGTGGCGGTGTGCTTGCTGGACGGTGAGCTAGGGCCCGGGCAGTTGACCGAGCAGCGGATAAAAGACTCGAAGACGCTTGAACTGGCCAGCAAGGTTACGGTGAATATGGATGAGGAGTTAAACCGGGTTTACCCTGGAATGACCTCAAGTCGGGTAGAGATTAGGTTAAAAAATGGCGAGCTACTGACCCGGCAAATCGACATACCGAAAGGGGATCCCCGGGATCCCTTAACGGAAGATGAACTTATAGACAAGCTCAGAAGATTTGCGGGGGGAAGGGATAACTCCAAGCTCAACCAGGTTATCGAAAAAATTCTCAACCTGGATAATCTAGAGCGGATAGCTGACCTGACCGAGCTTATTTAGGGGTTGGTTAATTACGCAAATATAACAGGGGGGAGGTTACGCAGTGGATTTCCAATTAACCGACGAACAGAAAATGCTGATAAATACCGTTCGGAAAATGGGGGAAAGAGAAAATTTTCATGAGTTGGCGAGAAACGTAGACCTGAGCGGTGAATTCCCTGAACATTTGATGGGGAAATACGGCGGCATGGGGCTTTTAGGAATGTGCATCGATTCGCAGTGGGGCGGGGGCGGGCAACCGGCCTTGAACGCCATACTGGCAGTGGAAGAACTGGCTAAATTCAGCCCGGTGATTGCCAGCCCGGTATTTGAATCAAATGTTGGTCCGATAAGAGTGATCGAACAATTCGGCACCGAGGAACAGCGCCAGCAGATTATACCCGGAGTATGTGCCGGTAAATACAGCGTTTCCGTAAGTATGACCGAAGCAGGAGCCGGTTCGGATCTGACCGCGTTAACCACCAGGGCGGTGGATATGGGCGACTGCTATTTATTGAACGGCCGAAAAATATTCATTTCCGGAGGCGGCCATGCTTCCCACTACCTGGTATACACTCGTTTTGGCGACATCCCGAGTTACAAGGGGATTGGAGCCCTCCTGGTGGAGAAGGACAGCCCGGGCTTTAGCTTTGGCAAACAAGAAGACTTTTTGGGCCTCAGAGGGATGCCCTCCTGCGAGTTGATATTTGATGACGTGAAGGTTCCCAAAGAGAATGTGGTAGTTAAAAGCGGCGACTTTAACAAACTTATGACTGCGTTTGACCTGGAACGCTGCGGCAACGCGGCCATGTGCCTCGGAGTCGCCGGGGGAGCACTGGAAGCAGCCCGACAATATGCTATGGAGCGAAAAGCCTTTGGCCGGCCCATCAGTGAGTTTCAAGGCATTCAATTCATGATAGTGGATATGGCTATGCAGCTTGACGCGGCCCGCCTCCTGGTATACCGGGCGGCCAGCGAAAGCGGTAACGGACTGCCTTCGATGTACCAGTCCTCGATGGCCAAATGCTTCGCCAATGAAATGGTTATAGATGTCACCAATAAGGCCATGCAGGTACTCGGGGGATATGGATACAGCAAGGAGTTTCCAGTGGAGAGGATGTTAAGGGATGGCCGGGCCTGGGGAGTAGCCGGGGGCACGGTTCAAATGCTCAGGATCACCATGGCCAGTGTACTTTTTGGCCGAAGATTTGACCAGAGAAAGTAATGCTTAAAGTTTCAATATTTTGATGGGGGGTAACTGTGTGAGCAAGTATTACCGGGACACGGATCACCTTTATGAGATTTACGGGTATTTTATGGACCGGGTAATGCGGGATGAAAAAATAGGGCCTCAGATGAAGAAGTCCGGCATCATAATTAAATTCATTTATACCGATCCGGATGGCGAAATCACACTGGATCTAAAGAACCAGCCGCCTGAAGGATACTATGGATCCTATTATGTGGGTCCGTGTGATCTAAAAGAAGATGTTTGGGCCCGGCAGGCGGCCGACTTCTCACACCGGTTCTGGCATGGAATGGAGAATCCAATCGCCGGGGTGGCCCAGGGCCGTATCAAACAGGGCGGTAAGGTAACCGCCATGTTAAAACTCCTGCCGGTTATAAAGCCGGCTTTTAGAATGTTTCCTATCATACTGGCGGAAATGGGATACCAGGACTTGATACTTACTGAAAAACCATGACTATAAAAGCTCTTAAGGGCGGGGAAAACAGCCGGGCTTTGATTTTTAATATTCAGAGGTTTTCCCTGCAGGATGGCCCCGGCATCCGAACTCTGGTATTTTTCAAAGGATGTTCATTGCGGTGTCTATGGTGTTCCAATCCTGAATCGCAAAAAGCGGTTCCGGAACTGATGTATGATGAGCGGGTCTGTCAGCGGTGCGGTAAATGTAGTGACACCTGCCCGGATAAGGCCCTGTGTTTCGATGAAAATGATTGTGTGAGGCTTAACCCGGATGGCTGCAATGTCTGCGGCTTATGTACCGACAACTGCAGCTTTAAGGCAATTACATTGGCCGGTGCCTGGAAAACTGTGGCCGAGGTATTCGATGAAATAAGGCGGGATACGAGTTTTTATCATTCCTCGGGAGGGGGCGTCACCCTCGGGGGCGGGGAACCACTGCTGCAGCCCAAATTCGTTGTGGCATTGCTGAAACTGTGTCAGGAGAACCACATCCATACCGCTATCGAAACCGCAGGGCTTGCTGCCTGGCAATCTTTAAAGGAAGCTGCTTCCTGCCTGAATTTAATCTACTACGATATCAAGCAAATCGATCCAGTGAAACATCAAAAACTTACCGGAGTTGACAATCGATTGATTCTTAAGAACTTGTCCCGGCTAGCCCGGATTTATACCAATATTACCGTAAGATATCCGCTGATTCGAGGTTATACCGACGGCGATGATGACCTTCTGAGATTGGCGGTCTGGGTTAAACAAAACATACCTGATCCAACCATCGAATTGTCCCCTTATTACGGCTACGGGGAATACAAGTATCAAATGCTCGGGAGAAGTTACATCTTACGAGGTTCGGCGACCCCGCCTCGAAATGAGATTGACCGGGCCATCGAATTGATCAGATCCTGTGGGGTCCAGTGCAGTTCCTTGCGATATTAATTGACTGGTTAAATTTTTCATTCGGGAGGAGTGTGACAGCGAATGGGTGATGCGGTTCTGTTCGAGGTTAATGAACAGGGCGTAGCGATAATCACTATGAATCATCCGCAGAATTTCAACGCGTTTAATCATGATCTGTGTCAGGGGCTTATTGATGCAGCCACTCAGGCCAATGAGCGGGAAGACGTGAAAGTAGTGGTTCTCACGGGAACCGGTCTGGCTTTCTCGGCGGGGGGAGATATTAATTTGTTGGCGGAGATGGACAGCCCGGCCAGGGCCAAATGGACTTTTGACGGATCGACCGAAACAGTAAGACGCATCTTAGACATTGGCAAGCCGGTAATTGCTGCTGTTAACGGGGCAGTGGCGGGCGCTGCCTTATCCATGATGATGGCTTGTGACATGATCATTGCAGCGGAGGAAGCCCGTTTCCTGTTTAGTTTCATTCATATTGCGTTTTGCCCGGATAGCGGCTGTTCCTATTTTCTCACCCGCAAGGTGGGCTATCATAAAGCCGCGGAGATTTTACTGCTGGGAAAAGTGCTAAACACGGAAGAGGCATCACAGCTGGGTCTCATAAACAAGGTGGTCCCGGCCGGAAACTCCTTAGAGGAATCCCTGAAGTGGGCCGGGAAAATGGCGAGAGGTCCTCTTTATACCAGTTCCATGATCAAGAAATTACTGCGTCAGGCTGATGCCAGCGACTTTAATGAGCAGGCTGAGGCTGAAGCCCTGTATCAGGTCCTGGCCTGGTCATCTCCAGATTTCCAGGAAGGGGCCCGGGCCTTTTTAGAGAAACGAAAACCCGTATTTACGGGTCGAAGCTAGTTTTCAAGGGAGGTTCAATTATGGGAGAAGGTATTGAAAGAACCTTAGAGAGGCAGAGGGAATTCTTCAACTCACAGAAAACCAGGGATATTGATTTCCGGATAAATATGCTGAAAAAGCTGAAATCCGCCATCGAGAAGAAAGAAAAGAAGGTACTGGATGCTCTTCACCATGATCTGCACAAATCGGAATTTGAAGGTTATATGATAGAAATCGGCGGGGTATATGAGGAACTTCATCTCCATATTAAGAATCTGAAAAAATGGGCAAGACCCGAGCGTGTCGGCACTGGAGTCAAGGGTTTTCCCGGCAAGAGCTTTATAATCCGGGAACCCTACGGAATGGCCTTAATCATCGCACCGTGGAACTATCCTTTCCAACTCCTGATGCAGCCCCTGGTCGGATCCATCGCCGCGGGCAACTGCACGGTATTGAAACCGGCCCATTATTCAGAAGCCACCAGCGAAGTCATAAGCGAACTGATAAGCGATACATTTCCACCCGAATATATATCGGTTTTCAAAGGAGGCCGGGAAGTAATAAAAGGTCTTCTCCAGCAGCCGTATGACACTATATTTTTTACCGGTAGTCCGACCCTGGGGAAAATCGTCATGGAGGCCGCGGCGAAAAACCCCACCCCGGTAACCCTGGAGCTGGGCGGTAAAAGCCCCTGCATCGTTCATTCAGACGTGAACGTGGCCTTGGCGGCCAAGCGGGTAGCCTGGGGTAAGTTCGTCAACGCCGGACAGACTTGCATCTGCCCCGATTACCTTATGGTGCATGCGTCAATCAAGGACCAATTTCTAAAGGCTATGAAGACTGCGATCCGTGAATTGTACGGAGAAGACCCGTCAGTGAGTCTGGATTATGGCCGCATTATCAATATGGATCAGTATGCGCGGCTGGTTAATCTCCTGAATGGGGAGAAAATCTATCTGGGGGGACAGTGTAACCCGGCTGAACGCTACATAGCGCCGACATTGCTGACCGATGTTTCCCGCGAATCAGAAGTGATGAAGGAGGAGATATTCGGCCCGATTTTTCCTGTGCTGACCTATACATCGATAAATGAGGTCATCGATTTTGTCAATTCCAGGCCCAAGCCCTTGGCCCTTTATTTATTCAGTAATAATAACGGCGTACAGAACGAAGTCCTGGCCAAGACTTCTTTCGGCGGCGGGTGCATTAACGATACTCTGGTACATGCCGGCAATCCGAACCTCCCATTCGGAGGGGTGGGATTCAGCGGGATGGGCAGTTATCACGGGAAGGCCACGTTCGAGACATTTTCCCACCGGAAATCTATACTCAATAAATCGACTCTGATCGATATGAAGATGCGTTATGCTCCATATACTGCAAAGAATTTGGCTATGATAAGAAAGCTGGTACATTGAGGTTCGGTATCGTCCGCAACATCCTTTAGAGACTACCTGGGTTCAGCTGATTTGGTATAATGGAACGAAAGGCAAAAAACTGGAAGGCGAAGTGACAGAAAATGGAGAAACAGCCCAGTTCCCGTACTTGTTTCTTATGCGGCCGGGAGAATGACCGGGGCTTAAAGATGACCTGGTATAGCGACCGTGAAAAGGGGCAGGTCTGGTCCAAGGTAACGATTCCAAGCTACTTCAACGGCTACCCCGGTTTTGTGCATGGTGGGATAATTGCTGCCCTGCTGGATGAGACCTCCGGGAGGGCAATCCTTTTGGAAGGGGAGGACAACCTGTTTGTAACCGCCAAGCTGGAGGTTACTTACCGGAAACCGACCCCGACCGACCAGCCTTTAACCGTGGTTGGGTGGATAGTGAAGGGGAATAGCACCCGGGCGCAGGTCGAGGGGGAGATCCGCCTGGAGGACGGTACTGTGACTGCACAGGCCCGGGCTATCGTTCTGCGTCCGCCGAAGAGCTTTTTCGAGACCTGCAACTGGGAGGGAGAGAAAGAATACTGGAAAGTCTTCGAGGATTAAAAGTTGAAAGGGAGGTTTTAGTAATGAGTTTTCCTGACTACCAAACAATTAGACTAGATGAGATTGAACCCGGCATTTTAGGGGTGGTTTTGAACCGGCCCGAGAAACTGAACGCACTTAATCGACTTATGCTGGACGAACTAACTGATCTGTGGGCCAAACTGAAGCACAAATTTCTGGACCCCCGGGTAATAATTCTTCGGGGCGAAGGGCCAAAGGGTTTCTGCGGCGGTCTGGACATTAAGGAGAGCGTAGATGAAAGCATGTTAAATGCCCCCGCTCTTTATGACTGGCAAACTCGCCTGGCGGAAGTACAGCTGGCCATGCGCCAGATTCCGCAGCCGATAATCTGCCTGGTTCACGGTGCGGCGGCTGGAGCTGGTTTCAGTTTTAGCCTGGCTTCTGATATACGTATAATTTCACCGGATGCCCGTTTCTCCGCCTTTTACATAAATGTAGGGCTGGGCGGAGCCGACATGGGCTCCAGTTACTTCTTACCCCGTATGATTGGTTTTGGACGCGCTTACGAATTTCTCCTTACCGGAAGGTTTATGAGTGCCGAGGAAGCAGTGGCCCTGGGCTATGTTTCACGCTGCGTGGAAAGGGAACAATTAATGGACAATGCTTTGGAATTGGCCCGCATTATGGTGTCAAAGGATCCCCTGGCCATAAGGCTAACTAAAGAGGCAGTAAATAAGAGCCTGGAGATCGGCGGGCTGGAAGCGGTTCTTTATATGGAAAACCGCAATCAATCGGTAATTCTTATGCACAATATGAGCAAAGGGGCAACATCCCTGGGATAATTAGAATTAAGGAGGATCAGAGTTGTTTAAGGCGATACTTTTTGATTTGGATGGCACGCTGCTGGACATCGATATGGATTATTTCCTGCAGGAGTACTTTCGGGAAATGGTACATACCGCCCGTGAAAGAGGAATAGAAGCGAAAGAGCTTCCCGTCAGGGTATGGAAGGCCAGTGATGCCATGATAGGCAACAAGGATCCTCTTTTGACCAACCAGCAGGTTTTCGAACAGGACTTTTTTGCCGCAGCCGACCACGAAACGGAGATTTATGTTCCTTTGTTCGACGAATTCTATCAACAACGTTTCGATCGCCTGCAAAAGTTCGTCGATATCTATCCTCTGGCTCAGGCCATAGTAAAAAGAGCATTTGAACTGGGGGGCAAAGTAGCTATTGCCACCAATCCGGTATTTCCGCGATTGGCCATAGACAAACGGCTAAACTGGGCCGGGGTAGGGGATTACCCCTATCATCTGGTGACCACTTACGAAGACATGCATTTTACTAAACCGCATACCGAGTACTACCAGGAAGTAGCCGACCGGTTGGGAGTTAAGCCCGCAGAATGTCTTATGGTAGGAAATGATGCGGCTGAGGATCTTACCGCAGCTCAGCTGGGAATGAAAACGTTCCTGGTAAAGGACCGGCTTTTAAACGGACATCTTGACGTAAAGCCGGACTGGGAAGGAAGCCTGGAAGATCTACTGGAGTTTCTGTCCGGTCTTTAGTTAAACAAAATAAGGCTGATATAGGGAAGGGCTGCGAATTACCGCAGCCCTTTTACCTTACCTGCTATTCCGCTTTAACTCTATGGATCTACCATACAGCCTTCGTCGCCTACCATTCTAGGTATGCAGATGATCTGCCCGGGATAGATCAGGTCCGGATTCGGAATTTGCGGATTGGCAGCTATTAAAGCATTCAGCGGTACTCCATACCTCTTGGCGATCATATACAGGGTATCCCCTTGTTTTACTTTATAGAGCTGACCATTGCAACTGGCCGGGTACGAAGACGGAATGCAGAGTATTTGGCCCGGAAAGATCAGGTCCGGATTCTTAATCTGTGGATTGGCAAAAATCAGTACATTGAGAGGGACTCCGTATTGCTGAGCGATTTTAAACATGGTATCCCCCTGCTTAACGCGGTAAAGCTGCCCCAGACATTCAGACGGATAGCTTGTCGGGATGCAAATCACCTGGCCAGGATAAATTACATCTGGGTCAGGTATCTGTGGGTTGGCAACAATCAAAACATTGAGCGGAACTCCAAACTGTTTGGCGATCAAATACAGGGTATCCCCTTGCTGCACCTGGTACTTCTTCCCGTAGCACTCAACGGGGCACGAAAATTCATCCTTTATAAATCTCATCGTGTACTTCTGCTGCACTTCATCACCTCCTATCCCTGATACTATATATGCATGTAAGTCCAAAGATGGTTACCGATTCCATGACCTTTCTGCACTCTTTATTCATTGGCCGTAGCTAACCGGAATCGCGTTGTCATGCTATATAATACAAAGATGCCGAGAAAACTCTTCGTGCGGAGCGATTAACATGGGGACGTTGAGCTCCATTTTGGGAACGCCGGGCTCCAGCCCGGTGATAGGTGGGACGGAACTGGGGTTGGTATGTCGAAAAATATCTCAATGAAAACCAGATCGAAAGTAGCATAAGCAGAAAAGGTAATCCCTCCGATAATGCTTGTTGCGAGAACTCCTTTGCCATGCTCAAAAGGGAGCGGATTTACTTTAAGAGATGTGCCAATTTGAAGAGCAATTAAAGAGATACGGCAGTCTTTTTCGTCTTACTCCATGTATTAACTTTCGTATATGGTAGCGATATCATGTATTATACGCTTCATTTCTGTGCGGATATGTAACGGCTCTAAACACTCACATTTATCCCCAAAACTGAAAAGAATATTGTAGTAGTATTCTTTCTCAATGAAAGGAAAGCTAACAATATAATGCTCATCACCGTCTGGTGAAAAGTGTTCATAAGTGCAATAATCAAGTACCCTGTCCATGACAGATTTATGAATACGAATTTTAATTCTTGTTTGCATAGTTGCCAAAATATCAGTAAAATCTAACTGCGGTTTTTGATAATCTCGTGGCGTAAAAAATTCCTCTTGTATTTGTAGGTTTGATGTGCGGGATAGCTTAAATAAGCGAAAATCATTTCTTTTATGGCAATACCCTTG